>NZ_JARESV010000100.1:0-10559 GCF_046026985.1 Paraburkholderia sp. RL18-101-BIB-B
GGTCTTCTCGGTGCTCGATCCGACCACGACCTACTCGTTGCCGCCGCGACAGATTGCCAACGGTGTCGTCGATGCGTTCGTTCATATCGTCGAGCAGTATCTGACCTACCCGGTGGACGCCAGGGTACAGGACCGTTTCGCCGAAGGCCTGCTGATTACGCTGACTGAAGTCGGCCCGCAAGCGCTTGCCGAGCCGCACAACTATGCGGTGCGAGCCAACCTGATGTGGACGGCAACGCTGGCTTTGAACGGTCTGATCGGCGCCGGCGTGCCGCAGGACTGGGCGACCCACATGCTCGGCCACGAGATCACGGCGCTGCACGGGCTCGATCACGCACAGACGCTCGCCATCGTGCTGCCTGCCATGCTGAGCGTGCGCCGCGAGTCGAAACGCGGGAAGTTGCTGCAGTACGCCGAACGAGTCTGGAACATCACTGAAGGCAGCGAGGACGAGCGTATCAGTGCGGCGATCACGGCGACGCGTGTGTTCTTCGAACGCATGTCGGTGGGAACCCGCTTGCGCGACTATCAGATCAGCGGCCAGTCGATCGGCAGGCTGATCACGAAACTCGAAGAGCACGGGATGACGGCATTGGGCGAACACGGCGACGTGACGCTCGACGTGAGCCGTCAGGTCTATCAATTCGCAGTCTGAACAGGCCCGCCTTCGCGCGGCCGATCATTTGGAATGGCATTATGAAAATTGGATTTGTAGGACTTGGCTCGATGGGCGCAGCGATCGCGAAGAACCTGATCGACGCCGGGCACGACGTGCAGGTTTTCAATCGTAGTCCAGCCCGCGCCGAACCGTTGCGCGAAGCGGGGGCGAGTGTCGCGTCGAGTCCCGCGCAGGCGGCGCTGGGGGCCGACGTAGTCTTCACGATGGTGGCCGACGATTCCGCGCACGCAGCGGTCACGTTCGGCGAGGCGGGCATCGCCACCGCACTGAAGCCGGGTGCGCTGCACATCTCGATGAGCACGATCAGTGTCGCCGCCGCGCAGGATCACGCTGCGAAGTACCGTGAAGCGGGTCTTGCCTTCGTGTCCGCGCCGGTGTTCGGCCGGCCCGATGCCGCGGCGGCGCGCAAGCTGTTCATCATGGCGGCCGGCGCGCACGAGCACCTCAAGGTTGCCGTGCCGCTTCTCGAAACGCTTGGGCAGTCGGTCGGCATTGTCGGCGAGGATCCTTCGCAGGCGAACCTGGTGAAGCTGATCGGCAATTTCATGCTGTCCGTGATCATCGAAACGCTGGGCGAAGCCTGTGCCGTAGCGGGCAAGGCCGGCATCGATCCGATGCGTCTGGTCGAGCTGCTGACGAGTGCAAACTTCAATGCGCCGCCATACAAGATCTACGGCCCGCTGATTGCGTCGCAGCAATTCCAGCCGCCTGGCTTCTCGTTGCCGCTCGGCCAGAAGGACAACCGCCTGATGCTGGCAGCCGCTGAGGCACTGGGCGTTCCGTTGCCGCTGGCAAGCCTCGTCCACGACCGGTTCCTGACGTTGCGCTCGCAAGGGCTCGGCGCTGAACATGACTGGTCGGCGGTGGCACTTTGTGCGCTGTCCGATGCCGGCTTGAGCAACGCGCTTCACGGCGGCTGAGCGCAATGGGCACAATGCCGCTCGCCAGGAGCGGCATTTCACATGCCGACCAGCGCGCGAGTGGGGATGTCGAGCACGAGCGGATCCAACGTGCTATCCCAGGCTCAGCTGCGGCCCATATTCGGCTCCGCCGTCGTGGTCGCGCGGTTTCGAGCCTGACACCTCGCACGACCTGTATCAGAGAGTGGTCAGTGGCGATCTCGATGCCGCGGTCGTCACACGGCCACCATTCAATCTGCCGAAAAGTTGCGACTGGCACACGTTCAGGGAAGAGCCGCTCGTGCTCCTGAGCCTGCCGCGATGAAGGTGACGGATCCGCACGTCACATTGCAGACGGAACCGTTTCTCCGTTACGACCGCAATGTTGTCGGTGGGCAACTCGCCGAGAGCTACCTTCGGCAACATTGCATTACGCCGCATCAACGCTGCGAGCTCGACGGGCTCGGTGCGGCTCCGGTTGATCCAGGCTTTCTTGCAAGTGGCCTCGGAATTCGATTGTGGCTAAGCGGCACAGTGCCGTTGCAAATTTATCGTAAATGCAGCCTCACCGATATCGCTATAGAATTGACGCGACCCAACCGTGAATGTCGATGATTCGCGAGTCAGCAGGGCCGTTTCGCAACTCTCTAGTCGATACACTTTCAATGTCCCATAGCACTCGCCGGCCCACGGGCCGCGTTTCTTTTGGTCGGCGTCACCTGAGCAAGGAGATGCTGCTCCCAATGACGAGGCGAGCTGCCTCTGATATCTCGCTCGCAAATCACCTTGCGCTTGCGGTCTGCCGCAAAGGGCAAGGAAACGCTCATCTGATCAGTGAGCTGAACAGAGCCGTCTATCTGACGTACTACTTACAAGAGGCCGGATTCGGTAATGCATCTGTCGATTTGTATCGGCGTGCCGAGGCCGCATTGGATCAAGCTGCTGGCAGGGCACAGTGTGACGGCGTGTGGCAAGTCAGTGCGGAGGTCGCGAGTATGCTTGAGGAAATTCTCGCCATTCACGATCAGCAACTGACGGCGGCTGCGACCAGACACGTGATCGGGGCCAAAGCGCGGTTTGCCAGGTTGAACAGAAGCAACCACCGTTCGCCGGTTTCGCAAGACGCACGGCCAACTGATCGCCGCGACGACTCCGGGTTCAACGTTTCCGCGACCGCCAACAGGTTGCAATAGTCCGGACAGGGAACGCGCTCCGAAGTAGCCAACAATTCGGGGCTGCCGTTCCCGCGCCGTGTAGCGGCGGTCAATTCGCGCTGGGTGCCGTTGCCGCTGCTGTAGCGACGAGTGCCGGCGCCGCAGCCGCTTGAGCCAGTTCGTCGCTTGACCATCCACCGCCGAGCGCATGCAGGAGTTGCACGTTCGCACTCAACTGGCGCGTCTGGATATCGAGCACGCTGCGTTGCGCTTCGAGTGCGACCGTCTGTGCCTGCACGACATCGAGGTAGCCCACCACGCCCTGGCGATATTGACGCAACGCGAGGTCGACCGAGTACTGCGCGGCGTTGGCTGCGTCCCGTTGCTCACCCAACGCAGTGCCGAGATACGACAGCAGGGCAAGGTTGTCTTCAACCTGCTGGAATGCAGACAGTACTACGCCGCGGTAGCGTTCTCCCGCTTCTTCGGTTGCCGCCTTGGCGGAATCGAGTTGCGCACGACGGTACCCGCCGTCGAACACGTACTGCACGAGCTGCGGGCCGACCGCCCAGAACAGATTGGGCGCGCTAACGAGGCCGGCGTAGGCTGCGCTTTGCACACCGCCCTGCAAGCTCAGCATGATGTCCGGGAAGTAGGCCGCCCGCGCGACGCCAATCTTTGCGTTGGCCTCGGCCACCCGGCGTTCCGCCGCAGCGACGTCGGGCCGGCGTTGCAGCAGCGTCGACGGCAGGCCGGTGGGAATCGCCGGCAACGCGATGGCGGCGGTCTGGGGCGGCAGGCTGAATTCGGACGCAGAGGTTCCGACCAGGACCGCGATCGCGTGTTCAAGCAGAGCCCGTTGCGCCAGGTTCTGCGACAGCTGCGACTTCGCTGACGAAAGTTGCGTTTGCGCTCGGGAAACATCGAGGCCCGACACGATCCCACTGTTATGCAAAGTTTGCGTGAGTTGTAGCGCCTTCGTATACGCCACGACAGTTTCGTTCAACAGCTCGGTTTGCTGGTCGAGGCCGCGCAAGCGGAGGCAACTGTCCGCGAGTTCGACCTGCAGGCTCAGCCTGACCGAGGCCAGATCGGCCTGGGTCGCCTGCGCCTCGTCCTTGCCGGCCACCACGGAGTCGCGCACACGCCCCCAAAGGTCGAGGTCATAGTTGATTTCGCCGCCAAGCGTGACGGAGTTGTAGTCGTTCGGGCCGCCCACGCGCAACGGCCGGTTGTCGGACTGGCGCTCACGCAGCGGCACGGCGCTCACACTGACCGACGGGTACAGTCCCGACTCGACCTGCGCCACGAAAGCCTGCGCTTGCTCATAGTGTGCGTACGCCGCGCGCAAGTCGGTGTTGTTGGCCAGCAGACGCGCTTCGAGATCGTCGAGTTGCGCGTCGCAATACATCTTCCACCAGCCGTTGCGGTCTATCCGGTCGGCGGGCTGTGCCGTGGTCCACGGGCCGACCGTCTTGTATTGCGCCGCGATCGGCGTCGGCGGGACGTGATATTGCGGCGCGAACGAGCAGGCGCAGAGCGCGACGACGCTCGCGAGAAGCGCCGGAAGTCCATACTTAACCATGTGCAGCTGCCTTCTTGTCGGTCGCCGTCGCCACCTCCACGCTGTCGCCGTCGGCGAGTCCGTCGGGCGGTGTATCGATCACGCGATCGGTTGCGGCGAGCCCTGAGCCGATCTCCACCGAGTCGCCCAGGTCGCGATTGATCTTCACCTGTTTGAACAGCACGTGACCGTTCGCGCCAAGCGTGGCGACCACGACGCCGCGGCTATCGAAGACGAGCGCGCTGGCCGGTACACGGACCGAATCGGCGGAGGCGGGCAACGAGAATTTCAGGCTGGCGAAGCCGCCCGGCAGCAGCTTGCCGTTGGCGTTGTCGACCAGTAGTTGAACCAGCGTCGTTCCCGAACTCGAATTGACCGAGTCTGCCGCCGCTACCACGCGCGCGGTGAACTGCTGGTCGGGATACTCCGGGACGGTCAGGTTGGCGGTCGTGCCGTCGTGTATCGCCGGTGCGTAGTTCTGCGGCACCTGGACATACACGCGTAACTGCTTGACGTCGGAGACCGCGAACAGCTCCTGTCCGACCCCGCCGCTGCCGGCGTTGACCAACGCGCCGACGTCGGTATCGCGGGCGGTCACCACGCCGTCGAATGGCGCGACGATGCGCGCGAAAGCCTTGGTCGCGACGAGGCGGTCCACGTTGGCCTTCGCGGCCGCGACGATCGCTTCCTTGGCGGCGTAATCAGCCGTGCGCTGATCGACATCCTGCTGGGCGACGGAATCGGTGCCGCTTAGCGCTTCCCAGCGCTTGGCAGTCGTACCCGCAAGTAAAGCATTCGCCTGGGCACTCTGGAGATCCGCGCGCGCTTGCAATAGTTGCTGGTCGAGCTCGGGCGTTTCGATTTCGGCGAGTACCTGGCCCGCTTTGACCGGCGCGCCGATATCGACATTCCATGATTTCAGATAGCCGCTGACCTGCGCGAAAATCGGCGCCCGCGTAAACGCTTCGAGGCGGCCGGGCAGTTGCAGCGAGGGGCCGTTGGCGTCGCGCAAGGGCTGGATCACGTTGACGGTCGGCACGGCCTGGGCGTCAGTCCAGGTTTTCAGTTTGCGGGCATCGGCGGCTCGCAGCGTGAGACCGGCGACGACGATGCCTAAGACGACCAGCAGGCCGACCACGCCTGCTACCAAAAGCGGGCGGCGCGACGGTGTATCAGTGGGAAAAGTAGATTCAGACGACATGAGCAGGACCTCCCGAGACGGATGCCGGGGTAGCCGCGCGCCCGGGGCGCGCGTGAACGATACAGAAAATGACGGGGACGAGGAACAGCGAAGCGGTGGTGGCAAACAGCAGACCGCCGATCACCGCGCGGCCAAGCGGCGCGTTTTGCTCGCCGCCTTCGCCTAAGGCAAGCGCCATCGGCATCATGCCGATGATCATGGAAAGCGCGGTCATGAGCACGGGGCGAAAACGCGTAAAGCCCGCTTCGAGCGCGGCCTTGAATGGGTCGCCGTGGACGGCAAAACGTTCGCGGCAGAAACTGACGACCAGAATCGAGTTGGCCGTCGCCACCCCCATGCACATGATCGCACCGGTCAATGCGGGTACCGAGAGCGTCGTGTGGGTCGCGAACAGCATCCAGACGATACCTGCCAACGCGGCAGGCAACGCGGTCACGATCACGAACGGGTCGGCCCACGACTGGAAGTTGACCACGATCAGCAGATAGATCAACACCACCGCACCAAGCAGGCCGAACAACATGCCGGCAAAGGCGCTGTTCATCGTCTGGACCTGGCCCAGCAGTGCAACGGAGGAGCCCTTGGGCAAGGTGCCGGCGTTGTCGTGCACGATGCGCTGGATATCGGACGCCACCGCGCCGAGGTCGCGGTCTTGGGTGGTCGCGAAGATCTCGACCATGGGCTGGATGTTGTACTGGCTGACAACCTCATTGCTGCTGGTGCGCTGGACTGTCGCCAGACCACCGAGGATCTGGGCGGTGCTTCCGCCGCTGGCCGTGATCGGCAGATTTTGCAGCGCGGCGAGCGAATCGAGGCTGTATTGCGGCGTTTGCATCACGATCGGATAAGAGACGCCGTTCGCGTTGTTCAGCCAGAACGTGGGCGCGACCTGGCTGGATCCCGCGAGGTTTACCACCATACTGTTCGTCACGTCACGCTCGGTGATGCCGAGCAATTGCGCGCGCGTGCGGTCGACATCGACGTTGAAGGTCGGGTTGCCGTGCGACTGCTCGATCCGCGCATCGACCACGCCCGGCACATCGCGGACCTGGCGCAGCAGACGGTCCGCATACGCGTAGTTGGCGTTCAGGTTATTGCCGCGAATCTGCAGGTCGATCGGCGCCGGCGAACCGAAGTTCAGGATCTGACTGATGATGTCCGCTGGCGGGAACGAAAACGTGACGCCCGGGAATTCTCGCGGCAATCTCTCGCGCATGACGCGAACATACTCGTCGGTTGGACGATGGCCTTCGTTCAGCGCGATCTGGATGTCACCGTCCTGCGAGCCGACCGTACCGGTGTTGTTGTACGCGGTATTGATGCCGCTGACCGGCAGACCCATGTTGTCGACCACGGTGCCGAGATCCACGGGCGGAATGATCTGGCGAATCGCGCCTTCGACATTCGCAAAGATCTGCGCGGTTTTTTCAACCCGAACGCCGACCGGTGCGCGCACATGCATCAGGATTTGTCCGGAATCGACCGAAGGGAAGAAGTTGCGGCCGAGGAACGGCACCAGCGCGAAGGAGAGGGCGACAAAGCCGAGGAAGCCGCTGACGAACGGACGCCGGTGGGTCAGCGCGAGTTCGAGCAACCTGCGGTAGGCGCTGCGCACCTTTTCAAAGCGCGCTTCGAAGCCGCGCTGGAAACGCCCGAGCGGGCCGGGGCGCTTCGTGTCCTCGGCGTGCTCGTCCTGCACATGCTGTTTCAGCAGGTATTTCGCCATCGTCGGCACAAGGGTTCTCGACAGGATGAACGACGAGATCATCGCGAAGATCACCGCTTCAGCCATCGGCACGAACAGGAAGCGCGCGACGCCGTTCAGGAAGAACATCGGTACGAACACGATGCAGATACAGAGCAGCGAGACGAACGCCGGCGTGACGATCTGCGCGGCGCCGTCGAGAATAGCCGTCTCCACCTCCTTGCCATGCTCGAGGTGCCAGTTGATGTTTTCGATGGTCACCGTGGCGTCGTCGACCAGAATCCCTACCGCTAACGCGAGACCGCCGAGCGTCATGATGTTCAACGTCTCGCCGAGCGCGGACAGCGTGGCGATGGAGCCGAGGATGGCGAGCGGGATCGAGGTTGCGATGATGATCGTCGAGCGCCAACTGCCAAGGAACAGCAGGATCATCAGGCTCGTCAACACGGCCGCGATCACGCCCTCGCGCGCCACGCCGGTGATCGCCGCACGCACGAACAGCGACTGGTCGCCGATGGGCTCGATCTGCAGGTTATCGGGCCATGACGCCTTGCCTGCAGCAATCCGCTGCTTGATGCCGGAAATGATGCCGAGCGTCGACACTGAACCGTTCTTAAGCACCGACATCAGTACCGAACGCCGGCCGTCCACGTGCACGATATTGGTCTGCGGCGGGCTGCCATCGCGCACGTTCGCAATGTCACGAATATAGACCGTGGTGCCGTTGGCCGCCTTGACCGGCAGATCGCCCAACGCTTTGATTTGCGACGGTGCATTGTTCAGTTGCAACGTGTACTCGTAGTCACCGATCTTTTCCGTGCCGACCGGCGTAATCAGGTTCTGGCCGGCGAGCGCATTGGCGACATCCTGTGCGGACAAGCCCCGCGCCTGGAGTGCCGCCGGGTCGACGTCGATTTGCACCTGACGTGTCTTGCCGCCGAACGGGTAAGGGATCGCTGCGCCTGCTACCGTCGTGAGAACCGGGCGCACTGCATTCAGGCCAAGGTCACCGAGATTCTGTTCGGAGAGTCCCTTGCCGGACAGCGCCAACTGGATGATCGGCACGGTCGACGCGTTGTAGTTCAGGATCAGAGGAGGCGTCGTACCTGCAGGCAACTGCCGCAATTGAGTTTGCGCAACCGAGGTCACCTGCGCGTTCGCCGTGCTGATATTCACGCCCGGCTGGAAGAAGATCTTGATGATCCCGAAGCCGGCGACTGATTCCGCCTCGATATGCTCGACGTCGTTCACCGTGGTCGTCAGCGTGCGTTCGAATGGCGAGGTGATGCGGCCGACCATCTGGTCCGGGGGCAGACCCGTGTACTGCCACACGACGCTGATCACGGGAATCCTGATATCCGGAAAGATATCGGTTGGCGTCCTCATCGCGGACAAAGGACCGATGATGAGAATGAAGATCGCCAGGACTACGAAGGTGTAGGGTCGCCGAAGGGCGATACGGACTAGGCCGAGCATGAGAATTCCAGAGCTTGGGGTAAAACGTAAGAGTGTCCTGGCGGAGGCTAGCGCGGCGTGCGGTGGCGCGCAGCCGCGTGCTTGTACCTGCCACAAGCACAAGACGCACTTGAGCTGACGGCATATTCGACCGTGACGGAATACTGGATAGGGCTACGCATAATCTGCATTTCTTGAGAATTGCTCTGCTGCTTACGATCAGTCAAAAAGCTTGCGTGCATCTTTCAATTGCCCGGCGTTTGGAAGAGAAAGACATGCGCAACGAAGAGGGTCGCCTTGGGCCACGTGCCGATGTGCTGCAACGCAACTCAAGCGCGAATGTACACAAAGCTCGGCATTCCTGCTGAAGGACAAATAAGAAGTCAGGCACGTATGAATGCGGGGTGAGTCCATTTCTCTTTACCCGCAAATGCCGGGAATACCTTGTCATTGTTGGGCAGAGGGATGTGTGTCAAGAACCGGACACAGGCGTGCGAGCGCCGTTTCCTGCGAAGGCTAAACCGTCAGCGTTTTTTATTACCGATTGTTCGAGAGGTCCACATGTGCTCTTGACACCATTTGCTAAGTGGCATTCAAAGAGCCGACTTCGATTCTGGAGATGAGGTCTTCACGCCATCGCCATATCATTCAAGATGAACGTCACGGTAAAAGCGATGTTTTGCACAAAACAGTTGTGCGGAAAACATGTGGACTAGAAAGCGGTTTTCACGCCCCCGAGTCGGTCGTTAATTGGCGGAGAACGATGCTTTCAATCCGTGCCGATCTCCCTTTCTCTTCTGAAATGTTCAGGGTCAATGTTGCCCGCGGGCCGCATAAATTTGCTGGATTGAAGATTCAGTAATGGATAAGGGCCGAAGGAAAGTTTAGCTAACCGTCGCGTAACTCAAGGCTTGGGAGCGCGTCCTACACTTCAGTCCTTGCTTGATTCTGGAGTGCTCCATGGCACCGCGACCCTCTCTTGCGATCGACTCCGTACGTGGCTTCGAATTGACGGGCGACGGTCAGTATTTGATGTTGAAAGCCAATCAGACTTCCAGCATTGCGTTGCATTGCTCAGTCATGCACGAGCTGCTGGCAGCGTTGTCGAACGCGATTGGCGTGTCGGAGCGGATTCGCAGCAAGAAAAAGAGCGTGAAATTCGCGATGCCGTGTGAGGCCTGGGAGATCGGCAAGGACGCCGGTGCGGCAGCCCATCTGATTCTTACATTCCGTCTGCCCGGCGGCGCGGAACTGTCGTTTCGCATGCAACGCACTGAGGCCGCACACATGACGGAAGTCCTGGCGCTTCTGAGCGGCATCGCAAAGATTGGTGATCTGTCCGCCATCACGGTGCAATAGAGCTCGCGCCTGAATCACCCGCGACCTAGATCGATACGCGACATAGCGTATTGAAGTCGGGTCTCCACGTTGTGTCTCTATCATTTGGCTTCCCTTTGCATGCTTGTTCAAACTTCAACTGCACGCCGTAGCAGGGCGGTGACTCTCGTCGGCCTAAGTGTGACAGCAATGTCGGCCCACGCGAGCGACTCGTTCGTGATTCGCGATATCCGTCTTGAGGGATTGCAACGCGTCGAACCTGGTACCGTGTTCGCCTATCTGCCCATCAAGCAAGGCGACACCTTCAGCGACGATAAGGCATCGGAAGCCATTCGCGCTCTGTACGCCACGGGCTTCTTCAACGACGTCAAGATCACGACCGAAGGCAACGTCGTCATCGTGCAGGTGCTGGAACGTCCGGCCATCGGCACGATCGACTTCGCCGGCATTCATGAGTTCGACAAGGACAACCTGACCAAGGCGCTGCACGCTGTTGGTTTGTCGCAAGGCCAATACTACGACAAGGCGCTGGTCGACAAAGCCGAGCAGGAACTGAAGCGCCAA
>NZ_JARESV010000101.1:0-9961 GCF_046026985.1 Paraburkholderia sp. RL18-101-BIB-B
ATTTTTTGTACGTGAGCGCGCCGATCATGGTGCGGGGTCACCCATTCACAGTCGTGTCGGCGCCGCATTTTACACTGCGCAACTTCGTCATCATCGAGTTTGGCATAGCCGCATACCCGATAGACCGGCGCAGTCAAACTACAGCAATTGGCGGGTGGCCGCGCCCAGGTGCCTCCGCGAGTAGCCCCACCGCGCAGGCGACCCTGTCTCCACCCTCTTCGTGACGACATGCGCGCAATGGACTCCTTCAACCGGCGTCCGCACCGACCGGCCACGGAAACAATATTTCGCCACGCTTGCCGGCGTTCACATTGTTGAGACTGCTCACCGTCTCAACCGGAAACCCTGCTGCAAGCCAGGCCTCAATGCCCCCATGTAGAGGGAGCGATTCGCGGAAGCCGAGTTTTCCGAGTTCCGTTGCTAACAACGCCGCGGACACCTCGTTGGGACATGCAATGTGATAGCCAAAAACCGCACGGGTGCAGACATCGATGATGACAGGGAGCCACGCCCTCTCGATCTCGAACTCATGCTCAAAACCAAACGGATCACGCGTGACCACCTTGAGTCGGATATCAAGTCGATGGCCATCGAATTCGACCACCTGCTACAGGCGGCTCGCTGCGGGGACACCCGCATCGTTCGGGCGTGGCAGGCCCTTCAGATGCAAAGCGCCTGCCGACCGCGCTGCTGTGTCGAAGCGACGCAGCAACTCTTCCTTCACGCGCTATGAAAGGGAGCGTATCGCGCGGTCTGCCGTGTTGAATGTGTAATCGGCGGCGGTCAGTCCGATCGTGCGACATTGCCGGAGAAATTCATCGTGCAATGCTCGCAAACCGCTTAAACAGGTTCTCAGCCCCGAGTTCATTAATTGTCTGGTATGCGAAATATATTCGTGAAACCAGACAGCGTTTTCCGCGGGATGTTTTGGTCTTATGGAATGCTTCGAACTATCGGCGTACAGTCTACAGCGTGACGCGCATAAGGGCTGCACTGGGACCACAATAAGAGGTGCAGGCCCGGTTGAGTTTCCTGGCCCGCGCGAGGCGAGGCCATCCTGCAGCATGAGGAGATAGGAGCGTGGACGAGTCGAACACATCGATGAACTGTTTTCCCAGTCCCGATCGGGACACCAGTATTATGTCCGTGTGGGACCGTATGCTTCAGGGTGACACTTCACGCTCGCGTATCCTGCGAGGCGTGGTCGATCGCTCGTGGCATCGCTGCCTGGACGGCCAGGTCAGCCCGGGCCTCGATTGCGCTCCGCCGCCGCTGGAAGAGGACCGCGTATTCGAATTGCGCTCCAAAAACGAGCGGCTGCTCAGTGCCAGCCTGCCGACGATCCTCCAAGCGCGCGAATTCCTGTTGCAGACCGGCACCGTGTTGTTGTTGACCGATGCCGACGGCGTGATCCTCGAATTGGCCGGCGATCAGAGCACCTGGGAACCCGCCGGCGAAATCCGGCTGATTCCCGGCTGTGGCTGGACCGAACTCAATTGCGGCACAAATGCGATCGGCACCGCGCTGGCGCTGGGGCAGCCAGTCCAGATCCATGGTGCCGAGCATTTCTGCGAAGGCATCAAGCGCTGGACCTGCTCTGCCACGGTGATTCGCGATCCGCTGGACGGCTCCGTGCTCGGCGTCATCGATCACTCCGGCCTCGCCCAAAGCTACAACCAGCAAAGTCTGGCATTGATCGTTTCACTGGCCGCACAGATCGAGAGCCGGCTCGGCAAGGTGGCAATGGAACGCCGTCTGCGGCTGCTGGAACGTTGCATGGGCTATGCCGCACGGGCACATGGGATCATCGTGACCGACGAGCGCGGGCGGCTCGTGCAGGCCAACTCGCAGGCCCAGGCGGCCCTTGCCAGACTGGGCGTATCGACCGGCATTCATCATGTGTTCCCGCGACCCGAACTCGCGATGATTGCGCGGGGCGTCATGCCGCCGGAAATGCCCGACTGGCTGCGGCAGGTACAGATCGAGGCCATCAATGAAGGGGCCGACACACTGGGCTTCCTGCTGGCGATTTCGGCTGCGAGCAGGCGTCCGGACTATCGATCCGCGCAATATCCATAACTTACGGTGACTTCCTGAAATCTGACCCAACCCTTGTCCTTGAGGCGGGATGAGATGAAGAGGCGTCTCGGACATCCGGTAGTTTCTCGCATGGCGTCCACCGGATTCATCACGCGATTCAGAATCCCGTGTTTTAACTGGACTCGTTCTCGCCAATCGCAGGCAGGCTGAATTGGAAGACGGCACCACGCCCAGCATTGTTGGATGCCCACACCCGCCCTCCGTGGGCTTCGATGATCGAACGGCAGATCGACAATCCCATGCCCATTCCGTCGGGCTTTGTAGTGAAGAAAGCGTCGAACAGCCGATCTGCGTTTTCCGGATCAATGCCCGTTCCGAAATCCCGTACAGCGACGACCACATGCCCCCCGTTTTCGTGACGTGACTCTATTAGTAGTTCACGTGGCGCGTCGCCGATGTCGGCCATCGCCTGGATACCGTTCATGACGAAATTGATGATCACTTGCTGAAGCTGGACCCGATCGCCGAAAAACGGAGGCAAGTCGGGGGACAGCTTGAGGTGCAAGGAAACGCAATGATTCAGAGCCTCGCGCTGAACCAGGGACACAACGTCGTTGACCACATCGTTGAGTTCCAGCCGCGTCTTCTGCGGGTTAGCCCTCTTGGTAAGCGAGCGGATACCCTGGACGATTTCGCCCGCGCGCCTACCTTCGGCGATCATATGCTCCACGCACGCCCGCACCTCCTCCGGCTGCGGCGTCCGATGGCCAAGCCATCGCAGGCAGGCCTCGCCGCTGGTCACGATCGCAGTGAGCGGCTGGCCTACCTCGTGGGCAACGGATGCACTCAGCTCCCCAAGGGTTGTCGCCCGAGTGGCATGAGTGAGTTGCGCCTGCAAGGTCTGCAACTGCTCTTCCGCTCGCTTGCGTTCAGTCAGGTCGAGCACAAAGGCGAGGCCCTTTTCCTGCGAGCCGTCCAGTATCGCAGAGCCCACCATAACCGGGACACGGTGGCCATCCTTGCGGATATATTCCTTCTCGAAAGGTTGGCAAGTACCGGTCCTCCGAAGCTCCTCGACGTGCCGCGCGTCTGCGGCGCGATATTCCGGTGGCGTCATGCCTGCCCAATTGATGTTGCCGGACAGCAGATCTTGCCGGGTATAGCCAACGATCTGCAGAAATGCGTCGTTAGCCTCGCTGGCATTCCCGGCAAGGTCTCCAAAGAAGATCCCAATGATATTGGAATCGACGAGGCGGCGGATGCGCGCTTCCCGCTCACGAAGCGCAGCGTAGAGCATCGCGTTCTCCAGCGAGATCGCCGCCTGTGAGGCTAGCAGTTCCAGCACGGTCACACGTTCGGGCGTGAACGCGTGCGTGGCCAGATTGTTCTCCACGTACAACAGGCCAATCAACCCGGAGCGCCGCATAAGCGGCAGGCACAAAACCGACTTCGGCTGCTGGCGGCTCAAGTATTCGTCTGCCGAAAAAGGATTCGATTGCCTCGCATCATCCAGCAGCACCCGCTCCTGGCAGCGCCGGACGTAATTGACGATGGAGCTCGGCAATGCCCCTTCGGGCGCTGCCGATCCCGGCGGTGCCGATGCGGACGGGGCCTGGTTCAGGAGCCGCCGCACGCAGATTGTCTGCTGCTCCACCCTCGCTTCGGCCGCCAGGACGAGGCTCTCGTTGCGTGCGAGCAGCAGTTGGCCGGTCTGCGCTCCGGCATTTTCCAGCAGGATGTGCATCAGCGTGTCGATCAGATCCTCCAGCACGATCTGGCCAGAAATTGCCTGCGACGCCTTGGTCACCGACAGAAGATCCAGTTGCCCCGCATTGCTGGGCGACGTGGGGGACGGTGACTCCGGCTGTTCATGCAGTGGCGGCGTGCGCTCGTCGAGTTGCCGGACCTCGCCGCCGGCGCCCCAGAGTACAAAGCGGCTGCGCTCTCCCTCGGGATGGCCGCGCGCGCCGGTCGTGGACCCTCGGGCACGATCAAATCCTGCAGCAAGCTCGTGCGCGAAGCCTTCTTTTGCCCGGAAAGCGACGAAGCCGTGCTTCTCGATCAGGTCGCATGCGAGCTTGACGAAACGATCGCCCTCGCTATAACTGTGGAAGACCGGGCCGAGGACCGTCCCGAGCCAGTTATACGCTTGCGCGATAGGCCCGCTCATCCCGTGCCGCAAGCTGACGTTCACCATGCGGCACACCAGCAGGCAAAACAGATGCAGATCGGTAAAATAGGCGGCCTCCAAAGGAATCGACAGCACCTCCATGGCGGTCCGCAGTTCCGGATCGGTCATCAGCGGCAAGTCAATCAAAGCCTCGATCGGGCGTCCCTCCAGGTTGCGCCGGACCGTTTCGTATTCGGCCTGGGCCTGTTCCCAGGTCGGGTGTGCCGGGATGTCGATGCCAAACAGCATGGCGCAGGCGCGCGCACTGGCCACGGCCTGTGAGTTTTCCGACTTCATCACATGGAGCAGGACCTTCAGGTGGTAGACGGCCGCCCGGTCGAATTTCGACGCCGTTCGCTGCAGCAACTCCGCAATCAGTCGCTCCGCGTGGTCGAAGTCGCCGGTCAGAAACTCACACTCCGCGCTCGCGAGCCGCAGGCTGAACATGAGTTCGTATCGATCGCCCCAGTCCTTTTCATCGAGCAGCGCGATGCCGGCCGCAAGATATACGCGCGCCGACGCATAGGCCGCCGACGCCTTGGCCTTGTGCCCGGCACGCAGGTCGAGCGCCGCCACCTGCGCCTTCTCATCCCGGTCATCCAGCAGCACGGCGCCCCGATTGAACTGGTTCGCGACATCGAACAGATGCTCGGTGAGTTCGTCCGCTGTCAAGTTCGCCAGCAGTACCCGGCCGATTCGCAGGTGGATTACAGCGTGCTGGGTTGCGGGAATCAGTGAATAAGCCGCCTGCTGGATCCGGTCGTGCAGGAACTTGCCGCTGCCGTGGGTGCGCAGGAGCAAACGCTCGCGCACCGCCGCCGCGAGGCACACCTCAGTCTCGGTCGCTGATTTCCGGCTGACCAGCGCGAGATGTCGCAACTCGAACGCGTTGCCCAGGCATGCGGCCAGCTGCAGCGCTTCCTGCGCTGGGGGAGACAACTGACGCAACTTACCGATCACCAGGTCGACGACGTTGTCGGCGAAGTCCTTCGCCTTGATCTGATCCAGGTCCCACTGCCAGGCCCAGTGTCGCGTGTCATGCCGCAACAACCCCTCCTTATGCAGCGTGTCCAGGAACTGGATAAAGAAGAACGGGTTGCCCTCGGTGCGCTCGTAGACCAGCCGCGTGAGCGGTTCGCAGACGACCGGTGACGCATGGAGCGTATCGGCCACCAACTCGTTCAGATGCACGAGCGACAGCGGTGCGAGTTTGAGGTCCGTCACCGGTGCGCCACTGTGGCGGATCGTCTCGAGGGTGGTCACGAGCGGATGGGATGCGTCCACTTCGTTATCGCGGTAGGCGCCAATCAGCAGCAGATAGCGCGTGTCCGGATGCGTGATCAGGTCTTCGATGAGCGTCAGGCAGACCGCATCGGTCCACTGCAGATCGTCCAGGAAGACGACCAGCGGGTGGTCCTCACTCGCGAGCACCGCGACGAATTGCCGGAGCACAATCCGGAACCGGTTTTGCGCCTCGCTCGGCGGCAGCGCCGCAACCGGCGGCTGGGGTCCGATGATGATCTCGACCTGCGGCAGCACATCGACAATAAGCTGGCCATTCACTCCTACCGCGGCCTGGATCCGTTGCCGCCAGCCGGCAATGTCCGTCTCGCTTTCGGCCAGCAGTTGCCGCACCAGTTCGCGAAACGCTTGCGTGAGGGTGGCATACGGAATATCGCGCTGGTACTGATCGAACTTGCCCGAAATGAAATAGCCGTGCTTCGCGACAATCGGCTTGCGCAACGCGTCGACCAGCGCCGACTTGCCGATGCCCGAGTAGCCGCAGACACTCGCGAGCACTGCTTGGCCGGTTGACGTCATGTGCTGGAATGCGTCGAGGAGCCGCTTCGCTTCCTCATCGCGTCCGTAAAGTTTGCGCGGCACCTGGAAAAGCTCCGGGATGTCCTCCGTACCGAGCGGGAACGGCTCGATCCGGCCCGAGGCCTGCCATTGCGCGAGACACTGGTCGAGATCGGCGCGCAGCCCGTACGCACTCTGGTACCGGTCTTCCGGTAGCTTGGCCAACAGCTTCATCACGATATCCGACACCGGTAGCGGCACCTCCGGCACGATCTCATGAGGCGACGCAGGCATGCGGGCGACATGACAATGCGTCCATTCGAGTGGATCGTTCGCCTCGAACGGCAACTGGCCGCTCAGCATGCGATAGAGCAATACGCCCATCGAGTAGAAAGCGGTCCGGTAATCCACCGGACGATTCATGCGGCCGGTTTGCTCGGGGGACACGTACGCCCAATCCCCCACGGGTACGACGACGCCCTCTGGCGAGACGGTGTTGGATTCCTGGGCCGTGGTGAGTGTGAAATCCACCAGGAGGACGTGCCCAGTCGCTGGCGCGACCAGAATATTAGCGGGCCGGACATCCCGAAGGATGACCATCGCGCTGTCGATGCCCGCCAATGCATCGGCCAGATGGTGGCCAATGCGCAGGCAAAGCGCCACGTCCATTCGCAGCTCACGGCCCAAAACGGCTTCGAGCGACTCGCCCGCAAAGTATTCCAGGATCAGCGCCAAGCCGCCGCCCTCTTTGACTAGCGCGAGTGGTTTCGCAATGCCCGCGACATTCAACGATTGAAGCAGCAGGTATTCGCGCTTCAAACGAGCGGATTGGGCTGCTACTGCGGGTTCCGGAGGGCGCTTCAGCAGCACCGGCATCCCATCCGTCGTGCGGCGGGCACGGTAGAGATCCGCGCCCGCTGTCGCGCAGATCCGCTCAAGGGTCTGACAGATCGCGATGGTCATTGCCCCCCCAGTTTTTTCCCTTGGTGACCTGGCCTGATATCGACATCAGGCATTTCGACTGTTAAGTGGGGCGCAGGCCCGCACGTATGTCGGTCGAAGTGATCACTTCGCGAACCGCAACGATTGACGACTAGTCTACTCGGTCGCGAATCGGACGCCAGTCTTGTCGCCGTCGCTGGTTGCTCAGGCTAAATACCGACTACGGACAGTCACGAGGGATGAACCGCCCGCGTTGGCCGACGACGCGCCAAGCGCAGTCGGCACGTGAATGTCAGGTGTCCGGGGGATGCTATTCAAAAAGTCGCTGCGCGGCGTTTGCAATCCGCTCGCGAAAAAATCGACCGGCCTTCCCGTCAGAGCCCATATTTCGAGAGGTTTGCCGCTTCGTCAGCCGTATACCGAAATAAAAACGTCACTGTTGCGCGTATAAGACTGTCAATCCGCGTTCGGGCGGCTGCGAGTCGTCTGCTGGCGTCGGGTTAACGCTATACGAGCAGAAGGTCGAAATTGCACACACCAGTCGGTCACGCGACAGCGCTGGCAATGCATCGGCGATGAATTGCTATCCGCCCTTCCCTACGCATCGGTCTCAGATTCGAGATCGAGAACGAACTTCCATAGCGCGTCCGGCAAGACGGGCATCGAAACGGCGCTTCGAGGACGCTCGCGTTGATCACATAGGGGATCTCTCGTTCGCAAGCGCGGCATGTCGCGTCCAACGGAACTTTATGGCAAGGACAGATGCTCTCGCTCGGGCGCTGAAACAGCACGCTGTGATAGCCGAGGCCTGATCAGAAACGGCAGTGCTTGGAGCTTGAGCTACACTGCCGATGCTCAGATCCGGCTAGAAGCGATCTGCTTATGGTCTGCGACGATATACCCAACATGTGCGACAGCCTTCGAATATCGACGAAGGCAGGACTCGGAGACCTCGCCCTCATAGGGATCAACATCAGCATTAACCGGTTGCGTCGCGATAAGGACCGTGAAGCGAAAACATCCGCTATGACAAGGAGTCCTCAAGCTACTAAAGAATAGAACTGATCGGCAGGGGTTTGGGTAACGCCGGCGTCCTTCATCTGGCCTTTGCTGATCATATGCTTCGTCTCAATGCCTGACAGGATGATGCAGGCACACCTGAAATCCTTGAAGCCCATCATCGGCCTGGTTCGGCGTGTGATCGCCCGATGATCCTGCTCGACCATGTTGTTCAGATACTTGACCTGCCGGACCTTGATGGGTGTTTCCCGTTCGGTATTGATGGCCCGGAGGGCAGCCAGATTGGCCCCGCTTTTATCCATGGTCACGGTCTCAGGCGCGCCGTTACGATCGATGGCTATGTGGCCTACTCACTGAGCCTGCGTGATCTTGAGGAAATGATGGCCGAACGCGGCTTCCAGGTCGACCATTCGAGCGTGCATCCTCGGTGATCAAACTCGTACCGCTGTTCGAGAAGGCTTTTCGCAAGTACAAGCGTCCGGTCGGCAAGAGCTGGAAGATGGATGAGACGTACGTCAAGGTACGCGGCCAGTGGAAGTATCTGTATCGAGCCGTGGATAAGGCCGGCAAGACGGTCGATTTCGTGTTGCGGGCGCATCGCGACAAGGCTGCAGCGCGCCGCTACTACCACCGCACGCATAGCAGAATCACGTCCAGTGGATAGTGCAGTCGCTTCAGCACCTTCGCGATCGCTGGTGATAATGTCTTGCGCGGCGTCTTGCCCTTCATAGCCATCGTGGTCATCCCAATTTCTGTCGCTCAAGTTTACCCGCTCGCCTTACCGCGACAGAGCCGACACAGCGCCGCGAACGCTCGCTGCGTGCGTTTTTGATCGGCAAACGGAAGAAACCGGTCATCCATTGTCAGTTGAACGACGGCGGATTCAACCGGCCGTTGACTTGTTGATCGACCGACGACCGCTTAGGCCGATCAACAGACCGACGTCGGCCAGCGGTGCACCACAACTCGTTTTCCGCATCGCCGCTAGTCGCGCGTTTTGCCGCTGTTAGTCAGGGTTGGGTGTTGCGCTTCCCATTCTCGGCGCGTTTTTTCCAATTCCTCGGCAGGCACCTGTTCATCCGGCAGTACCGTGTGGTTCTCGGCAGCAAGTATCTTGTTGGGTAAGCCATCGAGTGCGTCGCGGGCAATCTCAGCGTTCGTCCGCACAGGATCAGGCCCACCGGTGGGTTTTCGCCGGGAAGCGTCCAGTGCTCCTTCGCATAGTTGCAGTACATGTGCACCTGGCCGACATCAGCATGGTTCAGCTCTGTCAGCTTGAGATCGATAATCACCAGACAGCGCAACCGCCGGTGGAAAAACAGTAGGTCCACGCGAAACCAGCTGTCGCCGATGCGCAAGCGTCGTTGCGGTCCGACGAACGCGAAGTCCCCGCCCAGTTCAAGCAGGAAGTCTGGATTGGGAGGCCAAAAGGTGAGCCGTTACGGGAGACCCGAAGTATGACTCGCACATGTGTGCTTTTCAATCAACCCGGTGGGGGCAGGTGCACAGCCGAGGTACTCACTCATAGGCGAGCATCAAGGCAAGCCTCACGTGCGAGCGTTCGCCCAATGCGATCGGCGGTAATGGGACCCACTGGAGACATCCGGATGCGACTCACCATCCAAAGCGGTCGGTTACAAAACGTGCGCAACTCCGGGCGCGCGGACCGGGGCTGACGGCGCTGTCGGGTTTTAGCCGGGTCGCAAACATGCGGCGCAGTTCTGTGCGACCGCAGCAACAAGGTGCACGGCGTCAGTTACACTCACTCCACGGCACCCCCCGCGTAATTCCTTTGCCCGCGCAGACGCTTCACAATTCGGCCAAACGCGAGCCACTGCTGCGCGATCAATCCGTCGCCATACGAACGCCCTGAACCATGCGGTACGGGTAGCTGGTCGCGGATGCCGGTCGCCTCGACGGCGGGGTTCCATGAAACGGTGCGGAACATCATGTCCCACCACGGGAACAGCACGCCGAAATTGCAGCCGT
>NZ_JARESV010000102.1:0-9705 GCF_046026985.1 Paraburkholderia sp. RL18-101-BIB-B
CCGAGCGCTTCGTCGAGGTACCTAAATGTCTTCGTGAAGACCTCGGATTCCGTCGCCATGTTGAAGTTCGGATCCATCGCAATCTTCATCAAAGCATCGTCAAGATATTCATGAACGTCCAGACCGGCATCGTAGGGGACTGACCGGAACGCTACGAAGCGCAGTGCCAACTCTACCCCGGCCTGCGATTCAAGTGCCAAGTCAGTTTGGTTTGTTGTTCGAACAAATGCTTCATCGGCCGAGCGTTCGATCAGCCAGTCATAGAACTGCCGGTTTAGTGAAACTGCGATGCTGTTCCTGACTTCTTGCTCAGTTAGCTCGGCCCCCCCCGTATTCAGACGCTGAAATAGCTCAAACTTTGCTGAAAGGTCGCTATCAGACTTGAGTATTTCGACCCTTACCCGCGCTCGCTTGATCTCGATCTGCAGTGCTTGGCCGATTCCGTCGTTCGCATCAGGCGACGATTCTTTCCAGCGTTTCCCATCCAAACTTGGCAAAAAACGCGTGCCATTGAGGATGAGCGGCCCCAGTTGTTCGGCCCGGTCCCCCTTTAGATCTCCGGTCAACTGTAGCACCGTGGACAGTCTCTGCAGCCCATCAATAAGCTCCCAAACCCCATTTTCGTCCTGGTAGACGAAGATCGGCGGAATCGGAATACCCAGAATGAGGGACTCGATAAATCGCGTCTTGCGTTCATCTTCCCAACGATACAATCGCTGAAATACTGGATCGATTACCAGTTCCTCATCTTTGTAAAGATTGATAATCTCGCCCAGTGACATCTCATAGCCGTCGGTGATGACCTTCTTTCTTGCTGCCTGGATCTCGTCTACCAGTGCCATCGTTCCCTCCAATCTCGGCACTCCGGCCGGTCAATACTTTTGATAGTTCTATCCACGTTGCCGCGCAGCGCAAATATCGGTGAAGAACTGATGCCTTAGAACGCGCGAGTCTATCACTCATCGAGCTAACTTGAATATGACACGCCACTCGCCTCCCGCTAGGTCAGGCCGCCGTCGCAACACTGACGTGGTGTCAGACTAGTCCCTGCAAAATCATCCTCACTGTCTCGAACCGCGGACCACAAGACCGGTACGATTGGCACACCAAGGTCCGTTGTCAGCACGAAACCGACGTTCGAATGTCCGTGTGAATGTTTGGGCACCTGCCCACTCATGGCGGACCAACACCTGATGCGATAGACATAAGCCAACCCACTTCGCCCTTCGACCGAGCGCGAAATCGGCCGGTTTCTCGAGCTGCTCAGCGACTTCTCTGCCACCGGTACTGAGAACCGCAGGTGCTTTCAACACGAATGTTTTCCCGGACGTCTGGTTGCAAGCGAATACCAACTGTCGTTGCAGCCCTGATCTGCAGCGCGAAGTCACGCTCCGCCATCCGCGGCGGCCGCCGGCCTGTCATTATCCAATTCTTTGGCCTGCGCTATGAACGCAGCTTGAGCCTCTGAGGCCAGCTTTTTGAAAGTCTCAATATCTGGATGAAACCATTTATCGAAATTGTCGTACGCTCGGACAGCGATGTAGACGCTGCCCATCATTGCCAAGAAATAGGGCAATGTCGTCTCCTTTTTCAGTGGATCGTAGAAATCCGATGTGCTCTGGTAAGCCGTAAAACATGCAAGGCCCATCTCTAGTGCAGCGTACGAGAACCTATGGTGTTTCCGGAGCAAGAAAAATCCCCAGGCTATGAGCGCAACTGAAGGGGCTACAAGGTATGCAGCACCTTGGCTGTGGAAAATTGCTAACAACTCATCCCAGACAACGGGGATCTTTCTCAAGAGCCAAATAACTACCCATACAACGCCTGAGCCGAGCGCAGCGTATGCTGGTTGCCAGTTGGCCATTTGGAGGTGATTCACTGCGTCGTTCGATTGCTTTACGTATTCTTCGACTATTATCTTTCGATTTTCCGCTGAATCCGCTGCTGCTAACCTTTGCTCAAAGGACTTCCTGGCCGCGGATATTTTTCTCGAAAACTCCTCCCGCTGAATTTCGCGAAAGGCCTCGTGACTTTCCCATGACATGGTGGCTCCCGAAAAAAATATGGCAGCTCTTAGAAGCTGCGCAGCGTCGCACTTCTGGCGCTAAGGACGATATAACACCAAGAAAACGACGAGATTGAAAGTCGGCTGTGTCGTGCGGAGCCGACATTCAAACGTCCGTGTGAAAGCGCAGGCCCACGACCGGAGTTGGCCGAACTCTGTCCGATGCCGACGCGCGCCAGAATTCTCAAACCGCGCATCGCGCAGAGGACCGTAGCAAGCCCACTCCGGACGGTCGACCGCGCGCCCCTTAAATTGCAGCTTCCCGGGTGCGAAGCCGACATTCGAGTGTCTGTCGCCAGACATTTTTGGACGGCAGCAGATAGCTACGTCCAGCAATTAGAACTCAGGCACATGTTAAGGTCACAAATCGCTTTCTGCCCATTCAGGCAATGACCGACAACGCAGTAATCGACGATGCGCTACTATGGCTCCGGCGGCAATCTAGCAATCTCTACTCATACGGACCAAGGCTCGCCTGCCTGAAGTCCATACAGCGGAATGGAGCGAATCTGCTCCAGCTGGTTAATCCACAGTACAGGCACCTCGATAAGCGAGCACGTGCCGATGAGGTCTGCGAAGCACTCGGCTTGATCGCGAGTCCGAAACGGCTTTGTCACAGGAACGCCGTCCCAATTGCGCACCTCCCATCCGCGGCGACTTGGTCTGACGCTACACCTGTTATTCCGTACCGACAAGGTCGTCTTATCGACGGTAAGGGCAAGCGCTGACGCCAGCGAACGCGCGGCTTCGGGCAACGTTTTCCTATACAGTATCTGAGGCGGGCCGGATTCTCCCCACCGTGTATGCTGCAGATCGACGGGGCTCCATGCCAGGCCGTCGACGCCCAAACGTTGTGCCCACCAGACCATCAGTTTCAGCGACAACAGCGGCCACTCCTTGCGAAACGGAGCTTCAGGCGTGGCCATTTGCTGACGCTGTCGCGGCCCTGAGCGTGCCTGTTTGTACAGGTCGGCGTGCCAGTCGCTTTGAATCTCGTCGAGGAAAAGGACGCGCTGGCCGTCGTGCGTGTGACGTGTGCTGGTACGCAGATGAACGAGGACGTTGCGGGTCCGGTAGTGCGGCGGCTTGTAGGTGCTTAGCCAATCGTCGAGTTGCAGCAGAATTTCGCGATAGCCATCGCCGCCCGGTAGGGAATAACGTTTCCACTTCGCCAGCGCCTGATCCTTGCCCCAGGAGGCAAACGTCTTGCTCATCCGGTTCTCGGCGAAAGTCATCGCATCATCGGCGCTCTGAAAACCTGGCACCGGCTGCTCGATCATGCGTCCACGCTCGTCGAGCACGCTCCACCAGAAGGGGAGGTCGATCACGAGGTCGCGGTATCGCGTGAGCACGACGGTCCAGCCGAGCGATCGGTGACGGAAACGAGTTAGATGTCGTGCGTGCAGTCCCTCGCCCAAAAGACGCCTGCGTCTGTATTCCGTCCCGGGGATCATGCGGCACTCCTCCGTCCAGCCGGCTCGCGTCACGAAGCCGAAGCGGGCTTCGCACGCAAACTTTGGAACGACGTGCGAGAGATCCATCATTTTCAGGACCTGCGCTTGCGTCAGCATGGCGGTCCGGTCCGCGCCGCGCAGACGGTCGAGAACGCCGGACATCGCGAGTTCTTCCGGCTTGAGGCCCTTGGCAGTGAGCGAGCGCAATGTCGCTGACCATTGAGCCGCGCTTGCCCGCATCAGCCCCGTCTTTCTGACCAATCTCGGCAACGACGAGCGCAACGGCGGCACCGCAAGCTCGGCGCAATAGTGATTGTCCGGCTCGCGTGGGCGGCGCGCCAGCGCATGCAGGCGCCGATTTACAGTGGATTCGTATCGTCGGCAGAAATGCTCATACTCCCGCGTGCTCTGCTTCCGAAGATCAACCATCCATTGCGCAGCCGTCTTTCCGGTGTAGCGAAACGCGCCCGTACAGGGATCGCGGAGCACGACATCGATGAGCGAAGCATAATCCCAGCAAGTGGCCGCGGCCGGCAAGCGCTGGCGTTGCCGGCGATGCCGCTCGTCGAAGCGGCCGATACACAATCCGAGTTCGTTGTCGTCAGTGTGCGCGCAGGCCGCGAGTGGATCGACTTCGTTCACGATGCTCAACACATGGTGCCGGTATACGACGTGGAGCGCAGCCGGTCGGTGGTGGGAACGGAGTCTGGCGCGCATTCGCCCAAGAACGTGCCGACGAACCCGTCGGCATCCTTCCAGTTAGGAAAGGCCATCGAAAACTTCCGCAATCTATGTTCGAATTCCGTCAGCACGTCGTCGGTCGGACTCGCCTCCTTAATCACTCCGTCGAGAACCATTGCATGAATCGTCGGGTTCAGCACGGACAGAAATCTCGAATATGACTGGATGCCCTTGTCACGCCCGAGCAAAGTCTTCTTGTCTTCATTCTTCACAGTGTCCGCGATGGTCATGACCATACGTTCAAGCACATTGAAGGTATGTGGAGTCCTTATCTGCATCTGTTCTGCGAGCATACGGATTCGGGCCACGCCCTCTCCCTTGATCATCGTTTTCGTTCTGCTTCGGTCATTCTTGCTTTGCCGTTCTCTGCAAGGAGAGCACGGCTCGCCCGTTATGTGCATTCAGCATGCCGGATTTTTCGCTTCGAAACGACGCTCACAATTTGTCGTCGGGTGGATCATTGCGTACGTGCGGCGTCGCGCACACTCCCCAAGATGACGCAATACGCCCAGTCGCAGCACCGGTCAGGCTGGCCGTAGGTTGAATCTACCGCCACCCAGATAGTGCAAGAGCGCTACGATGTGGGGCACCTCGCCACTGGCTCTTCCGATTCGTGAGCCGTCTTCAAGGCCACGAGCATGTCGCGCAGTCTCGTTGCCAGCACGCCCGATACCCGGCAAGCTCTCAACTTGACGGTCGTCATCTCCCCGGTCCTGTGGATGAGGCCATCGACGGACCGGCGATTCTCTGCCACCACAGAAAAGCAAAGCACAAGAATCGCCGCATCGACGAAAAAGTCGTCGTCACTTCTCGCCAGCGCCCACCTCCCGCGCGACGTATCGGCATTCAGGTAAATGACAGAGCGATGCAGCCTTTCAGGAGCTTGCGTATCGGGGTCAAGTTGTTTCGCACCATCGCATGAATATGGCGAGTTCCAAAGCGTAGATGCCAAGTATTTCATCCCGGCGCATCTTCCGCGCATACTTAAGCATTGATCTCCTCACACCCGCGATCGAGATCCCTAGTCTGTGTCACCCTGCGCACGGACTATTGTGTGCGGCTCGACGTTTGACGCAATGTGCCGCAATTAACACTCGCAATCAAAATGTCGGTCGGCGTGACCATGCTGCAGGCGAATTGTCGACGCTGGCCGTTGCGATATTCGTGAGCAAACGCACAGATCACCAGCGTATCTACACATATCTTTCTGCCGTGCGCCTATGCACCGTTGATTCGCATCGTCGGCGACGGCAGAAGGGGCGCTACCTAAATAAAAATGGTGGCCGTATGGGGCGAAAGCGGCGTTATACAACGAGTAGCTTTACCAGTATCCAACTGGCGTGCGAGCGTTTCGGCGCGCTTGCCGGCGGCCTTCTTGGGGGTCGCCCGGAGACAGTGACAGCAGAGTTGAGCAAAATACGTAGGTTAATCGGCGTCATTGACGCGAATCTTCCCGCCCAGGAGCGTTTGTATAAGTCGAGAAGTACTTGGGGAAAAATTCGAGAGATTGAAAAGAGTGAGTTCGAATCTCGAAGCCTCTTGAAACAAATCTTTCAGGGTAAGCTTTCGAAGGAAGCATGCGCGAAAATTGATGAATTGAAGAAGTCCATCCCGCAGGGTGATACAAGGTCCGAATTTCCGTCTGATACGAGCGGCACTGAACTTCGCGTCCTGAGAGGCAAGCTGGCGTCATATGAGAAGACTCTTCTAAGGTCGCTTGCGGAAGCCAAAGAGCGAGAGAGAGCGCGCGCTGTTGCTGCCGCAATACGCGCTGAAAATCAAGCTATTACGAAGGCGAGAAAGGACGAGAAGAAGGCTCGACTCTTAGCGTTGGCGGCGGCACATGAGAGCAAGACTCGATCACTGGCACAAGCAATCAGACGAGACGTGAAGCTTCAGCAAGCGACCTTATCCGATTGTCCGTATTGCGGATCACCGCTTACTGATCCTCATGCCGACCACATTTATCCAGTGGCGAAAGGCGGCTTGTCAACGTTGCAGAACATGGTTTTCGTTTGCGCGGATTGCAATGGGCGAAAGAGCGATAGAACTTTGCGAGAGTTCATCAAAATCATGGGCTTCGATCAATCGGCCGTCGAAACTCGACTTGAGCGTCTCGGCAAAAGTTTCTAACGTTATGCATGTGATTAGAAACTGCCAGTCGCCAGTGGAGGCAGGGAACGGCATATCCCGACCGCCGTTCGGCGATGGTCAAAGCAGGCGTTCGCCAATGTTTCGACAGACGTTGGTTAGCGTGCATGCACCGGCCGTTGGTACCTTGGACGCCCAACGGTACCAAACAGCGATCAGCAGCTTTCGTCATTCAGGGGCGAATGGCCGCTTGCGGAGTGCGGAGCCGACGTCTGAATGTCCGACCTCCGACGCAGGCGACTGACGCTTCTTGGCCGGTCGCAGTCCGGCACGCTTCAGGCCCTCTGCAGAATGTCTATCGCGTTTTCGGCATCGTCCAACGAGTCGACGGCGAGATACGCAATAAACTGTGTGCCAAGTACAGCGGCCGAAACGCCCCGGAGGTTGATTCCCCCGTCTGCCAGCATCTGGGTCAATTGCGCGATGATCCCCGGCTGGTCCAGACCCATTACACGGACGGAGTGAAGGCTCGGGGTGACGCTGAACCCCACCTGCGTAGCGGCACGGATCTCCGTGTCCCATTGCAGCGGTGCGACAAACACGATCCCCTTGCCCGATGCTTCCGGCGTACGCCGTGCGACGACGAACTGCAAGTCTGCGCCAGCGTCCCGCAAAGCGTTTAATACTTTCGCAAGGCCACCCGGCTTGTCCTCGATGGTAGCTGCCCAAACATCGACACGTTCTACGCTCAGTTCCATGGCAGTCGCTCCCGCCTGACGCACCTCAAGAAAAAAATCTACTCCACCAACGGCGCGCGAGCAAGGCCTAGCAGCGTAAGCGACACACATGGGAATGCCAGGAATCCTCGGGTCGGCACCGCCGAATTTAATGTCATGCGACGCCGACATCTAGCAGAGCGGCGAGGTCAAGCCGGCTCGCCAGCTGAGTCAGGCGTTCGCCGCACGCGATAGGCACGCGCCGTCCATCTGTCTCAGTTCGACCCGAAGCCGACAGTCGAAATACCGGGAGCCTAATGGCTCTTGTCGGGCGGGGATCTGACGACGCGAGTAAACGTCGACAAGCTTGTCGGCCTTACCGGTCGTTCGCTTTCGACGGCCCCTTTCCAAGTGGATTTGGAATCCCCGACGCGCCGAGGCCTCAACGGCGGTTCCAAATCACCGCTTTTTCTGTCGAGTCGATTTTATGCCGAGATAATTTCTCTCATATACGTCAAGGAGCGTGTTGATTTGATGATCCACCACATCGTGCTTATCGGGGCTCCGCAGCTTCAGCAACAATTTACAAATATATTTAGCAGGCAACTTCATAAGCACCACCCCGTGAGACTGATGCATTTCCTTGATCCAGTCTAAATCCTTGCCGCTATGCAAATTCTCATCGGCATCTCGTGTAATCATGAATCCTAGCGCTCCATACGTCCCCGTCAAATATGATTGAAGCTGGCGATATTCGGTTGCTCCCGGCTCAGCATAGTTCTTCACCTCAAAGATTACTTGACGTACTTTATAGTCGGTTCTTACTCGGCGCCAAAACTCAGATTCTTCCCGATTGCGCCCAACAATGTCCCGTCTTTGCACTGCAGCGCCATTAGGGTGCGATTGAATATTAGTGAGATGCGCTGCGAAAGCAATTCGCAGCGCATCAAGGCACCAATGCTCAAAATCGCTTTGCCCTTCTTGTCCGAGTGGGATTTTATCCAACTGGGTAATTGTCTGGCCAATTCTTGTGTTTCGTATTTCCGGCGTGATTGACTGAACTTTAATGTCATACTCATCAGTTATCTCCTCTGCCTCTTCTGGCTTTAATGCATTTCTGCTTAAATTTAAACCTAGCCAGTAGCATGGGTGAATTAGGAGTCTCGATTTATCGCCAAACGCAACATCGGGAGTTCGTCCATCGTGGCAAAAGGTGAAAGCGCCAGTCGTAGACTCGTGCATACCGAGGAACCCAACGCTATATAACCCCTGAAGGACTCCGCTCGGCTCAAGAAGCCTAACGTCCCTGACTACAGCCTGAGATTCATTTTCGCCGAGTTTTTCTATGACATTCGATAGAAGCGCAGCTGCGGTATGGACGTCGAATTCCGGCTCGCCGTCAGCGAATGCATTAGACATTGCCTGTATTGACGGAAAGACTTTTTGATATTCCTTCCACAAATCTTCTAGACGAGCGACTGAAATAGACCTAGCCGCAAACTCTAAATCCGAAAATATTGCGGTCGACCGATTATTGCGAGAGGCGCAGTAGAAAGCCTCATTTAATAATGAAAGAAGGTCGCGCGGGCGATACAGCGTGAACTGCAGGCATTGCCTGAATCCATCGCGGCCTTGCAAATCGCCCGCAGTGCAACGATCCCAAATCCGTTGGTCCTTCTCTTGATCGAGTTTAAAACAAACGCGCATTCTGGATGCGGCAAGCAACAATAGCTGAGCCCAATCCCAATGCAAACGAATTTCCTGACCCTCAACATTGCGAGAATAATCCGGGTCTTCTTTGGCGACCGCGCGATAGATGTTATCGCGTAGAAAGATAATTGGCCGAATCTTTTCAGCGCGCTTGTTTAATTCAATCGAAGCGTACACCAAGCCTGTTATAATTCCAATTCCGATGTCATCCGGCTCATATCCTTCATCCAATCGGTCCATTAATATTATAAAGCGTCGATCAGAAAGGGCTGTAAGCGAAAGAACCTTACTTTCGATGTGACTTAAATCAAGGTTTGCCGGCAAGTCTCCAACTGCCTCTTCGGGCGACTCACTTGACAAAAAGGTCTTGGCGATGTGCCTACACTTGGTAAGAAGACTTCCTTTTACACCGCTCCAACGCTGCAAGTGTTCGCGAAGAATATCATCATCTTCGACCAAGTGAGACAGCTTGTAATTGCCGCGTATATAAGCGGCGATCTCCATAAGCATGGCGTATCGCCAGAGCAATCTAGTGGATGCGCGCGCCAAATTAAACGAATTCGAAAATGGCTTTAGAAGTGACCGAAACCCAATGACTTCGGTATCTTCGGGTGAGAAACAAAGGATAACGATTTTCTTGTCGTTTTCCCAATATTTCTGCAGTTGAAGATAGAGGGCGCTTTTACCAGTGCCTCGCCTTCCAACGACAACGGTACGTTCGTCGGTCTCGATCAGGGTGCGAAAATCGGCAGTGGGTACGAATGCTTCACTTAGCATTTTTTTATCATTCTCGGCCGTCGTATCGCCGAGTGCATTAGATCTGAGATTTGTCATCAGTAACGGCTCGTCGTATCGTCTATCGGACATATTCTGTGCACAGATTCTACATGCATCGCGTCCAATGCCGAACGTGAAAGTCGCCCAGATC
>NZ_JARESV010000103.1:0-9583 GCF_046026985.1 Paraburkholderia sp. RL18-101-BIB-B
TTTGCGGGCACGATTTGAGCGTTTGCAAAGCTTTGCATACGATTGTCACCTTGAACGAACCGCTTCATTTCGCTCATCCTCTATCGGATGGGAAATTCCAGGTTGCCCGCGTCGAGGGTCTCTCCTATCTAAGCCGTGCGGACGAACAGAGCGCGGATCTTGGTCCAGAAGTCACCACCCGGCACGAAAAAACTCAGTGTGAACATGAGATCGACAAGCACCTGAAGCTGTCAGATGTTCGGCCTGAGCCCTGGCCAGAACTGGTCGACATAAGACTCAAGCATCGCCCAGATCAAGGGCAGGCTGAACATCACCAGGTCGATGGCATGCCGGGTGGGGCCGACAGTTTTGCTGGGTGCCAATCGCTTCGTACGACCGAAAACAATCGTCTTGAGTTGCTAAAATCGATGGATGTTGGTCTCGTGCCACACATCAGCGGAGAGTGGCGTGTTCCCGATTGTCCAGAACAAGGGTCGTGCAGTCTCGCCGTGCTGCGGCAAAACACCTTCAGAGCGCTACACAAGCACCCACGAAAGGCAGGGAGCCGAACGGTTCCTTGCCTTTCTTTTTTTGAAGAGATTAGGCTTCACGTTTATAGGTTTAGCCGCGTCACCTTGGTGCCAGCGAGCGAAGCGTCTGCCATCAGACCGGTGTTGGTCAGCACAATGGCTTCCACCGGTGAGGTGGCCGTCGTCGTATCGAGCGTGCCATTCGCACCCACTTTCACGAGCGAAACCGCTACGTCGCCGCCAACGGACCAGCCGGCCGAGTTGCGAAACTTGTCGAGCGAGTCTTGCGTCATGAAGAGAAAGATGACGGCCGTCGACTGGGCACCGGCCTGGAATCCGAATGACCCCGATGCCGTGCTGTAATAGCCAGCCGTCGTGCCCCCAACACGCAATGAGCCTTCGCCGTACTCGGCGCCGGCGATGAAGGCTGCCTTAACCACCGACGGGAACACCAGCACCCCTTGTGCCTTCGATACGAGCTCGCGAGAGCCCTTGACCGTCGAGAATAGCCGCGACAACGTACCGTTCACGTCCGCGTCAATCGCCTGGCGCTTCGAGGCATCGGTTTCAGGGCTCTTGCCGCTGCCCGGGGTCATGGTGCAGCCAGTGAGCGTCAGACTTGCAGCAGCAGTTGCAGCCGCGGTCCTCAGCACAAAATCTCGTCTGTTCATATCGTCCTCCATTGTGGCTCCGAGGTGGATCCCCGGTGCTTGACTCTGGCCGCTTCATCCCTCGGTCCAGTTCTAATCAGCGGTCTGTAAACGGGGCGTGAAACGGTTAGCCGCGTCAGCCGACAGCGTTTCAAGCATTAATTTGGTGTGCAGATCTCCCATCACGTCTCAGTTTTTGTCACCCATATGGTTCCTGCCAAACTGGCCGGTGCCGTAGCCCATTGTCTTCAGCGCTGTGGCAATCGCTACTGCCTCGGCCCGCTTGCCCGACCGACACGCCAGTCTGGCTGAATGGCCGTGCCGGTACGAATCGGCAGCTCGCTGGCGATGAAGTTCGCGCCACCCGCAACGCAATTTTTCCCGGCTGGGTAGTTCGTATTGCAACCTAAACACATCGCACACGGAAATCGATCGTCTCCATCACGTAGAAGCTGCCCTCTAAGACGGGTGGTCTGATGCCACTGTGATAATTGTGCTCACATTGACGGACCTATTCAATTGAACTTTGGTCCTATTCGACATTTGGTGTGAACGCGCAGCATCAGGTCGAGTTGTTCCTTCGCGAAATCGGCGTCGACCATACTCAGTGGAATCATGTGAAAGGCCAGATCCCACGCGGCGTACCAGGGATACTCTCATTTGTCGTGCATCGAGGTAATGTCGTCGTTGTACATGTGTACCCAGTCGCTGTTGCGCACCCGCCGGCGTTCCGCATGCGGCAACTGGCTGCCCGTGCCATGCTCGGCAAGCCTGCGCCCGAGGTCATGGTGGAAATACTATTTGGTCCAGAGCATGCCGGCTAGCGCCTGGCGCATGATACTCGCACGGTCGGAGTCATCGCGAACGGCGAGTGGGGTAGTCGACGCATAGAAGGCATCGGCCTCGCTGATACCGCCGAGGCCGTCCTCGCCCCACCGGCAGACGCGAGACCGGGCGTGGTCGGGAGTGCAGTGGTTCCAGGCGTCGCCGTCGTCGCTGTAGTCTTCGCGCACGGTCACCCACTGCCGCTCGCTGAGGTACGACCCCCACTTTTCCTAGACCGCGCGATTCGTCTGTCCATCGCGGAGACGGTTCTGCTCTGCTTCGTTGATCATGGGGTGCTCTCCTTCGGGCCGGAAAAGTCGGGTGCCGGGGTGGCGTGCGTAGCGGCTGAGGCAGAGTGCGCCGGTGAGCAGTGGGCGAACGAGTCAATTGCGACATGGGGCGAGACTGGCCGCTTCAAATCTGCTTCTCGTCGCCTGGCGCAGCATTCTGCGGCTGGTCCTCAACCCATTGCCAGAACAGCTGGTAGCCCACCGCGAGCGCCACCGGGCCAATAAACAGTCCAATGACGCCGCCGGTGACCATGCCGCCCAGCGCGCCGATGAGCACCACCGGCATCGGCACATCGACGCCACGACCCAGCAGCAGGGGCTTGAGCACGTTATCGGCCAGTCCCGCGATGAACACATAGATGGAGAAGACAACGGTCGCCACACTCGCGCCCTCCGTGGCAAAGACGAAAATGATCACCGGGACGGTGATCAGCGTGGCCGGCAGTTGCATGATTCCGAGCAGCAGCACCGCCAAAGCCAGCAGGCCGGCGGCAGGAATGCCCTTGACAACGAAGGCGACGCCAATCAACAGCATCTGGATAAAAGCGATGCCTACCACGCCCTGGGCCACCGCTCGAATGGTGGCGGTGCACAGCACGGCGATGCGCGGACCTTTCTCCGGGCTGAAGAACCGCGAGGCGATCTGCACGGCGCTGCGGCTGCCCTGCTGGCCATAAGCCATGAAGATGCCCGCGATGATCAGGGCGAACACGAATATCAGCAGGCCTTTGCCAACGCCCGCGACCGCGCCCAGCAGCGCACGGCTGACGTCCTTGAGCTGCGGTGCGAGTTTCTGCAACAGGCCGGTCAAGTCGGTGGCGGCTTGCAGCCAGAAGTCATACAGACGCTGGCCTACCAGCGGCCAACTGGCTACCGACTCGGCCGGCGGCGGAATGTGCAAACCCTCGCTCTTGACGATGGCCATGGCATGCTCCACGGAGTCGACCATGGCGACGCCCAACAGATAGGACGGCAGGATGATGATGGCGATCGCGATCAGGACAATCAGCGTGGCGGTGCGACCGTCTTTGTTGCCCAACCTGCGCCTTAGCCTCACCTGCAGCGGGTAAAGGGTGATCGCCAGGATCAGGGACCAGACGATCAGGTTGAGGAACGGGAGGACTATCTCGAAGCAGAAAATCGCCAGGACGGCGATCAGCCCGGCACGGATCAGTGCCTCGAGCAGTCCACGGGACAGCGCCTTTTCGGAAGTGGGCGTGGGCAACATCAATTGTCTCCGTGCAGGTCGCCGCAAAGGTTCACACCGGGAAGCAGGCCACTGGCTCAACGGGCGGCCGAGGATGCAGCGGCGTGCCAGAGCCACGTCGTTGCTTGCGACTCAGCCGTGAGTACCAGTTCTGTAGTACAGCACTTATTTCGTGGCCGATGCCACGTGCAGAGTCCGATGAAATCAATATTGGTAGTGGCGCTGGCCAATGGCAATTGGACTTTGGTTCAATTTCTCACCAGCGAGCGCTCTATTGATGGCCATGGCATCCTCCACGGAGTCGACCATGGCGGCGCCAACACGTAGGTCGGCACGTTGATGATGCCGATCGTGATCGGGATCATCAGCGTGGCGGTGCGGCCGTCTTTCTTGCCCAACCCTATACCTCAGCTTCACCTGCAGGGCTACTTTGACCCCGCGACCACGCGGTCAACCGATAAGGTCAGCGAAGCCTGTGGATCGAGAAATTTGCGCACGAGCTGATCCAGCTTTTTGGCCGTTGCGGGATCGGTGTCGGGAAAAGTCGTACCGGTAATTTGCGGATTGCTCAGGAGGACGTTACGACTGCCGACGTCAACATCCGTGTGCATCTGGAGCGCAACGATGCCCACTTGCGGTTTGCCGCCACGCGGAGTCACGCTTATCGCCATCCGACCGGTCACTTCCTTGAAGTCCTTCCAGTCGTCGATCTGTGGCTGGTAATAGGTGAGGGTCGCGTCGTCCCGAACAATTTCACGTGGTCAGCCGGGATCCTGAGTCGCGGCGCGGATCGGCTGCAGGGGCCGACAATGCCAATGTCAGCATCAACACTCGAATGGGCAGTCTGGATGTTGCCATGTTTCGCTCCTGGCGGCCTCAAAGACACTTTCCGCAATATGATCAGAGCCTGGGACGAAATACGAATTGGCCGACACAGGCTAGAGATTCTGGCGGTTGGGTCGGGTTCGCAGTCAGTGGTACAGATCTTGAAAGATAGGATCACGACTGGGTCGTATGCAATTGGACCTTGGTTCAATTGCATACTGCTGCGCGGCGCGCAAGATGCTGATAAGTGACCGGAAGTGGGCGAATTTCGATAGTCGTGCGCTTCGTGGGACACGGGCAACGTCAGGCTGCGAAAGGACAGGCGCGGGCAAGCGCCGCTTCGGAGACCGAGGCCGCTCTACGCGTATTACCCTGGTCGGAGGACAGCAGGATGAACCACATCGTCGTCGCGTTGATTGCGTTCCTATGCGTTTTCGGCAGCGCGCTGGTCGGTTCCTCTTGATACTTTTGAACGAGCTTGCCGGCAACCATATCCAGAACCGGGTATTGCGCAGCTGCCGTACCTGCGAACAGCAGCGCCGGTACGATCGCAAACCATAAGAGACGCTTGTTCATTACATCGCCCTCACAAAACCGTCAAACGGTCATCAGCGAGGAAAATGTCGCGATCACCGCTTCCATAACGATGGCCTGGTTCCTGATTTCCGCAGGCCGAGTCCTGGAACGGGCAATCAAATGCACGTGCCCAAGAAACAGAATAGGGGACCTGAGTGGACACCGATATTGAACCTTGGTCTAATGTGTGTGCGGAGTCCGCTGGCGGAGATACTTTGTACGCAACCGGACGGAATCGGGCATGCATGAGCAGACTGATTCGCAATGAGCAATAGAGCACGACCCGTTTCGTCCTGCCCGGCGTGCCTTTATCACGCTGTTCTCTGTACGGCTGCAATCGCCGCTAGCGGGACCGCGTCGCCGCACGTAACACCAATGCTGAATCTAATTGCTTTTTTTTCCCATTCCGACGCATGCAGGTTTACCAGTAACGTGCGGACGCCGGGGCGATACAGATCCTTGCTGATTCGAATCTCAGTCATTCAGACTACATGCGACGCCGCGCGTGAACATTTGCCCTTTGGTTCAATCAGGGTGATGTTCAGCGTTAGCGTGGCGGCTTCTATTGCATCGATTGAAGAATGCACGATCTCGACATTTACTATGGCTGGCATCAGGACTACGATTGATTTACTGGCCAGTTTTATTTTGTGTGTAGTAGTTACCTGCCTAGTCATACGGCTGGCCATGCCTGCATTTCCTCCTGTGCTGGCAGATCTCCCTGAATCGTCGCAAGACGACGCGCTATAGAAGTGACGGACCGGCAATCTGGCAAACACGCTGCCTTAGAAACGCGCGAGCCAGCGAATTACGGTCCTGACTTTCTGGCCCGCTGCACAATATACGTAGCGGCAAAATCAGCCTTCGGGTCAGGCGCGTTATCTCTCGTCGAAATCCAGAGCGAGCTTTTCCGTCAGCCCATCTCTCGGCGCAAGCTGTTGAGAGGAATCCCGGCCATGAGCATCGTCATGCCAGCGATCATTGTTCTGGAAACCGCCATCATTCTTTGGCTGTCGATTTTGTTTACCAGGCGCTGGCGAATGGCGCTGGCGAGCCGTAGTCTTAAACCGCCAAATCTTGCGGATTATGTCGAGCGCGCGATGACGCGTGAAGCTGCGATGCGTCCGCAGGTTTTCACGATGTCCGCTGGTGCCGGTCCGCGCGACGTCGTATCACGAGCCGGTTCCTCAGCAGAGAGGCGCGTGGAACAGCATCAAGTGGCGGAAGAAGCGATCTCGCCGGAAGCAGGTCAACGTGCGCGCGCGGAGCGTCCAATAACGGATAGGGACCATGCCGCGGCTTCCGCACGATCGGTTCGCCGCCAGTCTCATGAAAGTGGCGGACGATCCGCAGGGTTGAACGATTCTCATGTGGTCGTGTTGGAAAAAGGAAGCGGCGAAGCGTACTTTCGCGAGGCGCTCGCGCTTTTGCCTATTTCGATTCTGATGCTCGACGAGCGTGGCCGCATGTTGATGGTCAATCGACAAGCCGCCAGGCTGTTCGGATACGAATGCGACGAATTGATAGGCAAGCCGGTCGAACTGCTCGTGCCCGCCCTGCATCTGGACCGCCAGGTTGTGCCCAGGGCCGACGTGTTCGCATCGTCCGTGGTCCACGGAAGGTCGCCGTTGTATGAGCTGCCTGGGCGGCGTAATAACGGCACGGAATTTCAGGTGGAGATCGGTCTGAACCCATTTCACTTCGACGATGACAGCGTCACGCTCGCATGCATCATCGATACAGCCGAGCGTTACGAGCTGGAGCGCAACCGGCGGGACCTCGCGCATCTGACGCGCGTGTCTACCGTGGGCCAGCTTACGGCATCGCTGGCCCATGAACTGAACCAGCCGCTGACCGCGATACTGAGCAACGTGCAGGCCGCGCAGCGCTTTCTCACGGCGGACCCCATCGATCTGGATGAAGTGAGAGAGATCCTGAACGACATCGTACAGGCTGACTATCGCGCGAGCGAAGTGATCCGGCGCATTCGCGCGGTCGTCAAGAAGGGCGATCTGGAAGTCGTATCACTCGATCTCGCGGGCATTATTCGCGACGTGGTCCTGCTGGTGCGCGGCGATGCGATCGTGCGTGGCACACGCGTGGCGCTTGACATCGAGGACGATCTGCCGTCCGTGCGTGGCGACAAGGTGCAGTTGCAGCAGGTCATGCTCAATCTCCTGCTCAATGCGTTCGACGCGATGAGTGGGGTGCCGTCCGTAGATCGCGTCGTATCCGTGACGCTCATGCGCGAGAGCACCAATACGGTTTGCATCGCCATCAGGGATCGCGGCCATGGACTGACCGCCGACAAGCTGGACAAGATCTTTAAGCCATTCTTTACGTCAAAACCCCAGGGCCTCGGTTTGGGATTGTCGATTAGCCGCACCATCATCGACATGCACCACGGGCGACTCTGGGCCGAAAACAACATCGATCGAGGCGCGACATTCTTTGTTACATTGCCAGTCGGGGATGCGACGGAGCAGGATGAGTCGCGATAGAGGCCATGACAGATTCCGCTTCGCTTGTATTCGTCGTCGACGACGACGACTCCGTGTGCCGCGCGCTGTCGCGTCTGATTCAGTCAGCGGGCTATCGGGTGGAAACATTCGGTTCGGCACGCGCATTTCTCGACAGGATGCCCGCCGATGCCTGTCCTGCGTGCCTCGTGCTGGATATCGAGTTGCCGGATCTGAGCGGACTGGAACTGGCGCGCGAACTCAATGCGGCGCTGCCGATCATTTTCATCACGGGGCATGGTGACATTGCGATGGGTGTCGACGCGATGAAGGCGGGGGCAACCGATTTTCTGCCCAAACCGGTGTCCGAGACTGACCTGCTGCGAGCGATCGAACAGGCGCTCGCGTACGCGGTTCGAACGCGAGCGACCCGGCGTGAATTCGACTCGCTTCGTGATCGCGTCGAGCGGTTGACGCCGCGCGAGCGCGAAGTGATGGCACTCGTCGTGATTGGCCTTCTGAACAAGCAGGTGGCAAGCGAACTCGGAACGGCCGAACAGACGATCAAGGTTCATCGCAGGCGCGTGATGGCCAAGATGGAAGTCACATCGCTGGCCCAACTCATTCGCGTCGCGGACAAGGTCGGCCTTTCAGGCGTCGCGAAATCGCACGCGGATCGCTGAGCGGCTGCAAGCGGCGTGAACGCTGCGTCGTCCGGGCGTGCTATGACGTCTTTCGGAGTCCACATTGCACCAAGGTCCACTATCGGCATTTGCGCCTGACTCGTAGTCTATGGTTTGGGGGAGTGCACTGCCCCGTGCATTCCCTGACACCGGACTACGTGCAATGGGAAAACTCAAATCATTCGTTGTCGTCGTCGATGACGATGAATCGGTGTGCCGAGCCATCAAGAGACTTCTGCGCTCAGTCGGCATCGCTGCCGAAACCTTCGCAAGCGGCGACGCCTTTCTCGACGTGCTGTCGTCCATGCCGTCATATCGCCCTGACTGCGTCATTCTCGATGTGCAGATGCCGGGGCTCAATGGACTCGAGGTCCAGCAGCGTCTTTCCGGTAGTGGCACGCCAGTCATTTTCATCACCGCCCACGATGACATCAGCGTGCGCGAACAGGCCTTTGCAGGCGGTGCGGTCGCCTACATTCTCAAGCCGTTCAACGATGACCTGTTCATCAGGACCGTACGTGCGGCCCTCGAAGGAGGACAGCCGTCGTAGTCTGAACACGTGCGGGTTCACCCGGTATTGGACCAAAGTTCAATTGCCATGGGGCAGATCTGCTACCAATACTACTGGTACCTGAAGGGCGGCGCGGGTCGCTCAGGGATCCGGTCACGCAGTGACTCCTTTTGAATGGAGCGTCCTATCATGTTCAAGTTTGTCCGCCTGATGGCAATGATTCCAGTCATGCTCGCTGTCGTTTCCTGTACGAGCATTAACCCCACTGCTTCCGCGTCCAGTTCAGGGCGTCCCGAACTGGAACAGAAAGCACGCGATGCGTATCGGCAACTGGTAGCGACCACGCCCAAGGCGGGCGAACTGGCGACCCACGCGACAGCCGTCCTTGTATTTCCGGACATCCTGAAGGCGGGCTTTCTGGTCGGCGCTCAAGGAGGAGACGGCGTGATGTTCGGCCCGGACGGCAAGGTGATGGGCTATTACAACGCGAAGTCGTTGTCATACGGCATGCAGGCTGGGGCACAGAGCTTCCATCAGGCGATGTTCCTGATGACGCCGGCAGCGCTCAGTTATCTGAACAGCAGCGACGGCTGGTCCGTCGGAATGGGACCGAGTGTCGTTGTCGTCGACGAAGGCAAGGCGAAGTCGATGACAACGACCACGTTGCAATCCGATGTCTACGCATTCATCTATGGCCAGGAGGGCCTGATGGCGGGCCTCGGCGTCCAAGGCCAGAAGATCACCAAGATCAAACCATGAGTCCGTGACTTTACGGCGCCTTCTCACGTCGGCGTCGGAGTGCCGTGGGTCCGTGCCGGAACTGGATTGTCCAGGAGGCGTTTCACCATGCAACCCCTGATACGAGTTTCACCCGGGCTTGTGATGCTGGCGCTGGGATGCTCAGTGGCAGCCCAGCAGCCGATCATAACAGGGGAAGCGACCATGAAAAAACACCCTCCGTATGGCGCTCGCAGTGTTCTTCTGCTTCGCTTCGGCCGAACTGTGCGCTGCCGAATTCGACGGCAGCAAGCCGCTGCTATGCGCCACC
>NZ_JARESV010000104.1:0-9259 GCF_046026985.1 Paraburkholderia sp. RL18-101-BIB-B
CCCCCCCCCCCCCCCCCGCGGGGGCCCGGGCCGGGCGCGGGGGGCCGCCCCCCCCCCCCCCCCCCCCCCCCCCCCCCCCCCCCCCCCCGCGCCGAACAGTCCCCCCGTCGTCGGGGAGCCTTGTCGGTGGTCGCGGTGGATCGGGTATGAAGGAGCCTTCCATTTCACGGGAGGCTACGGTGCCCGGGCGTCACGTCAACGACCACCAGATGAGGCTCTACATGAAGTACAGAAACAAGGAACAACCGACCAAGGCAGGCGCACGCGCCGGGTTCAGCGCCGCCACTGCCTATCGCATCGAACAGGACCCAAGACCTCCGTCGCAGAAGAAGGCGCCGCGCGGGCGCCGCCGCGCCGATCCCCTGGCAGCAATCTTTGACGCCGAGATCGTCCCGCTGCTCCAGTCCGCTCCCGGCATCCGGCCCGTGGCCGTATTGGACGAGATGCTTCGGCGCCATCCAGATCTCCCGGGCAACGTGCGTCGCACGCTCGAGCGGCGTATTCGCGACTGGCGTGCACTCCATGGCGAGGAGCGTGACGTCATGTTCCGTCAGGTGCACGAGCCCGGTCGCCTCGGATTGTCCGACTTCACCGAGATGGACAGCCTGGGCGTCACCGTGGCGGGTGTTGCGCTGGATCACCGTCTGTATCATTTCCGGCTGGCCTGCTCGGGCTTTGAGCACGCTCACGTCATCCTCGGCGGCGAGAGCTATGTCGCGCTGGCCGAAGGGCTGCAGAACGCGTTGTGGGTGCTCGGTGGCGCACCGCGCGAGCACCGCAGCGACAGCCTGTCGGCGGCGTTCCGCAATCTCGAACGCGAAGCGCGCGACGATCTCACCACGCGTTACGAAGCGCTCTGTGCTCACTACGGAATGCAGCCTACGCGCAACAACCGCGGCGTTGCCCATGAGAACGGCTCCATCGAGAGCCCTCACGGCCACCTCAAGAACGCGGTGCGTGATGCGTTGCTCCTGCGCGGCAGTAACGACTTCGACGACCTCGATACCTATCGCCGCTTCATCGACGAGCACGTCTGTCGCATCAACGCGCGCAATGGCAAGCGCATTGAGGCCGAGCGCCCGCAGCTTCAGCCACTGCCGCCGCAGCGCACGACGGACTACGAGCAAACGCGTGTGTACGTCAGCTCCACCGGCGGCTTTGTCCTGCGCAAGGTGTTCTATACCGTCCCGTCCCGGCTGATCGGTCATCGACTGCGCGTGCGGCTGTATGACGACCGGCTGGAACTGTTCCTGGGCAGCACCGCCCTGATGACGCTGCAGCGCGGCCGTCCGGGTCCCAGTGGCAAGCACGGCCACGTCGTCAACTACCGGCACATCATCCACGCGCTGCGCCGCAAGCCCATGGCGCTGCTCAACCTGGTCTACCGCGATCAGGTCTTTCCGCGTGAGGCCTATCGATTGACCTTCGAACGCCTGTGCGAGCAACTGCCGGAGCGTGCGGCATGCAAGACCATGGTTGAACTGCTCAGCCTGGCCCACGAGCGCAACTGCGAGACACAACTGGCGCAGGCACTCGAGCAGTGCCTGGCCGACGGGCAACTGCCCGATCTGCACGCGCTGAGTTCCCGTTTCGAAGCGAAACCCGCGAGCCTGCCGCAGGTGAACGTCCAGCTGCCTTCGTTGCGCGACTACGAGGCCCTGCTTGGCCTGCAAATGGAGGTGGCAGCATGAATCACGAATTCGACGCCACCCGCCTGTCGCTGCTGCTCAACGATTTGCGGCTGCCCGCCATCAAGCAGATCTGGTCGAGCTTTGCCGAGCGTTCCGACACCGAAGGCTGGCCCGCGGCGCGCCTGCTCATGGCGCTGGCCGAACACGAGATCGCCGAGCGCGATCGACGCCGCATCGAACGTCATCTCAGGGACGCCAGGCTGCTGCCGGGCAAGACGCTGGAGAACTTCGATTTCGACGCGGTGCCGATGGTGTCGAGAGCGCACGTCTCGGCGCTTTGCGCTGGCGACGGCTGGCTGCGCAACGGCGCCAACCTGATTCTTCTGGGGCCGTCCGGAGGCGGCAAGTCGCACTTGTCGTCGGCCATTGGACTGAGCCTGCTGGAGAACGGCTGGAAGGTCCTGTTCGCCCGTACCACCGACCTCGTGCAGCGGTTGCAGGTCGCACGCCGCGAGCTGTCGCTGGAGGCCGCCATCAACCGGCTGGATCGATTCGATCTCCTTATTTTGGACGACTTTGCATACGTCAGCAAGGACCAGGCCGAGACGTCGGTGCTGTTCGAGCTCATCAGCGCCAGGTATGAGCACCGTTCTCTTTTGCTAACTGCAAATCAACCATTTGGCGATTGGGACCGTATCTTCCCCGACCGGGCCATGACGGTAGCCGCCGTCGACCGGCTGGTCCATCACTCGACGATCTTTGAACTGAACGTCGAAAGCTACCGTAGGCGTACCGCCCTGGAGCGCAAGCAGCAGGGACCGGGACGCCCGGCCAGTATCGCGACACCAAACAACGTCGGCGTGCCGCCGCGCCCGGAGGATCAGCAATGAAGCACAACGCACATCTGCAGCTCGTAACGCGTGACGATACATCCGATAACTCGACGACGAAGCCCATCGCACGCACTGCCGCACAACGGCAACGCGCATACCGCTTACGCCGCAAACGGGCCATTATTGACGCCACTGGTGAGGAAGCCTGCGCGTCACGCGTTACGTTGCTGGCTCTGCTCGGCGACGGGTTGGCGGCATTGGATGCCAGCGACAATCCGACAAGGCTCATTGAGAGCTAACGCAACAGCGTAAGGCGTGTGCTTAAGGCCATCGTCACGCGTTACGCAATCGACCTCACCGACTGACGCGCGGCAGGCAGGCACCGCTCGCCGGCGTCAATCAACATCGGCATCATCAACCTCGCCGCAGCATTCTCATCCTGATTGTCGCGCGGCACAGAATGCCTGCAGCGTAACGCGTTACGCTGCAGGCTCTGCCCGGCGACAGCGTGGCTGCATTGGATGCCAGCGACATTCCACAATGCTCATCGAGATCAAACGCGACAGCGTAAAGCACGTGTCCAAATACATCGTCACGTGTTACGCAGTTGTCCTCAACGACTGATAAACTGTTCTCATCCTGATTGACGCGCGGTACACGCTCGCCAGCGTCAATCAATAAACGCTTGCCAGCGTCAATCAACATCGGCATCATCAATCCCACCGCGACATTCTCATCCTGATTGTCGCGCGTCTCTCATCCAGATTGTCGCGCCACATCCTAGATGCCTCGCCCACAAAATTACGGATAGGTCCGGCGCTCGCCGCACTCTTTGGTCTGGCGAAGCAACGGTTGAAAATCAAAAAGCTGCGCGCGGAGATCCGGATGGCCGCCAAGAAGGAGCGCAGCTCGTAAAGATTCCCACGGCTGAGGAGGTCGACATAGCACATAAGGACATCAAACGCTGGCAGCGGCTCCGTATGAAGGTTCCGCGAGATTTTACTGAAAATCCTAGCAAAAACTACGTCAGTATTGGCCGCGTTAGAAAGTGAATGTCATATTCAGAAGAGCACTGACAAATGACGAACCCCTGCTTGAGGCAATCAACTCGTGGACAGAATCAGATTCACGTTGGCGTTGACACATACGATACCAGTCGATCTTTCTATAAATCCTTACTTGAGTCGCCACCATATCTGCCACCCCGCTGCTTGCTACGTTTAGTCATCCCGGCAAAAAGACGACACTCTTTCGGGCACAATGGAGTTGTTGGCTGAGCTCACTGAGCCGCTAGCTTACAGTTGGATGGTGTGGGCGCGCTGGCTGCCAACGCCGCTCGGTATTCCTTGCTCGTCCCAGCAAGCCGCCCCGCTTCGAAGGAAACCGCGCTAACAACGATGAGATCCCGGACATAGTGTGGTCGCTCCCAAAACGAGGCATTCTTCTGCTTCACTAGGTCAACCGCTTTCGAAATCACCTTATTTGCGATGTCTGGCGTGAGGAATTGGCCGCCGGAACCCGATCCGCATATCGAAGCGGTATCTGCAACTCGACGGGCTGCTTGCAAATCAGCTTGATACTCGGGCAGATTCGACGGATCCGCTCCGAGTGACTGCGCCACGGCAACGAGTACTGAAGCCTTAAGGGCATCGTCATCGCTCGCTTGCTGACTTAGCGCAATCGTCGGAAGTGAAACTAGGGCGCCTATCAGTGTGACTACAATTTTATTGGCTATGCTCATCATCTTGCTCCCCAAAAACTGAACTTGCGACGTATTATATTTAGCATGTTCTTGGCAAAATGGGCAAAGAGATGTACGCACCTTTCTTTCGGGTAGTTGCGGCTCTCCTTTGTTCACTGAGCTGCTCTGTTTGGTCGCAAGAGATATCGACTGCACCAGTGCCCGAGCCGCAAAACGCGATCTGGTTTGAACAACGAGTCGGGCATGTCGTAGTAGATGTCCAGCAGCAGGGCGGAAGAGCCGAGGCGGCGCTCTCGTATGTCTTTTATTTCGCTGCCATTGGCCCACGACCGGCCACGGCCACCAAGGATTATGGAGGTTGCCTCAAGGAGGCAGTCAAGGCTGCGGGAAAGGCCTTTATCGATGCGCTGAACAGTGAGGCGCAACTGTTCGTACCGTCTGCTGAGCCGATCTACTCCGATAATCAAATCACACGAACTCAAAACGCTCTAGTCACTGCACGAGGAGAGTACAAGAAATCAGTCATTGCGAACTGCACATCCATCGAACAGGCCGATCCATTGCGAAAATACATAGACGGAACTCGTCTTGGGTTGGTTAAACGTGAATGCACTGCCGCGCTTTGCCCTGATCTTGACGTACCCGAACGTGCAGATGAGACTGGAGCGATCTCTGAAGGCGAGCGGCGCGAGCGCGTGTTTGAGGCAATGTATTACTGGGCTGCAAAACGCGGGTTCGACACCACCCTAAATCGTGTTCTGGTGCTCGAATTCTCTGACAACGGCGGCCTCGCTCCGAAGGTGGTCGAAACAAGGCCCGGCGTTGGCTGGCCAACGAGACTCCCGCCTGACCAGACCCAAAAGTTGTTCGAAGCAGGAGTCGCACGCCTTGTTAAAAATCCTCAGCTACCGCCTTTGTCATCGGTCGTGGCAGCGCAACTTCTCCTTCCCCGTCCGACCGTTTTGCGGACAGCGTTCGCATTTCGAGACCCGCAAGACGCCTATACTCTCGGAGTTGATTCGGCGGAACTCAAACTGAATAGCCTGCAGGATGAGGTCGCCCGTATTCGTCTCACAGAGTGTAAGGTTTATCATGGTTTGCAGGATGTCGCTGCCGTGGGTCGGTGCGCGGGCTATCAGATTGATAACAAGGCTATGCTTGAATGCCTCAATGACGGACCTTGCATGCCGCAGCTCGCCGCAACAGCCGACGCGGGAGCATTGCTTCAATCCGCGCGGCGTCGGATAAGCGATCTTGGCCTCGATGCATTTGTTCCTCGTCCGTACTCGGAGGCGGTAGGGTCATTCGGTGCGATGGTGGACACTTATAAAGCGTGTACGGCGAACGAAGACGCCAACGCCGCAGCTGCATGTCTGGCTCGAAAAAGCGTTCCGCCTGAAATAGCAAAACAGGCTAATTGCCTGCTCGAGAATGCGGGCGCTAGTCGGATTACCTGCCTGGCTCCCGATGGCGCGAGCGGACGAGCGTTGAAACAGTTGCAAAAATGCGTCGAACGCAACAGCAAGGGCTGCGCTGTAGACGCAGTTTTGCCGCCTGAATGGGCATGCGTCTCAGGAGCGCAATCGGTTTCTGATTTGAATTGCTTAGCAGGCAACGTCGGGGGGGATGTCGGAAAAGTTGCGCAATGCCTTAAACAGGAAACCGACACAGCGGCGCGTATCATTTGTATCGGTGGAGACAATGTACCCGCGCCGGTCCAAAAAGTTGTCGCGTGCTATACGTCCAGTACCAGCGAAGCGAGCCTTGCGGCGTGCGCAATCGGAACAGCACTTCCGCCCGAACAAGCTGCGGTTGTCAAGTGCGCTGCCGAGTCAGGAGGCGATCCGATGGCAACTGGCGTCTGCGTTGTCTCGCCATTGCTGCACTTGAATCCCGGGCAGCAGATAATCCTTCAATGCGCCGCATCATCCGGGGGTGTGCCGGTCACCGCAGCCGCCTGCATCGCCGGAAGATTTACGCTCATCGAACTTCAAGGCTGTAAGTCTGCGGACTTCGGCCAATCGGGCTGTTTCGGTGACGGGAACGAATTTCAAAAGCTTGCCAAGGCTATAACCGGTTCGACGGTGTCCAAGAACTCGGTGGTCGGTCAGATCATGGTCGCCCATATTGAAGTTGCCAACTCTGCGATTGGCGGTGTCGGTCACGCCCTTAATGAAATCTCGAAGGGAGGTAAGCAAACGGCCGAAGGTTTCGATCACGAATTGGAAAAAGCTCGTACCAATCCCGTTGGGTTGATCGTCGATGCGCCGGGAAACGTCGTCCGCGAAACTTTCAAAGGAGTCGAAAATCTAGCAAAGGCTGTTACTGCGAACTGGGACATTAAGTTGTGATGGGACTTGATATGGATCGCCGTAGCTTCCTCGCTTGCGCAACAAGTGTTGCAATTTTTTCAGACTTTTGGTCGCTAGCGATGGCACAAGGTCCGATAAAGCTGCTGGTGGTCCGTGAGCGGGGCTATGAAAATAAGTGCGTACCGTGTGTGGCGGGCCGGCTCTTCGGCGTTCCGTCCGCGGTTGATTTATCAAGCGCCGAACAGAACTTGGGAATGCTCAGCCTGATAACTGATACAGTCGAGCTGAGCTACGAACCAAAAACGGATCGGCCATCCTCGATCCCCGAGGCTACTTACAGCGCCATCGTGCGCGCGGACGGCAGCAAGAAGTGGATGTGGACTGGCGGTGCTGTAGGCAACGGTGCGATCCGGCCCGACCGTGCGTGGCGCATCGAGCTACAAAATGTACCGCATAGAACAGCCATCCAGTTTCATTACGGCCGTGATGTCAACTGGTCGCGCGGTTGTGTCATTCTCGGTCAGCGAACAGCGACGTGCCCGGCACGAGGTCCTTGCAGTTTCCCAGATTCGCCCGAACCAGCAGTTCGGGCGCTGCGGGACTACGTCAAGTCAAACTCCATTGCCTCCAACACGCCCATCCTCGTGCGATTTTGCGCTGCCTGATCTCAGGATTCTCGACTCCACAGGCACATCACGACCAAGTAACCGATGGCTGAAGTAGCCACGAAGCAGCCGTTGTGAACTCGTACACACGTTTGACTGTTGTGGGTCGATCAGCGACGTTCGAAACGCCCACCAAGACGTCGCAGAAACCGAAGCTCGTCGGCGCGGATGCGAGCACGCCTTTTTAGATACGCTCAGCTTTCAGGCGCTCGGTTTTTATAAAAAGCTCGGCTACAGCGAGTTTGGCAGACTTGAGGGATTTAGCGGCATACCTGACTGCCACTACCTGCATAAAAGGCCCGATGACAGGCACCGATAACGCATGCAACACACTTTGTGATGGCCGGTGGATTCGCATCGACGCCAGTATCCTGATCCTTCGCTGAGGATTGCGCGTGACAGATACCAGCGAGACCAAAGCGAGCCGCAATCGAAATCAAACGCAAGCCGCGTGACCTGCGGGTATAACGCAAGCCGATCATACATGTCTTCCCGATATTCTGCGAAGAACGGTGTGCGAACGTCGACATGCGCGGCCGCATTCCGGGTTTCAGACAGGGTATTGGTGAGACCATCCGCGGGCCTTTCATATCTGTATTCCGGCTGCGATGATGATGGAGATGGCGAGGACCCACAACTCGATGGCGGTGAAGCGAGGGTATCTAATGTTCATCATCACCTTCCTCAATATCTTCCTCATGCCCCACGACAGGAACTTCATCAGGTACTTGTCGTTACCGCTTCCGTGTGGTTTTTCGCATTGATGTACTCCCCTACATCAGGGCTTTCATGCAGAACTCAGTTTTCCTAAGCAGGCCAAGCGCAGGACTGATGCCTGTCAGCCGAAACGGCTGACAGATTGGAAAGCCCCATATCGGCAGGTTGCAATCACTTCAGCGTCGCGCTGTGAAACAGCCTGTGCGAACGCAACCGACCAACGGCCGCAGACATCGCGATAACGGATCGAATATGTGAACATGGCAATCTCCCTATCTGTGAGTAACGGGTGCATCCGTTATCAACGTGGACGTGGCGCCTTTCGTCGCCGAAGGGTTCATCTTCCGGCCATCGTTGGCTACTGGCAGGCTGCAAATCCGCTACATCCGCTGGTCATCTCGGCGAAGCACTTCGCACAGCAGACGGCGGCAATTTTCGGCCAATAGTTAACGCGCTTCTGGACGTCTTCCTTCAGCTCGCCGCATTCATCGCAGCGATCCAGGACACGGACCTGCATTGGCCGGCGGTGCCACTGTTCGAGCGCGTTCATGTCAGCAGCCCTCGTGTTGATCCGCGACGCCGACGGCGATGGTGTTCGCGGCCATCTTCCGCGGTTCTGCTGACGCGGGATCATCTCGGCGCAGCTCAAGCAAATCCCTTGCGTTCGTGCTCATCGTGGCGCTCACTTGATACAGATTCGGTAAGGTCAACAGTCCGGCGATAGACGTTCTTGTTCAACCAGGGGAGGAACGTGTACTCGTCGTAAGTGTTGCTACCGATATAAACCCAGTTATGCAGAACGTTGACATGGCTGACATTCACATGAAATTGCTAAGTCCATGGAATCAAGATAGACGGACGACGCCAGGAAAACCATTCTACGAACGGTCGCTGCAGTGCTACGTGTGCATGGCGCGCCTATACGTCTGGATACCTTGATGTATGTGGTAATAGAGTGACGGCCTAACCTCTCTGAAGTGCATGCATGCGGCACAACGCCAATAGGCGGCATCACATTCCGAAGATGGGGCACCGCGCGACGAACCGGCCGCAGTATGAGGCGGCCCTGCGCAGCTGGGGGAGCCTGACGCTGTGCATCTCGTCCAAGGCGCTCGCGACGGTGTGACTCCGGTCGGTCGGCGGAAAGCGCCGAAAGTCCATACAGGGGAGAACTGAGCCAACCGCATCGGGCAGAGATCGGCCATGAAGGGACGGTCGCCGGATCGCAGATAGCGTCATTGCAACGGCCGGTCTCCGTCAAAAGGTGACTTCCGAATATTTGATCTACCCCTCTAAATCAACCGCGTTGAGGCAGATCCGGCTCTCGAGTCCGAAGACTGAGTGGATCCGTCCATCGATCTTCAAACAATACGTTCCGTCACGCGAGTGAGCCGTAATA
>NZ_JARESV010000105.1:0-8650 GCF_046026985.1 Paraburkholderia sp. RL18-101-BIB-B
GTGTGAGCCGCTCCGCGCCATGGCGTACCGATGCGGACCGATGAGTCCAAGCCGTAGTCTGTAAAGCACGGGCGTCTGTACCCAGTTCCCCAGCGATTCGAGCTACGCATTTGTGAGCGTGGCGCCGTTTATTGCTCGGGGCGTTACGCTGCCAGAGCGAGCGGCTGACGTGAGCCCGCAGTCTCGTCGATACGCGCAAGAACATTTTTCAGACGTTCCACCCGCCGATGGTATGTCCCGCAGGAACCGGACGTGGACAGCGCTGCAATCCGCCGGTGTCAATATGAACTGGGAAACGGGCCATTAGCAGCGTGCCGCAGAACCATTTCCAAGTGTTTGAGTTCACTCTCCAGCGTGTGGTGATGCATCGGGCCGCCTCTTTCTTCATATGTTTTGATCTGATGCAGGCCGCACGGCAGGTGCCGCGCCCGCAGGGACGCCCCGGTGCGCCTATTGTCCCGTGGCCCCGTCGACAATCCTCGGCTATACTGTATGCCTATACAGTGTTTTCAGGGGTGGGCCATGAGCGCAGTTCCGCTGCCCGAAGCGATTCACCAGGATTTGTGGCGGGGCAACCAACTTGCTCGCGCGCGATCGCGGGTGGTCGAATGTGGCGACGCAGATCTCGCCCGCGAACTGCCGGGCGGTGGATGGCCACGCGGCGCGCTGACCGATCTGCTCGTGCAGCAGACTGGCTGTGGCGAACTGCGGCTGCTTCGCCCGGCATTGGGACAGCTGGCATCGAAGCCCGTCGTCATGCTTCAGCCGCCCCACGACTTGCAGCCGACCGCTTTCGCCTGGTGGGGGCTGGATCCGGCGAACCTCATGACGGTCAAAGCGCCCCGCACGGCCGACGCGCTGTGGGCTGCCGAGCAGATTCTGCGCGCCGGCACATGCGGCGCACTGCTTTTCTGGCAGAACCATGTGCGGCCCGAATCGTTGCGCCGCCTGCACCTTGCCGCGCAGGCATCCGAGTCGCTGTTTTTCATGGTGCGGCCACTGGCGACGACACGCGATGCGTCACCCGCACCCCTGCGGATTGCTATCCGCGCCGCGAAGGACGGCGTCGATATCCAGTTCTTGAAACGCCGCGGCCCCGCGCGAGACGAACCGCTGTTCGTCGCGTTGACGCCCTCTCCGATTCTGAATGTAAAACGCAATGCAATTGTGGATCGGCGTCCATCTCCCGTTGTTGTGCCTCGAAGTGTTCCGGCCGAAGTGGTCGCGTGATGGGCACAGTGCAACCGAAGGCCTTGCCGTGTTCGAAAAGGAGCGCGTCATCGCCTCGGATGCGGCTGCGCGCGCCGCTGGGGTATGCATCGGCATGCGTCGTGGCGGCGTACTGACGCTCGCCCCAACTACCCTCATGCGCGAGCGTGACGGCGCAGCCGAAGTCAACGCCGCGCGGGAGGTCGCGACCGGCCTGCTGAACCTGTCACCGCAGGTGGTTATCGCAGAGGAAAGCACGGTGCTGGTCGATGTGTCCGCAAGCCTTCGACTCTTTGGCGGCATCCGGTCGCTAAGGCGCATCGCGCGCCGCGTCGCCGACGCCATCGGCGTGAGCGCCACCATCAGCGTGGCACCAACGGGGCAGGCGGCATGGCTGCTCGCACGCTATCGCGGCGGCGCACACCTTTCCCATGACTCCCTTGGGCGCGGCCTTGCGAGGCTTCCGGTCAATCTGCCCCCGCCCGCGCGTCGCCATCGTGACTGGCTGACGGGCATTGGATGCGAGACAGTCGGACAACTCATGCGCCTGCCCCGCGCAGGACTCAAGAAGCGCTGCGGAACAGCCTTACTCGATCTGCTTGACCGCGCCAGTGGAGATGCCCCCGAAGTGTATGAATGGTTTGAGACGCCGCCAACCTTCCAGGCGCGCGTGGAACTGCCGGATCGCATCGAGCACGCCGAAGCCTGTCTTTTTGCCGCGCGCCGACTTGTTGTGCAGTTGACCGGCTGGCTGTCACAGAAACAGCTTGCCGTGACGCGCATCGTCCTGCTACTCGAACACGAGCGCGGTCGGGATGCGATCGAGCCGACAACGATTGAAGTGTCACTTGCCGAGCCAACATGGCGCGAGGATCACCTTGTACGCCTGCTGAAAGAACGGCTCACCCGTGTTGAACTGGCGGCCGCCGTCATTGCGCTGCAACTCGTTGTGCAGGAGGTCAGGGAGGCTGAGGCGGCATCGGACTCGCTCTTTCCCGAACCGGGCGGTACGGCCTCCGACCACGCGCGGCTGCTCGAACTGCTGGTCGCGCGCCTTGGGCCCGAAAACGTGCTGCGTTCCGCGCCGGTTGCGGACCATCGGCCCGAGGTCGCCGCGCGCTGGGTGTCGGTGACGGACAAGACGAAGTACGTCGCGCCGGCGACGGACACGCCGCGCCCGACATGGCTGCTCGAAGCTCCGATCAAGCTGCTCATGCGTGGCGAAAGGCCCTTCTATGGCACGCCGCTGCGCACTGTCTCTTCAGGCGAGCGCGTCGAGGCAGGCTGGTTTCAGGGCGAGCCTGTGACACGCGATTACTTCGTGGCCGAAGGCGACGATCACATCTGCTACTGGATTTTCCGGGAGCGGATCGGCGCGGTCGATGACGATGAGCCGCGCTGGTTTCTGCACGGAATGTTCGGGTAAGTCATGGCCCCGGGTTCCTTCGGCCTGCCCGGCTATGCCGAGTTGCAGTGCGCGTCCAACTTCACGTTCCTGCAGGGCGCTTCGCACGCCGAGGAACTGGCCGCGCGCGCAGCGCAACTCGGATATGAGGCGATCGCCATTACCGACGAGTGTTCGCTCGCGGGGATCGTTCGCGCGCATGTCGCGGCAAAGGAAGCGGGCATCAAATTGCTGGTCGGCGCGCACTTCCGTTTGACGAACGCCGACGGGTCGCCGGCGCTCGCCTTTACCGCGATCGCACGGAACCGCGAAGGGTACGGCAACCTGTCGGAACTCATCACGCTTGCGCGCACGCGCATGGCCAAGGGCACCTACCTGCTCTACCCGCATGACCTCGATCATCCCGATCCACCTTACGCGCATCTGCGCGCCCTGCCCGACTGCCTCATCATCCTGACGCCCGAATTCCCGGCGAAGGAGGCGCGCCTCGACGCACAGGCCGAGTGGGCCGCCCGCACTTTTGGCGAGGACCGCTGCTGGATGGGCCTGACACTGCACGCCCGCGCGCTCGATGACCTGCATCGCACCGTTGTGCTGGACGTCGCGGAACGGCACGCACTGAAGGCGGTTGCAACGGGCCAGGTGCTCATGCACGTGCGATCGCGCAAGCCGTTGCAGGACACGCTGACCGCGATCCGCCTGAACCGGCCTGTCACTGAATGCGGCTTCGAGCTCGCCCCGAACGCGGAGCAGCATCTGCGCTCGCGCCTGCGTCTTGCCAATGTCTATCCGGTCGAAGCGCTGGCGCAAACACTGAACATCGCCGGGCGTTGTTCCTTCGTGCTGGACGAACTGCGCTACGAGTACCCGGATGAACTCGTGCCGCCCGGCACCACGCCCACCGCTTACCTGCGTGGTGAAACGTATCTGGGCGCGCAACGTCGTTATCCGCGCGGCATCCCGCACAACGTTCAGGTGCAGATCGAGCACGAACTGTCACTGATCGCCGACCTGAAGTACGAGCCGTACTTTTTGACCGTGTACGACATCGTTCGTTTCGCGCGCAATGAAGGCATCCTGTGTCAGGGGCGAGGCTCTGCGGCCAACTCCGCTGTTTGCTACTGCCTAGGAGTCACCGAGGTGGATCCGGCGCGCAGTAGCATGCTGTTCGAGCGTTTCATCTCAAAAGAGCGGGCCGAGCCGCCTGACATCGACGTGGACTTCGAGCACCAGCGCAGAGAACAGGTCATCCAGTACATATACCGGAAGTACACCCGTACGCGCGCCGCTCTGGCGGCAGCCGTCACGAGCTACCGCCCGCGCTCGGCAATCCGCGATTCGGGCAAGGCGCTCGGCATTGACCCCGTCATCGTTGATCGGGTTGCGAAGGAACATCACTGGTTTGATTCGAGCGCGGACCTGATCCGGCGATTCGTGGATAGCGGCCTCGATCCAGACACGCCGATGATCCAGCAGTGGGCGACGCTCGCCGCGCAGCTCCTGGGCTTCCCTCGTCATCTGTCGCAGCACACGGGCGGCTTTGTGATCGCGCGCGGCAAGCTCTCGCGGCTCGTGCCGGTGGAAAACGCGTCGATGCCGGATCGCACAGTTATCCAATGGGACAAGGACGACCTGGAAGCGCTCGGCTTGCTGAAAATCGACGTGCTAGCGCTCGGCATGCTGTCGGCTATCCGCCGCACGCTCGACCTCGTGTCGCAGCAGCGCGGCGAGCCATTTGAAATGCAGGACATCCCGCCAGAAGACGAAGCGACTTACGACATGATCTGTGCGGCCGACACCGTCGGCGTGTTCCAGATCGAGTCGCGCGCGCAGATGAGCATGCTGCCGCGCCTGCGGCCACGCGAGTTCTACGATCTCGTGATCGAAGTGGCGATCGTTCGTCCCGGCCCAATCCAGGGTGGGATGGTTCATCCGTACCTGCGTCGGCGGCAAGGCCTCGAGCCCGTCTCTTACCCGAGCCCCGAAGTCGAACAGGCACTCAAGCGCACGATGGGCGTGCCGATCTTCCAGGAGCAGGTGATGCAGGTCGCGATGCTCGCGGCAGGCTTCAGCGCCGGCGAGGCAGATCAGCTGCGTCGCGCGATGGCTGCGTGGAAACGCAAGGGCGGACTGCAGCACTATCACGACCGCATTGTTGAAGGCATGCTGCAACGAGGTTATGACCGGGAGTTTGCGGAATCCATCTTCGCGCAGATCCAGGGCTTCGGCGAGTACGGTTTCCCGGAGAGCCACGCGGCGAGTTTTGCGCTACTCGTCTACGCAAGCTGCTGGCTGAAGCGCCATGAGCCTGCCGCCTTCCTGTGCGCGATGCTCAATAGCCAGCCGATGGGCTTCTACTCGCCCTCACAGCTTGTGCAGGACGCGAAACGGCACGGCGTGGGCGTGCTGCCGGTCGATGTGACGATCAGTGGATGGGATTCAACGATGGAGGGCGACGGGAGTATGGCGCCGGTGCGTCTTGGCATGTCCGTGGCGCGCGGCATGCGCGAGGAATCCGCCCGGCGCATTGAAGCCGCACGCGCCGTGAGGCAGTTCCGCGACGTGGCCGACCTCGCCAACCGCGCACAGCTTGATCGCCACGACCTTCAGGTGCTTGCGGCCGCCAATGCACTGAAGCGGCTCGCCGGCGACCGGCGTCAGGCGCTATGGGCGGCAGTCGCCGCGGTGCCGGAGAAGGATCTGTTGCGGGCCACCGCTCGCCAGGAAGAAGCGCCGACGCTCACCGCACCGACGGAAGGACAGGATCTGATTGCGGACTACCGCTCGACCGGCCTGACGCTCGGCCGGCACCCGCTCGCGCTGCTGCGCGAAAAGCTGCTGGCCATGCGCCTGATGCCCGCTGAAGCCCTGATGCGCTATCGCAACGGGCAGCTCGCACGCGGCTGCGGCATTGTCACGGTGCGGCAGCGCCCCGGCACCGCGAACGGCGTGATGTTCATGACGCTGGAGGACGAGACGGGGTCGGTCAATGTGATCGTCTGGCAGTCGGTTCTCGAGCGGCAGCGGCGCGAGGCGCTCGGGTCATCGCTGCTCGCGGTCTATGGCGTCTGGCAGTGCGAAGGCGACGTCAAGCATCTAGTTGCGCAGCGGCTCGTCGATGTGTCGCACCTGCTAGGCGATCTGCCGACGGCGAGCCGGAATTTTCACTGACTTAACAAGGAAATGTCGATGACGAACTACAACGTCCTGTTTGATGCGCAGGCCGCGGCTGAAGTAGTCGTGCCACGCGTTGTTGCACGGCACCGCTCAAAGGGCGTTCTGACCTGGAAGCTGCTGCATCAGATGGAGGAAGAGGTGCTGGCTGAAGTGTCGTCCACTGGGCAGTTCAGCGACCGGCTGCTGCAGATGATCTGCGCGCCTGCAGTCCTGTCCTATCCCAACGATGACCGGGCCGCGTCGTTTGAGGGACACGACTTCGTGCCCATCGTATTCGCCGCGCTGGAACGTGCGTGGCGGCAGGTCCACTGACCATGTCTCTTAAGATCACGCACGGGAGGCCGTTATGTTCGGGGACGAAACCGCCCGAACGCGGTCTCCTGCAGATGCTCAAGCTTTTGACCGTTCGTGATCCCTAAACACAGACCGATAAAAATCAATATGAAGCTTCTAATTGCCTTCACCGCGGTGGCCGCTCTCGCGGCATGCACCTCAATTTCCGAAGTCACGCCAGCCGGTGATGGCCACTACACGGTGGCCACGCAGGTGCGCGGCGGCATGACTTCCTGGGGAGAAATAAAGGCGTCGAGCCTCAAACGGGCAGACGAGTATTGCAGGCAGCAGGGCAAGCAGATGCATCAGGTCGATATGCAGACCCACGGGGTGCGCGGCTGGACTCCGCAAGAGTCTGAGCTCACATTTGCGTGCGTGGCTCGATAACAGCCAGGAACCGGTTTTGCTCCGATATCCGTGCCGTCATTGGGAGACCGACTATGTGCTATGGAAAACCGGACAAACTACTCGAACTTCTGATCGGAAAGCGCGCCCTCCCGAAGAACGACCTTGGGCACACGCCGTTAGACGATTTTGAGCATTTCTGCGCGTACACAGGCTGCAGTGAGCGGGAATTAGGTCCGCAAGCCTTCGCCTTCGTCAGGCTGGCGTACGTGACGGCAGGGCTGGGCCGTCGCAGATATAGGACCGCCGGCCTTGGCGCCGACCTCGAAAAAGACTGCGCAACCATCGGCATGCTCCTCCGGGACCGTTCGCCCGGGACAACTGCCGACATCACTGACGACGCAGTCCTGTACTTGGACGCTGGCCAGTTGTACGGGGCGCACCTGTCCGCCGATGAGCCCGAAGTCGTTGCGGTCCCCTTCGAGATTGAGGACGTCCTGCCAGACGTTCGAAGCGCGGTAACCGACTGGCTTGCCCGGCCGCGTTTCACCATTCGCCCGTCCCTTCTCGAGTGGCTGGAAGATTCACCCTCGGACAAGACATTTCCGTAGACCTACCGACCGTCCCAAATCGACCCGCAGCAGCCGTCCGGCCTGCGGCTCCTTGAGTGACGGCTTCGGAAGGTACACCAGACGACCAACGGTCCGGCCGATATTTTATATTTCGAATGGCCGGTCGAAAAAGCAGCGAGCGTCACCCGCTATCGAAGCGGGCTCGCTTGATATAGCGTTGCCAGATCGCCAGAAAACGGCAGCATAAGCACCGGGCCATTCGCGAATCGTGTCCGATACTCGCCGCCGTCATTCCACCGCTTCACGTGTAGACGGCCTTCACAACTGCGGGCTGCGAAGAACGCCGCCTGCCGATAAGGGCAGCGCTGCCAGCACGACGGCACAGCTCAACAGAGAGTCCGGCCACGCTGGATCCGAAGCTCGCGTCGGCCCATGCCTTCACGTTCGGCGAGACGAAGTTGCCGATGTTGCCGATCGTGTTCACCATGGCGACGCCCGAGACGACCGCCATGCCGCCGAGGTAGCTCGCGAGCATCGACCAGAAGATCGGCTGGACGGCCCAGAGGCCACCTACCGCGAGACACAACGCGATCATCGACACTAGCGGCGACGCGCCTGCCGAGACAAACATCGAGATCGCCGCGACCAGCAGGCTCGCGCGCCAAAGACCACCAACCTGTGTCCCGCGCCGCCCATAGCTGGCCTCATTCACAATGACCCGCAGCAAGCCAGATTCACGATCGTCGACGCCGAGGGGATCCCCTCGAGAGACTGCTTGTTCCAATCGAACACCTAGTTTGCGTTCACGCTCATCTTGAGTGCTCGGCTAGTGCCTAGCGCCATGATCTTTTCCACGAGCAAATACCACCGAGGGTCAAAACCCAATACCATGACGTACCCCCGACAAGTACCACGTACGCCCACGGTGTTATCAAGGGGTAGTACTGCGGTCCGTCTGGACTAGCGAATCTATAAAAGCTGCCGCAGGTGCCTATTTGTCCTAGTAAGAACTGGACCTGGGCGACGATCTGTTTCGTTTGGTCACCATTGCAAAAAACAGCTCCAGATAGAAATCGAGCGAAAACGACATATAGGCAAATCGCTGGCACGATGCCGAACAGGCAGACACACCAACGCTGATACAGTCGTCCGCCGTGTGTTGTTACATCGACGTCCTCCGACTCAAAATAGAAAATTGGAAACCGCTCGGGCCACGTCGGGCCTCCAAAGGATCTACGGTAGTAACGGGCTACCCAACACGTACAGACCATCAGGATTGAAAGTGCGGGCACACTGAGTATGGGCGTCTCGATGGAAGGCCTCCCAAGAATCCCAAAGTCATCGTTCTTAACTGTCATCCCCGCAATTCTCGACCAAGCAAAGATCCCAAACATGGTCGTGATAGAACTAAGAAAAGTCCATAGTTTAGAGAGCGCCTTCTTGTTCATAAGTCCTTCGTTTGCATCCTAGCGTGGCTGCAGATGACGGAAAAAAAGACCCCAATGTCTGGAGAGCGAGATCGGTATCAGTTCGTCGGCACCGGCGTCTTAAAGTCGATCGCAGACGTCCACTCCACTGCGACGCCAGCTTTGGTTGCAGCAAATGATGC
>NZ_JARESV010000106.1:0-8370 GCF_046026985.1 Paraburkholderia sp. RL18-101-BIB-B
GTGAACTCCGATTGCACCGGCACCATGAAAATCGTCTATACCGCCGGCGGAGCCGTGCCAGCCGGCGTCGAAACTGATTTGAACATCGTCGTCGCTGCCGACGGGACGCTCGTCGAATCCGTTGTCTACAGGGCCGTCACGGTGTCAGGCGTGAGCGGGGACGGCAACGTAAGGTGTCCACCGGATTGCGAGCAAGGTGTGCAAGAAAGTTTTGAAGGGAAAAAGGTCCTGGTCTACGGCTTCCGTTAGTCGAGTCCCGGATGGACTCGCGCTCGCTCAGGCGCTTGCTATGAGTGGCGCTGAGCCCGACCTTGGGCGCAGGTTTCCGGTCCTTTGATTCCCGCGCCTTCTGCGTGACGATTGGGTCACTTCCCCGACCTATCGCGATACGGAGGGCGCCGGCGCCCCTGATGCTGGCGGACACCCACGCCACCAACATGATCATGGCTGCCCAAGGTTGGCGGAGCGTCGATCACATGATCGCGAGCGTAAGACCGTTGTTTGGGGGCGCAGCGGATGTTCGAACGTCCGCGAGAAGGTCAGGTTGAATGTCCCTGACTGGCCGTTTCTCTGTGCGATGGACAGTGCTGCAAATCGGCTGCTTTGCGCTGCATCAAAGCGGCTTGAACGCAAGCATCTGCCAAGCCCAACACGGGCATACTTGACAGCACCTGGCGTTTCAGGCGACCGGCTTGAGCCACACGCTGGCTAGCCACGGCTGCCGCTCACGCGGCAAGCCGGCGGGCCGGTAATAGTGCTCAATTTCGACGAATCCCGCGCCCGCCATATATCGGCGCCATGCGTCGAGATCATGGAAGACGCCGTAGCGGCCGTTGCTCCAGCCTTCCTGATTCGTGCCGCGCGGGTTGGAGCTGAACAGCACGCCGCCGAGCTTCAGTGTCGCGTGCAATTGCCGCAACACGCGCGGCAACACCTGACTCGGGACATGGAACAGTGCGGCGTTGGCGAAAATGCCGTCAAAGTGCGCAGTCGGCAAATCGAGGTGCAGGAAATCCTGCTGCCAGACGTCGCAGCCAGTCGTGTCACGCGCCATTGCAACGAAGCGCTCGGCGCCATCGAGGCCGATCGCGCAATGGCCGAGTGTAGTGAAGGCCTTGAGATCTCGCCCCGGCCCGCAGCCGAAATCCAGGATCGTAAGAGGGGGCTCGACTTCGATATGGTGCAGCAGCGCCGCGATGTTCTGCGTGACGTCGTGGTCGTACGTGCCGTCGCGGAAATCTTCCGCGTGCGCATCGTAGTGCTGCAACGTGACGGCACTGATTTTATCGAGGTCGCGGGGGTCGAGTTCCATGCAGGAAGTATATCTCGGGGCATTTCCCGCACGACTACGTCGTACCTCCGGTGTCATCGGTCCGTGGTCGGTTGGCGTGCCGATCAGGATGAACAACGCGATTCCGTGTGCGCAACTGATTCCTCTTGGGTTTCCGAGGAACGCGCACGGTATCAGGCGAACGGCTGGAGATGGGCCGTACCTTGCCCCTCGTCATGCGATCGACCCGTGCGTGCCACGAGCGGCAGCACGCGACCCTTGACGGACGAACGTCGCCTCGGCCACGGACGGCTGCTTCCGAGGTTCAACGGCCATTTGACCCGCCAGTTCGGAGAGTGCTCGGCGAATTCGGCCGTTCGAGCCTTTTCGAAAGTGGTCTTTTTAGCGGATGCTTTCGACAAGTTATGGATTCGAAAGTAGCTTGCAAGGGCGATGTTCTATACCGTGGTTAAACGCCAACGGAGCAATAAGATGGGCAAGTTCAGCGATTACGAGTACAGGAAACAACCCGGGTTCGATATGAATACCTTCAAGGGCGCGAACCAGTCCATCCCGATGAAGACAGTTGTGATCCACTGCTTTGACCCTCGGGCGGTCGAGATTCCACAGGCCGTCGCCGAGTATTTTGGTGACGAGGTCTGCCCGGGAGATGAAACCGTGCTTAGTAATGCGATTGCTCACGAAGTCACGCAGCCGTTGACGGCGATGATGGCCAATGCCGCTGCGGGCTTGCGCTGGCTTGATGGCGCGACGCCCGATCTCGATGAGGCGAAGACAGCGTTTAACCAGATCGTTGCTGCCGGCCAGCGCGTGGCAGCGGTAATCGAAAGAGTTCAGGCAATCCTCAGGAAGGGCGATCTGAACACGACCGCGTTCAACACCAACGAGCTCGTCCGGGAAACCATAAAGTTCCTGGAAGATTCACTGCATCGCGCGTGAGAAGAGTGACGGCTTTGGAACAGAAAGCAGTGAAAATTTGCTGGGCAGATTCTTGATGACCCTGGACACACTGCAAGTACATCGGGAGAATATAGCCACGCCATTGCTCGTCCTGAGGCGGTCTCCTCTTTGAGTTTGCAAACGCCGCTCGTTGGGTGAGTGTCTCTTATAAAATCGATTGCTGTCATCCGATCTATCGTTGCGAACGTCACCTGTTGGGCCGACTACCGCCAGATAGCCAGTAACGTCACCGGGCGGTCGATCGCTATTGTGCAAGGCCCCGAGAGGGGATAAGACCGCGAGACATTGCCACTGACCGCGATGCTTTTTCTCCGTATCGATATGCCGCTGGTCATCGCCGGCATAAAGACAGATGCTCGTTGTCTTGCTGTCTTGCTGCCCTCACGCAGAGTGAAAAGCTGCCATCCGGACTAACTACCGTTCCGATGCAATATCCGCGGCAGCTTCGCGTCAGTTAAGCCTTCGCGGCACCGCTCACATAAAACGACGTCTCGGCCGCGCGTTTGTGGGAATTCTTTGCCCGGCCGCAAGTTCGGTCTCGCTAAACGCGACCCGTTGATGACGAAAAGGTAAAGAAATGAAAGTGCAACCCTCGGCTGTAATCGTCGTGCTATTCCTGCTCATCGCGGCCGGCGCTGCCGACTCTCAGGAAATGCAACCGTCAGACGTCGCTAGCCACTTATCCAGTCAGCAGCCAATAAATTCATCACAGCGGGCGATGCCGATGGACGGCGACGGTACGTGGAACGATGGAGCCCAACCGGGCGGACGAAATGGTTACGGCAAAACCCGAGACGGTCAACCGTGCGTGGTGGGCCTGTCGTGCGATATCTATCAGGGTAGTTAACCTGGACGGCTGTGTCGCGATAAGCGGACTCGATATCTGAAACGACCGATACGATCGATGAAACAGATGCTGAGTGGGGTCGAGAGTGTGCGGGCACTGATCGAGGAAGCTGCCGTCCGGCTGCTCGACACCGCCGTTAGCGGCAATCCGCCACATAGCTGACGCAGAACCGAGCCCGCTCCGACGTCAGCTATCGCCGTAGGAAGGAGCGTTCGTTCTCGACAAGCGGTTGGCCGGTTACCGGGGCGGACGCTACCGCTGAACCCAGCAAGTCGTGCAAATTGCTGGCGGCGGGTCAAACTCGCCTTTCAGCCATTTGTCGAGTCGGATCTTCATTTAATTTTCCATGGTTTCGATCAGTTGTGGTTCTGCTTTGCGCCTGCTGCGCTCCCTTTCAGCGAGGTGCGCACTTTTGCACAAGAGTCAGCCGTGTGTAATGGAATTCGGCACTTCAATGCAGAGGGTTGAGCCCCCATGCTAGGCTTCCCGCAGTCCTCGCCGTGTAGGTTGTCGAGGAACCTGCGTTTCGTTCTGTGTCTGGAGGGTTTGTGGCTTTTGAACATCGTGGTTTTCGCGTGACCGCCGATGCTGCGGCGGATGAGCTTGGCGTTCAGTGGGTATGCCATGCCGTGATTGAACGTACCGACGGGGATAAGGCCAAAGGCACGCCCCCGGCAATCGAAATGGTCATTCCAAGGGCCAAAATCGACCCACTGATGGCACTCAGTGCGCTTGAGCATCGGGCTCGAACCGAGATAGATGATTGGCATGAAAGAGGGCATGCGTAGGTGTATTTCTTTCACCAGGCGAGCCACCTTTCCGCTTCTGAGCGAAGACTGCGAACGCCACCGCCTATATCCACGAGTTAGCGTCCCGTCGGAACCAGCGCGAGGCATTGAAGGTGTTCCAGAGAGTCCGATCACTATCAATGGGGCTGACTGACGCCCCTCCGAAGGATCGTTGCTGGCATTTTCGGAAAGCCGATAGGCGCGCATATCGACGGTCTCAACGTAGTCTGCGCGCCAACATTCGCTAAGCCAGTTCTTCCCGGTGGCGGAACGTGACTGGACCGGGTCCCACGACGAACTTCCGTAGGCGACCCACTTCTGCCATCGAATGCTTCACAAGGGAACAGTAGCTTCTGAGGACCAACGGTCATCCGTGAGTCCACGGGCGCCGCCGCCCCACCACCAATCTCGTATTTGACAAAGTTCTCCGCGAAGTCCGCTGATGTCGAATAGAAGCGGAAATCTCTGCCCGGCGTTAGGCGCCCTCCGTCCCCGCCACCAGTGCGGCGCCATCGCTAGTGCCGGCATTAATTCCCTTCGTTGCCCTTTCGCATCTGGCCCTTGACTAGCGCGCAATCTCGTGCTCCGGTCGCAGACCGGCCGAGGACGTTTGGCGTACAATCCGCCCGACTCTAATTTCTTACCAATCTTGAATAGAAAATGAGATGAATGACCTGAGATTTCAGTCTCGGATCGGGGAAACGCTGTCCGTGGGTTGCGCCATACTGATTTTCGTGGCGATGTTCGACCACGTGATGGCCATCAAATATGTAGATCTCGGGATGCTGGTCGTGCTTGGCGCGTGGTGTGCCGGCAGATCGTTGCTCAAGGACTCGCATACGCGCCCCCTCCTGCTGCCGCTCGGCCTCTGGGCAATCTGGACACTAATGTCAGCAAGCTGGTCAGCCGACCCCGCCATTAGCGCACACGCGTGGTTCGACGAAGTCGGCTATCCGCTCACAGGCTTCTACGTGTTCTGGCTGACCGGACAGCAACCCCGCCACGTGCGGCGCCTGCAGATGGCCCTATGGTTTGCGTGCCTGATTCTTGCGGGCATCAGCGTCGCGTATTTCCACTTGCTCGATCCGGCCCTGCCGAAATCTGGTCTGCTGCACTTTTATCCCCGCGTTGGACACACCAGCACCCTGGCGCTGATGGCGATACCCACACTCGGCGTCATGGCCGCAAATGCCGATACACGGATCCGCGGACTTATTGGCATCCTTTTCTGCGTCATCATCGGTGGTGCCACACTGAACCGCTTCTTCTGGGTCGCGCTTGCCGCGGTCGTGGTGATATTGCAATGGCCGCATACGCCGAATGACCGCAAGCGTGCAGCGTGCATACTCAGTGCACTTTTTGTTTCCATCTTGATCGCTGCGGGCTTTAGTAACAAGCTACGTCTCGCCACGGTTGCAAGCAACGCGACGCGATCGGAGACGGTGACTACGCCCGCGACGATGGCCAAGCCCTATATCGGTATGACGCTGGCATCGCTGCATACTGAAGACCCCGCGGCGCGCCTGGCCGACGCCGATCCGCACCATCACGTTGGACTAATGTCCAGGTTTCCGGCGCTACGCGCAGCGGACCGTGTCATCACCGCCGACACCCGGCCGCAAATCTGGAGCTTCTATAGCAGTCAGGTGCTGAAACACCCCTGGATAGGTATCGGCTTCGGCAAACCGCTGCCGTCAATTGCCTACGGGAGCCTGATCCCCTCCACCCTCGTCGAACTGGATGAGAACGTGCGGACTCACGCGCACAACCTGTTTCTGAATACGCTGCTGCAGGTCGGGGTTGTCGGCCTAGCGCTCGAAATCATTGTTTTTGCGTCACTCGCTTACCGTTTTTACGTGGCGCGCAAGACACACCCACTCCTCTATCGTGCAGGTTTGGCTCTCATCATCGGCATGATCACGAAGAACCTCACCGATGATTTCATGTGGGAATCGACCATGCTGATGTTCTGGTGCAGTTGTGGCTGGCTCATGGGCCTGTCGGGTGCGCAGACAAATGCGAACTGTGCCTGCCAACTGAAAAACTACTGACGCGGTTTGTGAAAAAAACGGGCGGTGTCCTTCCATCTCGACCCGTTGCCGTCATTCGAATCGCCGGCATGGCAACGACCGCTCTCGAAGTCCACCGCAGTTCGGTCATGGTTGGTGGCCTGCGGCTTCTCCGCCTTTGCCACGGAGAGCGGCATTGGTGAGGCAGCTACAAAGAGGCTCGCGCCAAAAAGTGCTGCAAGCTCACGACCGGCTTGCGTGTTGCCTGAGGGGGAGAATGCCCAATCCAGGGCTGAGCAAACGTTGTCGAGAAGGAGACAAATTTTCTCCATGGACTCGCGAACGGGCCTCGTTAGTCCAGTTGCCATGAATAGCGCAAAACACTTTGAACAGGTACCGAGCTCGCCTCCACTCCGTCGCGTTTCGTTCTCCATTGGCCTCGAGGCGTTGCAATGCGTAGCATCGGGTGGTCTCCAACAGACTGTACTCGACATGCCCTTGTTCGAGATGTGCGGCGACGAGAGACTTCGCGATCAACGCGCAGATGGCCTCCGTTACGTCGTGAACTGAGAGGTCCTCCGATGCAGCGACAGCTTGAGCATCCTTGAGGGTAAAGGCACCTCGAAGGACACCAAGCCGGCTGAGCACTTTTCGTTCGGTTTCCGAAAGAAGGTTAAAGCTCCAGTCAAATGAAGCCTCGAGTGTTTGATGATGTGGCAGGGCCGTCCTATGCCCACCTCCCAATATCCGAATAGACTCGTCGACTTTTTCGGCGAGGACTTCTATTCCAAGAATCGCCGCGCGGGCGGCCGCCACCTCAATGGCGAGCGGAACGCCGTAAAGGCGCTTACACACGCGCCCAGCGAGCGGGGCAGGAAGCTCAAGAGCGGCACGTTCAAGAATGCGAACCGTGCCCTTGCGGCGCTCGCGAACGTTTACCTGTCGCGCAAGCGATTAATGGTCGAGGTATGCCCATAACGGGCGAAAAGCGGGCTATGCGCCCGCGCGTGAGGCCCGCAAGGGCCAAAAAATAGTGGCACAAGCACGATTTGCGAACTACCAATCGTCGGAACGTCGCGAATTCAGTGCCTTGTTCAGCGTTGCCTTAGACCGACGAGTGTCCGCTACATCCTTTCGATGGTTCGGATACAAGCCCTGAGGGCGACGACGCAACTACGCTATATGAAGTGCGTCCGTGACCGGTCCAGAGTCTCACGCGCGACTGCATTCTAAGGACCAGCTGATACAACGAGCAGCATTCTGAGCGGCGTGTTCTTGAATTCAGTTCCCGCCAGTCCCCCACTGGATAAGCAGACAGATGTCTTCTACGAAACTCGTAACGCACAGACCCTCGATCTCATGGCTCACGTGGTACGGGTACATCGGTAGGAAGAACTTCACGGTGTGTCACGCCGGGCAGGACGTCGTTCATGCGCGAAGCGCCGCGCTTGTCGATTTTTAACGATGGCGCACTGTAGCCCGCACACTATAATTCCACACGCATATCGGAGACAGTTACATGGAAAGCAGCCTGAAATTGCCGTAACGATCAGCTCAGACTAGCCTACTAACAGGAGCGCGGCCCGGGCTCGCGGCAAAGGGGTGACGCAATGGACCGCATTGTGAATCGACTGTTGGCTGCGGTTGTCATCGCCGTCGTGTTGTGCAGTTGCGTCATTACGCTACCGGATGCCGGCGGACTAACCTATGAGAGCCGCGCCGTGACTCGCACCGAAGGAGGGCTCCGGGTTTCCGCTTCAGTGCTTTCTGCTGAAGAAAGCGCGGCGGTTTACGGCGTGCCGCTCGCGAAAAAGGGGATTCAGCCGGTATGGATCGAGGTTCAGAACGACGAAACGGTCAGCTATTTCCTGATGTCGCCTGGCCTCGACCCAAATTTCTTTCCGGCTTCCGAAGCGGCCGAGGCGTTTGACGGCAACAATCCGCCCGGCGGGAAAGACGAAATCGACAGTCGCTTCCGTGGGCTCGCCTTCCGCAACCCTGTGCTGCCAGGGCAGACCGTATCGGGGTATGTGCTGACCAACCTTAGCGAGGGCGCGAAGCTCGTCCAATTGGACCTCGTTGCGAGCGCGCAGGCAAAGACATTCTCGTTCCTCATAGTGGTGCCCGGCTTCTACGCCGATTACCATGTCAGCGCAGTCTTTCGGCGTGAGGTCTATCCGCCTGAAAGGATTGTCGACTACACGGACGATGAGGCTTTCCGCGTCGCACTCGAAGCGCTTCCCTGTTGCGCGACCAATGAGGACGGTTCGAAGAACGGCGATCCACTCAATCTCGTCATAGTGGGAGGCCTCGACGACGCGTTTCCCGCACTGGTCCGACGAGGCTGGAGTCCAACCGAACAAAAATGGTCCGGCGCAATCATGAAGATGATTACCTCCGCGCTTTCCGGCGAGCGTTACGTCAACGCACCTGTCAGCGATCTTTATCTGTTTGGCCGGGCGCAGGACCTCGCTC
>NZ_JARESV010000107.1:0-8283 GCF_046026985.1 Paraburkholderia sp. RL18-101-BIB-B
ACCCAGCTGCTTGGCCCGCTCCAGCAACTCAAGCGGCAAGGTGACGTTGGTGGATTTACGCGGTCGAACTTCGAGGGCTTTGCCCATGTGCGGCTCCATGTAGCACACTATGTGCATTATGCTGCACATGATCGACGGATCGCAAGCGGATCGGCGGCCGATGGGGGCTACGCGGAACGCGTTAGGGCGCAGTCAGACGAGGTCCTTCCGGATCTCCTCAATATTTGGCTGAGCAGGTGGCTTTCGATGCACATTATGATTACAGAATGAAAGTGATCAGCATTTCGCAAAATACCTAATTAACCCGCCGACCCGACGTCTTGTCGATGACGCTCCGGCGTGCGAGACGCAAGCCTCTCAATAAGTTGGTAATATGTATCGCAAATGCATTACAGGAGGTTCGCCATGAAGACTGCAACGATCCCAGCGTTGCGTGTAGAGCCCGAGTTGCGACAGGCTGCAGAAGAAGTGTTGAACGAGAACGAGAGTCTTTCTTCGTTTATGGAGGCTTCGCTCCGCGAAAGTATTGCGAAGCGCCGGCTCCAGCGGGAGTTCGTTGCACGCGGTCTGGCCGCGCGCGACGAAGCGCGCAGAACAGGTGAGTATTTCGACGCTGACGATGTGCACGCCGAACTCGCGAGCCTGCTCGAGGTGGCCAGAACGGCAGGGCGAGGGCATTGACGTACCGTGTGCGCTATACCGCTGGAGCCCGTCGTGACCTGCTGCGGCTTTACAAATATTTGCTGGACCGGGATGTAGTGGCCGCGACACGCGCGCTGGAGGCGTTGCGAAAATGTGCCGAACTGCTCGAGGAATTCCCCTTCACGTGTAGGAAGGTGGATAAACACGATCCCTTTCTGCGCGAACTTATAGTGCCATTTGGCTCGGCAGGATATGTTGTTCTGTTCGAAGTTGACGACGCCAGTACGGTCACCATCCTCGCAGTCCGGCACCAGCGCGAGGATGACTATCACTAGGCAATCGTCTGTCGGCCAGATGCATTGCTCAACAACCAATCCCGAGCAGCGCGTAAGCGGCCAGTTCGATCGGACACGGCGAACGACGGATATCCTCGTCGGGCTCCGCCCAAAGGGTCGGGTAAGAATGAAATGAACGCGTCCCACCGCGCTCCGCTTACTTCGTGAGCGGGATCGGGCAGTCGAAGTATGGTTGCGCGATCAGGTTGTTCCTGCCGCGCAGGCACTCCGCGACAATCCCGGGCGAGCGCTGTCTGCCGATCAACTGCGCACTGAGCTCAAAAAATCCCGGGCGCGTCGCGGATGAATTGGAAGGTTCAGTTTGCCCCTGAAGCACTCGACCATTGCAGATACTCGAAGAACGGATCGCACAGGCTGGTGCTCCAATCACCGCGGAACGTTATGTCGATGCAATCGTAGACTTCTGTATGTCACTGCAGACGTTCGCTGCTCGCGGGGTCGCGCGCGAAGACCTGTTGCCGGGATTTAGAATTACGCACTTTCGCAAGCGCGATCATCGCTTGCTTGCTGGACGACGAAACTGTGTCTATCGTGGGCATCCTCTCTGGCGGCCAAGACTACGAGACTGCGCTTGGATCTAGAGAAGGAAAAGTCAGAGCGGAAATCTTGTAGACGTTACATACCCGCTCACTTGCGCCGGCTTGCCGGACACGGAATTTGTGCAACAACCTGCTGCACAATTGCCCGCGGTCCGTTCTCTCCAAGATCAAGGATGCAGAGCAACGAAGCCGTCGGCGAGACGCTTGAGCACGGCAGGCGCTGACGATGCAGATCGAGACAAATATTCGCGAGCGGGTAACTTGTCGCGGAATATGCGATGCGAGGCGACACCAAGCGAGCGGGCAAAGCGCAGTACGGTTGCCTTAAGAAGCGCCGGAATCACTGGAAGCGGAACTCTCGTCGATCGGCCTGATTGAAGAAGAGTAGCGCGATATTGCAGATTCACTCAGAATCTAGTTTGACATAAGATAAATTATCACCGTCAGTGGTGTCAGGGCTTTTTAGAAATGTCCGGTTCTGGCTCATTAGAAATGTCCGGTTCCCGGCTCCGGGCTGGCTGCGGTGGCGCATGCTGCGGCATCACAGCCAGCCCGGAGCCAGACCATGGACGGACGTGGATTCATCACGATCAGCATGCACGAGCTCGAGCGCGTGAAGATCATCGAGGCGGTCGTCCAGCATCGCCAGACGATCGTACTGGCGGCTGAACGGCTGCAGCTGTTTGAGCGTCAGGTCAGCCGGCTGGTGCGGCGCTACGAGGCTGCAGGACCGGCCGGGCTCGTGTCGGCGCGGCGTGGGCAGCCCAGCAACCGCGAACTGCCGGTGGATGTCCGTGCGCGTGCGATGGCGCTGGTGCGTGAGCGCTATGCCGATTTCGGGCCGACGCTGGCGTGCGAGAAGCTGGCTGAATGTCATGGCGTGGTGCTGGCGAAGGAAACCGTGCGGCGCTGGATGCGCGAGGCCGGACTGTGGATTCCCCGCAAACAGCGGCCACCGAAGCTTCACCAGCCGAGAAACCGTCGGGCGTGTCTGGGCGAACTGGTGCAGATCGACGGCAGCGATCACCGCTGGTTCGAGGACCGCGCGCCGGCCTGCACGCTGCTGGTATTCATCGACGATGCAACGGGCCGGCTGATGGCACTGCACTTTACGGCAACCGAATCGACCTTCAGTTACTTCGAGGCGATGCGCGCGTACCTTGAACAGCATGGCAAGCCGGTTGCGCTGTACAGCGACAAGGCCAGCGTGTTTCATTGCAATAGCCATTCGGTGACGCCAGGTAAGGGCGTCACGCAGTTTGGCCGCGCGCTGTACGAGCTGAATGTGGATACGTTCTGCGCCAATAGCAGCCAGGCCAAGGGGCGCGTCGAACGCGCCAATCTGACGCTGCAGGATCGTCTCGTGAAGGAACTGCGGCTACGCGAAATCAGCACGAAGGAGGCGGCCAATGCTTACGCGCCCCACTTCATCGCTGACTTTAACGGCCGGTTTGGCAAGATGCCGCGGAGCACATTCGATGCGCACCGGCCACTGCGTGCCGACGACGATCTTGATCTGATCCTGACGTGTCGCGTGCCACGGCGCGTGTCGAAGGTACTGACGGTGCAGTACGACCGGGTGATCTATCTGCTGGAGGATACGGTGGCGAACCGCAGCCTGATTCATCGTTATCTGGATGTGTTCGAGTATCCGGATGGGCGCATCGAGATTCGGGTGAATGGCGCTGCCCTGCCCTGTGTACCGTATGACCGGCTCTCGGAGATCGATCAGGCTGCTGTGGTCGATAACAAGCGGCTGGGACACACGTTGCAGATGGCGCAGGTCATTCAGGCGCAGCGCGATGACCGGCGGGCATCCGGATCACCATCGAGGACCAATCAGGGTGAAGCGCCGCGGCCAAAGGAGCGCAAGGTGGGCACCCGCAAGCAGCGCGAGCTGACCCGGGAACAGTTGAATGAAGCGATTCTGGGAACTGCCAGAATGCGGGTTGGCTCGGTGCTTAAAAGCCCTCTAACATAGAGATTTCTGAACCTCAAAACCGGACATTTCTAAAAAGTCCAAACCCGGACATTTCAGAATGGCCTCGACAAGTGGTGTCAGGGCTTTTTAGAAATGTCCGGTTCTGCCTCATTAGAAATGTCAGTGCATTCACAGAAACTGTTATAAAAATTCAACAGAAATCGTTCAGAAATGCCGTCGCCGTCTTTTCTAAACGGTTTACGTCGAAAACGGAACGCGTAGATGGTCTCGTGGCATTTCTGAAGGAATCACGTTAAGTCTCTATGGTGGCGACTTCTGGTGGCCCCAGCGGCTGGTATGCGAGTTACCTCCGGGGGCAGCATTTTGAGGCAGATAATTGAAATGTGAGACTTGTGATATAAACTTAAACGATCACATTTCTCAATATCGAGTACGCAATGGTTAAAGGACGTTCAAGTGCCGAAACGATGGCCCCCGCAAACATGGCCGCGTTGGCGCTCGGATCCCAGACCGCGGGAGGCGTCGGTGACATCGGCCGGAAGTGCATTCACAGAAACTGTTATAAAAATTCAACAGAAATCGTTCAGAAATGCCGTCGCCGTCTTTTCTAAACGGTTTACGTCGAAAACGGAACGCGTAGATGGTCTCGTGGCATTTCTGAAGGAATCACGTTAAGTCTCTATGGTGGCGACTTCTGGTGGCCCCAGCGGGTGGTATGCGAGTTACCCCCGGGGGCAGCATTTTGAGGCAGATACTTGAAATGTGAGACTTGTGATATAAACTTAAACGATCACATTTCTCAATATCGAGTACGCAATGGTTAAAGGACGTTCAAGTGCCGAAACGATGGCCCCCGCAAGCATGACCGCGTTGGCGCTCGGATCCCAGACCGCGGGAGCGTCGGTGACATCGGCCGGATCGTGATGGCGCTGGACGCGACACGTGCTGCTGCGACTGCAATTCTCGACGGGTTGGAAGACTTGGGCGGTGGCATGTCGGAGCACACCAAGGTAGAGCTGACTCGCAAGGTACGCCGGCGAATCAGCGAGCAGGAAGATAGTGTCCTGCAAGGTCTCGTCGATGCGTCACCGGTCAGGCTGATGACGCCGTCGCGCGCCGAGATGGAAGCTAAGGCGGTTGCAACTGTGCTGGACGGAACCACGTGGTTGACGGCTCAGATGGTCGGCAAGCGGCAGAATCCGGATGCCACGAATCTGCATGCTGTGACGAGTCGGTGGAAGAAGGAAGGCAGGGTTTTTGCCATCGAGCGGGCGGGCCAGACCTTGTACCCGAGGTACATTTTTGATGATCTCGGCAACCCGATTCCTGCACTGGCAGAGATCCTGAAGGTCTTCGAAGGCTTCACACCGTTCCGGATTGCCTCGTGGTTCGAGTCGACGAACAGTATGCTCCATGGGAAGCGTCCTCGCGAGGTCCTGGCAACAGGCCCCTTGGCCGTGATCGAGGCCGCGCGGGATCACGTGGTAGGAGCGGTGCATGGGTAGTACACAGCATCCTCCGCCGCCGTCGTCATTCACGCTTTCAGCCCTTCCGTCCCTAAAGTTGTTCTCCACCGGAAACGCTCCCACGTAAATCTGTATCGCATATTCCACGTAATCTGTGCTGGAAATGGTCGCACCCATTTTCAACAGAGATCACGTGGTTTCGGAGTGTGTCCAGCGTACACTTTCCTTCATTAATCGCGTGGCCCAACCAATTCCACGCAATTTATGACGGAAAGGCGCTCCCACGTAATCTGTGCTGGAAATCGCCGCCCGGCGGTGGTCGCTGCCATCAATCTGCACCAGTTCGCCCAGACACGCACGGCGGTTGTACGGCTGGTGCACCCGCGGTGCACGCTCCTTGCGCGGGATCCACAGCCCGGCCGCCCGCATCAGCGTGCGCACCGTCTCGACCGCCAGCCCGATACCGTGACACTCCCGCCGCTTCTCGCAGGTCAGCGTCGGACCAAAATGCGGGTAGCGCTCGCGGATCAGCGCCAGCGCCCGCTGAGCGTTGCCAGCAGGAAGCTGGTGGTTGCCCGGACGGCCACGCCAGCCGCCTCATAACGCCGCACCGGCCGCTCGACTTGGCGCACGCCCAGTCCCAGCCGTTCAGCCGCCTGGCCCGGCCTGAGCCGGGCCTCGGTCACCGCCTGGATGACCTTGAACCGGTCCACCTCGCGCATCGTCATCGTGATCATCCCAGTCCCCTTCATCGCCGGCTCCATGATGGATGTCCGGCGCTCAACCTACCCAGAACACGACATTTCTATTTAGCGGAAACCCGACATTTCTATTTGGGACGTACAATGAAAAGGTTCATAAATAAGGTTATGCAAAAGTTAGGATTACTATTTATATTTATGTCAAATTGTCAGGGCAATTAACAGAAACTGACAGCCGTGTCGGCTTTGGCAACCAGACATGGGGAATACAAGAAGACGCTGCACTGGCCATTGCGAGTGGCGATTGCGAACTAAACTAGAAGCCACGTCCCAGTCATTTCCGTTGAGGAGCAAAGCGTCGAGGCGAGGCTAGCCGACCACCATCGTAATCTAGGAGTGTCCGACCGTCGGCATCACAAAGAGGCGTTCATCCCACACCACGGGTTGCGGCTCGGTCACAACAATCCGCGTCGCGTCGGGGTGTGCGGGATTGACCAGCACGTTGAACTCTGCACGGACGACGACGGAAGGTACCATCAGGAGCGCGGTACGCGACTCGGTCAGCCAGGCGTCGCCGAACTCCCTTGCCGCCTGCAGTGCTGGCGCATCCCATCCCCTTGGCAACGATTCGGCCGAATGGAGTTCGACGCGAATATCGTCGGGAACCGCTGCTTCAACCCATCCGTGTGTCTTCGGCACCTTGCCGATGCGCGCATGAACAAGAACTTCGAGCATCGCACCGGCGAAGGTCAACGCGGCGTAGATGACCGGTCGCCCCGGGCTATTGAAGCGGCCGCCCACCAGCATCGCGCCGGTGCCGCTCCAGACCGTATGTCGAGTGTCGGCGATTCGAAACAACTTCACGCCGGCAACCCATAAAACAGTTTCCAGAGCAGCTCTTCGACCCGGCGCGCGCCGAGCTCGGTCAGCGCAACATCGAGTGGCGCCCGCCCCTCGAGCTCCGGGTGCGGCGTCGACAGGAATTCCCGCGCGTCCTCTTCGTCGTTCCAGACGTAGGCCGTCGTCGCGACGATCCTGGCCAGCCGCTCAGTCTTTTCCGATTCGTCTGGCGTCAGCCGATCGCGACGCCGCTTATAAGTCGCTTCGGGGATGATGCGGGCAAGTAGCGCACGCCGGGCGTCAGCGCCCTGCGTCGCATGTTCGACGCCCGCGCGCAGCGCGGACTTGGGCAGTCCGTCGCGGACAAGTGCTTCGAGTTCCGCGAGCGTGTGCGGGACCTGCCGCAGTTCCATGACTGCGGCCACTGCCTCAGGCGTAATCAGTGACATGAGACTCCCGACTAAAGTATCAGTTGATACCCAATTATAGCGCAATTGATACTGTCCGCAAACCCATCTTCAACTAGCAGGCGCCAGCGGGGAGACTGCCGAGACGGCTTCCTCGACATCGTCCATGCCTGCGAGAATCACCCACATAGCATGACGGCCCGTTACGGCCTACAGAAATCTTTCATGCACGAACTGCTCAAGCAATTAAGCATCCGCTCGCGACGGGATGTCGCACCGGGCATACGGGTAAATCATTTATAGTGCACTGCACAAGCCCGTGTGATCGGTAGATGCGACCTGATGGTTGTGTTATAGTGCACTGCACAAAATTCGTCCGATCGGCAAGCGCGTCCGACGATCGCGTCCGGCGTTGCCGGGTTGGCGGACCGGGATGCCGCTGAAGTTGAGTCGACACGCCTGTCAGCCACGTCCAGTTTCTGTCTACATCATCAAAATGAGGTCCCTGTGAAATACCTTACCCGCATCGCCGCGTCTGGAGCACTCCTGGTCGTCGCTCTCGGTATCGTCACCTTCGCCCAGATCAAGTTCGCGCCGCAATCCGCAGACAACAACCCGGTCGCACGGATCGTTCTGAACGTCGAATCGCAACTGAACGGTTGAGCGACTCCACCGCCGTATGTAGCTCGCGCCCCGCAGGCAAAGAAAAACCCGCCAGGCTCCGAAGAGAACTGGCGGGTTTGAGCTACTGATTTCGGATTCACATACCAGGCGATGGTGACGGAGTTGACGCCTGCTCAGGCTCCTCCAGCGACCAGCCAGCCTCCATGTCCACGGCATCCAACACCTTGGCAGGTCACCAATCGTCAATTCGAGACGCTTCATCGTGGCCTCGTGAGACAGGCAATCTTTCCCCTTCGACGTTTCGATTATCAGAAACTTGAAGAGCGTGTCGCCACACTGATCCAGCGCAAGCCAGCCCTCCCCGCCCTGCGCAAGTTGTCACCGCGCAACCTGAAGGCATGGGCGAATCCAGAATTTGTGCAGCAACCTCCTGCACAAATTGAAGCCTCTTCGGCCTGGTAAACATAGGATTGCGAATTAAACGCCGATCACTTTAATTATGTAAAATCCCAATGTGCATCGAAAACCACCTGCTCAACCAAATATGGAGGAGATCCGGAAGGACCTCGTCTGACTGCGCCCTAACGCTTTCCGCGTAGCCCCCATCGGCCGCCGACCCGCTTGCGATCCGTCGATCATGTGCAGCATAATGCACATAATATGCTGCATGGAGCCGCACATGGGCAAAGCCCTCGAGGTTCGACCGCGTAAATCCACCAATGTCACCTTGCCTCCCGAGGTGCTGGAGCGGGCCAAACAGCTTGGC
>NZ_JARESV010000108.1:0-7993 GCF_046026985.1 Paraburkholderia sp. RL18-101-BIB-B
ACGGCGTGCCAATCTTCCAGACTGAGTTCGTCGATATCGACGGCCGGTGCGCCACGGCCAGCATTGTTGAAGAGAAGATCGAGGCGGTTGTAGCGTTGTCGTATCGTGTCGAAGAGAGCGGCGACGCTAGCGGCGTCGGTGACGTCGGTGGGAACAGCAAGTGCCCCTTGGCCGAGTTGCTGCGCCTCTTCGGCTAGCGCCTCGAGGGGTGCTTTGTTTCGTCCAGCGAGCACCACACGGTAGCCGTGCTGAAACAGCTTGCGAGCGGTGGCGCGTCCGATACCGCTGCCTGCTCCAGTGATCAATGCGATCTTGCCGACTTCTGAACTCATGAGACAAACCTCCATGTATCAATACGATGCACATACGATCAACACGCGCAAACAGTAATCGCGAGTTCTATCGCAATGGTGAAAAGCTGGTTGAGAAAGCCTATTTCGTCTGGACGCGAGTGGGCAGCGTATGACCAGCCCAGTCGCGTCCATTCACAACAACAGGTAGCGATTAGTTGCTGGCGATTTCGTGGCTGGATAGCAATTCGATTGCCCTGCACAGAGCCGAGTGGTCGAGCTTGCTCATGCCGTTCGCGGCGCAAGCGTTCATCAGTTCCTGCGCGGACGCAGTATGAGGCAAGGAAACGCCAAGCGCCTTGGCGCCCTGCAAGGCGAGGTTGAGGTCCTTCTGGTGCAGCTCGATGCGGAAGCCCGGATCAAATGTTCGCTTGATCATCCGCTCGCCGTGCACTTCCAGAATCCGCGACGCTGCGAATCCGCCCATCAGTGCCTGGCGCACTTTCACCGGATCCGCGCCAGCCTTCGAGGCAAAGAGCAGCGCTTCTGACACCGCCTGAATATTCAGGGCGACGATGATCTGATTCGCCACCTTGGTGGTCTGGCCATCGCCGTTACTGCCGACGAGCGTGATGTTCTTGCCCATCAGTTCAAACAAAGGCTTGACCTTGTCGAACACCGCCTGCGACCCACCGACCATGATCGTCAGCGACGCGGCCTTCGCACCCACTTCGCCACCCGATACCGGAGCATCGAGATACTGGCATCCGAGTTCGTTGATCTTTCTGGCGAACTCCTTAGTCGCAATCGGCGAAATCGAACTCATGTCGACCACGATCTGGTTCGCACGGAGTCCGCTTGCTACACCGTTTTCCCCAAAGAGCACTGACTCCACGTGTGGGGTATCGGGCACCATCAGGATCACAATGTCGGCTTGCTGTGCCACCGCGTTGCCGGACTCGCAGAGCGTCGCGCCATTCTCGATCAAGCCCGACGGCGCGGGGTTTCGATCATGCACAAAGAGTTGATGGCCGCCTTGCTGCAGATTGGCGGCCATTGGCGCACCCATGACACCCAGACCGATGAATCCAACTTTTGCCATAACTTCCTCTTCAATGAGTTCTTCTTAAATCGTTGACAGTGGCGACAAGCTATTACGCCGCGGAGCGCAATACTTCGGGGTTGAGACAGGTCTGCGGCTTCTCGCCTTTCAGAACGCTGATGACGTTTTCCGTCGCGATCTTACCCATCGCAAGGCGGGTCTCGATCGTCGCGGAAGCGATGTGCGGTACGACAAGCACGTTATCCAGGCTGCTCAATCCTGGCTCGAGTTCGGGTTCGCGCTCGAACACGTCGAGGCCGGCCCCCCAGATTACCTGGTCGCGCAGCGCGGCAACCAGTGCCTTTTCATCGACCAGCGGACCGCGGGCTGCATTGATCAGGATGGCTGTGCGCTTCATCTTCGCAAGCTCAGCCGCGCCGATGTAATGCTGCGTTTCCGGCAGGAGCGGCAGGTGCAACGACAGATAATCCGACTCGCACAGGAGCGTTTCCTTGTCGACGAATGTCGCGCCGACCTGACGTTCGAGTTCGGGATTGCGCTGTGCGTCGGTGTAGATCACCTTCATATCGAAGGCGGCCGCCTTGCGCGCAAATTTCGATCCGATCCGACCCATGCCTGCGACACCCAGAGTTTTGTTGTCGACGTCCTGGCCGATAAATGCCATCGGCGCCCATCCTTGCCACTTATCGGCACGCACGAAGCGTTCGGACTCAGAGATGCGCCGTGCTGTCGCAAGCAATAGCGCCCATGCATGGGTTGCCGTGGCGTTGTCAAGCACACCCGGCGTATTGGTCATGATCATGCCGCGTTGGGTCGCCGCCTGCAGGTCGAAGTTGTTGAAGCCAACCGCGTAGTTCGCGAAGATCTTGCATTGCGGGCCGGCGGCATCGAGCACTTCGCCGTCAATTGTGTCGGTCAGTAGGGTGATCACGGCGTCCCGACCCTGCACTGCTTTCAGCAGTTCATCGCGCGTGAGTGCCCGATCATGCGGATTGACCTCGACGTCGTGAAACTGCCGCAGATCGTCAATTGTCTCTTGCGAGATCATGCGTGTCACATAAACGTTAAACCGTTTCATTGATTGTTCTCTTGTTAAAACACGATACAACACTGCAAAAAGATTACCCGCGCATACCTCATGGCGCGTGGCCCTGCAAGCTGCATGGAGTCCCGAAACGGGCAAGTTCGTCGGCGACAGCCTGATCTTCGGCCGGCGTGAGGCCACTGATACCGATCGCCCCGATCACGTTGCCCTGCGCGTCGCTTAGCACCGCACCGCCGGGCAACGCAGTCAACAATGGATCGCAGAAATAGCTGATGGGAATTTCCTCGCGGCGCAGCCGCGCATGGAATGCGTCCGTTGTCACACCCAGACGGGTAGACGTGTAAGCCTTCTGGTGCGCTAACTGGATGCCGCGCACGGGAGCATCGTCCATCCGCAAAAATCCAACGAGGAAGCCGTGGCTATCACACACGGAAATGCACACCGGCTTGCCAAACTGCTGGTGCACTTTATCGACGGCGCGTGCGAGCAGTGCCTGCGCCGACTGGAGGTTCAAATGGCTCAATAGGTTCGCCTAGTCTTTGTGGGTTGAGGATCCGGTCGGAGATGAATGGTTAAAGTCCATCGCGTCACTCCGCTGCCCGCCGCTCCGGACGGTGGGCAGCGCCGTCTTTTGGGCCGGGCGCTCGAAGGCACGCGCGGCGACTCCATTCAGCTTACCGACGATTCGGTGCTTGACTGTGCGCGCGACCCGCAGCCGCACCCCGAGCCATGCTGATGCGTGTACACCGCACGTTCGTGGACTCGGCGTTCGGCACTCCCGGACGAGGACATCAATGCCAGTGCAGGCATGGCCAGCATGCGCTGTGCGATAGCGCTACATGTTGGGCAAGCACAGGTCGCGTCGCGTTCAGCGACAGGACGCATGACGGAGAACGTGCCACAGGTTTCACAACGATAGGGATAAATCGGCATCGCCTTTCTTTCCTCTTTCTTCGAAATCAATAGATGATTTGCGCGATTACCGACAGCGTCGTCGGCCACAGAATGTTCACCGTGCCTGCACCGACCGGTTCCAGCATCGTGACCGGGCAGTCCGGTCTCAATGCCTTGTGACGGTGCCTGTCAGCCTCGCACAGAATCCGCGGCCCGATGCCGTTCCCTCAACGCTTGGGCAAGTACTTTTTGTCGACCTTGCAGATATAGGTGTATTTCGGATTCACCATCTGGGTACAGCGCGCTTCCGCGATCTGGCCGAGCAGCATGTAGGCTTCGGCACCGGGAATGCCGTAGCCCTCTTCCAGCCAATAGACCATTTCCTCGAACGCGATACGCAGCGCGTCGTCGAGCGGCCGCGCGCAGCCGACGGTACAGATGTGCGTCGGCGTCTCGATGCGCGGCCAGATCATGCGGCTCGGCGCGCGGACGAGATCGACCTTGAGCTTCAGGTGGCCGCGAATCTCGATTGCTCCCATGCCGTTACACTCGGCGTCGCCCTGCAATGCATGCACGTCGCCGAAATACAGGTACGCGCCTTCATGGAACACCGGAAACATGATGCGATTGCCGTTCGTGACTTCCTGGATGTCCAGGTTGCCACCGTGGGTACCGTTGTCGACGGTGAGCGTGCCGCCCGCCACCGGCGCCACGCCGATCACGCCGATCATCGGCTTGGCTTCCAGCTTGAGCGAGTCGCTCCAGTGAACGATGCCATTTTCGACGACGACGTTGCGATTCTGGATGCCGAATTCCTTCTTACGGACCCAATCCGGAAAAATCCCGATGCCCGGCCACAGCGCGGTATAACCGAGGCCGTGCACGCCAACTTCGAGGACGTCGATGACGACCATATCGCCAGGCTTCGCGCCGCGCAGGCGCACAGGCCCGGTGGCCGGATTGACGAACGGGAGCTTCACTTTCGACTCGTCCAGCTTTTCGTCGAGCTGCGTAATCAGGTGGCCGCCGATGTTCAATTCGGTTTCGACCTCGAAGGTCTCGCCCGGCGAGACTTCGGCAATGAAACCATCGGTAGCCGTCAGTGCGTACTTCAGGTCATCCTTACGGATGATCTGGTGAGGTGTGGATAGTGTGCTCATAGGATGCTGCCTACTCCTTCAGGGGTTGCTAAATGCCACCGGCCGGCAACGTCGCGGCGGATGGCTTAAATCAATCGAACTTGTGCCAGGGCATGAGGAAGCGCTCTAGCCGACCGACGAGAAACGACAGGAAGAGCGCGAGTGCGATGGTCACCACCACGCCGGCGAATACTTTGGGAATGATGTAGAGGCTACCGGCCTTGAAGATCGCATGGCCGAGCCCATCGTCTGACGACATGAATTCGCCCACAATGGCACCAATCAATGCAAAGCCGACAGTGAGCCTGAAGCCCGCGAAGATGTCGCGCAGCGAGGCGGGGATCACCAGCTTGCGGAAAGTCTGCCGCTTGGTCGCGCCGAGCGTGCGCATCTGATTGATCTGATCGTCATCGACGCTGGTCGCCCCCTTGTACGCGGTGACCAGCGCCACCACCACGACGGATAACGTCGACATGGCGAGTTTCGACCCGAGCCCGGTACCGAACCAGATGATCACGATGGGCGCGAGTGCGACGATCGGAATCGAGCCCAGCGCAACGATGAACGGCTGCATGACCTTCGAGACGAAGCGTGAATACCATAGCGACAAGCCGAGCACGGTGCCGATGACATTGCCGAACAGAAATCCGAGCAGCGTTTCCATGCCAGTCACGCCGGCGTCGTGTACGAGACTGCCGTCCTGCTGCATCTTTACCAGGTAACCCCAGATCTGGCTGGGCGACCCGAACAGGAAGGCCAGCGCCTGACTCGACGTCGCAACCTGCCACAGGGCGAGCAGTGCGGCGAGTAGCGCGAGTTGGCAGGCAGCCACGACGAGCTTGCCGCGGCAGCGGCGAATTAGCCTGCGCCATTTGAGGGATGCCGGGGCATACGGGGGCGCCGGAGAGCGGGTTTCTTGCACGCGCGTTCCTTTTCAACGTTCGCCCATACGCACGTCGAGCTGAGACCAGATCTCGCGTACGTGGGCGGTGAAGCCCGCAGCGTCGCGGGCGGCCATCATGTCGTTGCGGTCGCAATCCAGGTGGACCTCGTGGATCGCCTTGATGCGGGACGGACGGTGGGTGAGGACGATCACACGGTCCGACAACGAGACCGCCTCCTCGACGTCATGTGTGATCAGCAGAACCGAGCGACCCTGACCCCTGACCAGCCGGGCCATGTCGCTTTCCAGCACCAGTTTCGTCTGGAAATCGAGCGCGGCGAACGGCTCGTCTAGCAGCATGACTTCGGGGTCGGTCACCAGCGTGCGCGCAAGTGCAACGCGCGCACGCATGCCGCCCGATAAAGCCGTCGGGTAGTAGTTGTAGTACGGAGCAAGTCCGACCTTGCCGAGCATCGCATGCGCCTTTTTCTCGCGATGCGCGCGCGACATCCCGGTCAGTTCGAGGCCAAGTGTGACGTTGGCCAACACATTGCGCCACGGCATCAGCATGTCCTTCTGCAACATGTAGCCGATGCCCTTGGGGACGTCGTCCAGCGCCTGACCGTGCCACAGCACCGCGCCGCGCGTCGGCTGCGTAAGACCGCTCATCAGGTTCAACAGCGTGGTCTTGCCGCAACCGGACGGGCCCACCAGGCTGACAATTTCCCCAGCGCGCAGGCTGAAGGAAATGTCACCGATAACCTGATTCAACTCGCCTTCATCTTCGCCATACGATTTGCCGACCCCGCGCGCAACCAGCGGGGCGTGCGGGTTGGCGGTCCCCCCCGCCTGCGCCGCAGGCACTCCTGCGCCCGCTACATTCATTTGGACACCGCCACCGTTACGCCCGCGCCCGCCGCAGCGGTCTTGGCGGCCTTGTTAGAAAAGGTGTTGTCGATCACGTCGCTATAGGCCAGCGTCCCTTGTACGTTGCCCAGGTACTTCTGCATTGATATCAGCTTGTCCCACTGCTGCCGGTCGACCGGCAGCGTTTGGGCCGGGATCTTGTACTGCAACTCCATGTCGATTGCCTTGTTCACCACGTCGGGCGGCAGGTCCGGGAACTCCGCACGGGCAACCTCCTTCGCATAGTCGGGCTTGGCATACGTAAGACGCGCGGCTTCTTCCAGTGCGTCCACGAGCGACTGGACGACCTCGGGATGCGCCATGGCATATTCGGGCAGCACCATGATCCCCGTATTGCAGAACGGACCCATATAGCTTGAGAAGTCGAATACCACTTTCGCCCCTTGCGCCATCGCAGCCGCCACCATGGGCTGCTGCGCAAACGCGATGTCGGCGCGACCCGCGAGCATGGCGCCGATTTCCGTGCCTGGGGTTACTTCGACGATCTTCGCGTCCGTGCCGACTTTCAGGCCATTGTCCTGCAGCAGTTTCTTCGTGACGCTGTACTCGGTATTCGGATCAGGCGACGTGACTAAGGTCAACCCCTTGAAAGCTTTGGGATCGGTGATGCGCGCCACAGTCTTTGATACGCCAAAGTAATGTGCACGCTGCACCAGCGTCCCGACGACCATGCCCGGTCCGCCGCGCTCGCGAGACATCTCCACCATGGTCGGATCGCCGACGGCAAACTGCGCGGTCTTGCCGAGCACCGCGGCGAAAGCCTGCGTGTCCCCACCGGCTGCGGTCAGGTGTATGGTCAGTCCGTGCTTCTCGAACAGCTTCGCGTGCTGTGCAACGTAGAGGTCGATGTAACCGAGGTTATGTACGGCCTCGGAAAACTCGATGGGTTGCAGCGACGCCGCGGCAGCGGAGTGAGCGAACCCGAAAGCGCTGAGCGTGGCGAGCAGCACACGCCCAAGTTGGGGCACAACACTGGTAGCAGAGCCCGAACCGACTGCTGAAAATGTACGTCTTTTCATTGCTTCCAACTCCGACAATAATGGGATCGCAAAACGAAAAAGGTCCGGCATCAGACGCGCTGATGTCGGACCTTTTTGGCCGGTGTTATCCAAGACGCCTTTGTCTCGGACAACGGGAGTGCTGTTTGATGCTCGTCGCGTACGGCGAAGCCAGCGTGGCTTATTAAGCAACGGCTATGCCAGTTTGCGCCACACAATGCGTGCCGGTTCTTCGATCCTTGCGGACCCACGAATGGAAGAGGGATCACTCACATTTCACACAGAGCAAAAGGAGCAATGTGAACGATCTCCGGATGCACCGGCTGCGCACCATTTCGCGTTACAGCACGCCATTGGTGCAATGTTGCACAGGCAAATAGCATTCGATATCTTTAGGAAAGCTCAGCCGGCGTGGGCGTCTTGCCGTAACACCTGTGGTGGTCTAATTTCCTCGGACAGGTCGATAGGGGGACAATCCTAAATCGACGAGGAAAAACAATAGATGACAAGAAGGCGCCGACAATTTGACGCCAGCTTCAAGCTGGAAGTGGTACGGATGGTACGAGACCAGGGGTTATCGGTCAGCGAAGTCAGCCGGTCGATGGACCTTGTTGAGACAGCCGTGCGGCGCTGGGTGGCGCAGTACGATGCGGAACGTGCTGGCGGCCCCGGCGAGGGCAAGCCGCTGACAGCTGAACAGCAGCGCATCCGGCAACTTGAAGCAGAGAACCGCCAACTGCGAGAGGACAACGCA
>NZ_JARESV010000109.1:0-6485 GCF_046026985.1 Paraburkholderia sp. RL18-101-BIB-B
CTCTCCGGAGCACTGTGAGCGCGACCTTCGCTGTTCGCGATGAACTCTTTCAGGGCCGCCACCATGTCTTCACGCTCAGCGTTGCTGATGTAGTTCATTCGGCCGCGGTCGCCGTTGAACGGGAACACGAAAATGGCGAAGCCATAGCTCTTGAAAATGTTGGCCATCACCGAGGCGACGTCGTTCATGAACTTGCGGTGCTGCAGGTCGATTTCTCGATGGTCACTCATGTTTTCTTCACTTAACCGAGATATCAGGGACGATGACCGAGGACTTGAAAATCACCTTGTAGTGATATGTGCTCACGTCCGCCCCATCGATCTGCTCGACGAAATAGGTCACGTTGTCGGACAGTCGAGGAATGCTTTTTGAAGCTGGCAGGGCCGGTTTTGCACGTCATGGAAACTTCGCGAGTTTTATCGGCATTGCCGATGGAACACAAATCTTCGATGCTCAGCATGTAGTCGCCGACCGCGCGGTGAGCGCATGGTCGCGGGTGACCAGCAAACCCGCACCATGCACCTGCTGTTCGCGTCCACGCTTCGTCTCGGCGCCCGGCTTCGGCGACGAGACGCGCGTTGTCCAGGTTCAACTGCGTGATCTCGTTCTTCCAGACGATGGCTCCAGTATCGCTGTTCATCGTCACTCCTTTGCAGACCCGCTTTACGATCCGGTGATGCGTCGCCAAGCCGCCGCATCCAGTAACATGTCGCGATAATGCTCGACCGGAAAGCTCAACGTTCCGCGGAAATTGACATGCGCGAAGTGCGCCGGCCCCAGCCGCCGCAACCAGTCGTCGTCAATCCCCTGTCCTTTGCGTTGCCAGTCATCAAGCGTGGTCTGCATGCGCTGCGTATTCCACGCAATCACCAGGTTGGTCAACAACGTCAGCGAGCCGGATATTGCAATCATTTCGTCGCGGCGCCGTCCGCGCTCAGGCGCGATCTAGCCGGTGTAGATCGCACGCTGCAGCTGATGAACCGATTCGCCGCGGTTAAGCAACGTATGCATTTCGCGCCGAAACTCCACGTTGCTGAAGTAATCGCACAGGAATAGCGTGCGCAGAAGCCTGCCAAGGTGGTCCGCCGCCCGGTACACGGGGTCACCCTGCGCCGCGCTACCGAACCGCTGCAAAGCGACATTTGCGCTCACGCGTCCCGAGTGAATCGCCGCGACGAGGCGCAGCAGTTCCTCCCAGCCATCACGAATCGCCTTGATGGATATCTCGTAGGCAAGGACCGATGCCAACCCGTCCGGAGCGGCCACTCGTCGCGGCAAACACAGTTTCCGTTCCGAGAGCTTGCGCAGCCGCGGGCAGAGATCGAAACCGAGCACCGGCTATGCTTATCCACTCTGTCTGGCGCATGGTGCTTCGCCTCGGATTCCCGTTCGCTCGCGCCTGGTGGTACCTACGACGGCCTCGCCATGAGGGCGCGCGAGTACCAATCTACGTCGGGCGGGCACTGTTGCTTGTGAAGTTATCGTACCGGGCCGAATGGAATTTTCCCGGCGGTAGTGTCCGGGCCGGTGAGACGCCTGATGCAGCGGCGCGGCGGGAAATGGAGGAGGAGATTGGTCTGTCGTCGCACACGTTACTCCCCGCGGGCAGTGCCTGCGGCATTTGGGACGGGCGAAGAGACCGGGTGCATTTCTATGAACTGCACCTCGATTGCATCCGGAGCTGCGACTTGATAATCGTGAGATTATCGCCGCACATCTGGCATCGCCGGAGGAATTGCACGGCATCGCGCTGACAGGGGCGCTGGCTGCGTATCTCGGTGTTAGTTGGCCCTTTTCCTTTCGGGACATCTCGACGGATTCTGGTGTCGGGAAAGCAGCCGGTCGGTCCCCGCCCTCCCTAGCCGAGCTGTTCGAACTGGAGCCTGTGGCGACGCGGCCCGTGGCCGTCAATATCGCTTGAGCGACAGCACGTCGAACGTATGACGGATCGTTTCCACCGATTTCTCGTAGTCCGATAGCGCGAGGCACGCAATCAGCACATCGATGATCGCCAGTTGTGCGAGACGGCTCGTCATGGCTTCCGTGCGAAATCTGGTCTCGCGCGCCATGGTGAACAGCACGATATCGGCAAAGGCCTGAATCGGCGAACGCCCGAAGTTCGTGAGGCAGATGGTGCGTGCGCCAGCTTCCTTGGCAAGGCGCGTTGCCATCACCGTTTCGTGCGTGCTGCCCGAGTGGGAGATGGTGAGCGTCGCCACGCTGGGGTCGCAAAGCGACGCGCTGATGACCTGGATGTGCGGGTCGATCACCGCGCGTACGTCCAGCCCGATACGCAGCATGCGGTAGTGCGCATCTTCGGCGATCGACGCCGCGCTGCCTACCCCGTAGATTTCAATGCGGCGGGCGTTACGGATCACCTCGACCGCCCGCTCGAGCTCGTCCACGTCAAGCGTAGACTGCGTTTCATGCAGGGTCTGCACGTTCGAGCTGAAGATCTTCGAAATTACCGCCGCCGTGTTGTCGCTGGGCTCGAGATCTTCATGGATCAACTGCACCGGGCGCACGATTTCCTGCGCCAACACGATCTTGAGCTGCTGAAAGCCGGTGGCGCCGATCGCCTTGCAGAGGCCCACTACGCTGCCTTCGCTCGCACCCACACGCTCGGCGACCTCGCTGACCGACATGTGCACCACTTCCTGCGCGTGCTGGCGGACGAAGTCTGCGATGCGCTGGCTGGTGGCGCCGAAGGTCGGATAAAGCTGCTCGATGCGCGACAGGATCGCCGACACCGAACTCGGCTGGGCCGGCGCCCCGGCCGCGGCCTTGGCACTCGCCGCGCCCTTCTTTGCGGGTTTCATCAAAGCTCCTGTGAAAGAATCCGTCGAGCCGCTGGCACACCGCGCGAGGCGCGGCTCGGGCCGCCCAGTGCGCGATCGCAACCGTGCCCAACAAGGTAGCCGCAAGGATAGCGTGACTGCCGGGCGTGATGAAAGCGGTAAGTATCAAAAGGCGAGGCAAAATCGATTAACCCGTCGCAGTGTTAACGGCCAGTCGAATGATGTTTGCGATGTCCACGACCAGCCGACCGGCGGAAGCCGGATGCCGCCTCCGCCGGCCGGAGCCCGTCTAGCTCAAGTGAAGCGCCATAGCCGGATCGCTAACAGTCGGCTTGCCCGTTTCGATACGACCCGAGAAGCGGCGCACGAAGTTGTCGCCCGTTACCGTGAGGTCGTACCAGTTGCCGCTGCCCGAGAGATCCCAGTGCAGCATGCCGACATCGCCGGCAGAAACATTCATCTGCCAGGGGCCATCGGTGCGGTAGGCGTTGGACTGCACCGTCACCGTGCCGGGCGCGGTACCGGTGTTGTGCAACTTCACGTAGACCTGACCGGCGTCCGTGTCGTAGCAGACCTGCACTTCCGGCATGAAGGTCCCGGTACTGGCGGCCACTGCGTTGCCCGCGAAGGTACGGAGGAAGCCGTTCGGGCCGTAGACCCAGAGTTCATATTTGCCGAGGTCGGTCTTTAGCGTGTCGTCCCAGTAGTCCTCAAGCGTCTTGCCGGCTTCGACCGTGTATCGGCGCGGGATGCGGTCCAGGTGATTCTTGTCGTACACATGGAACACTGCTCCTTGCTTACCTGTATTGCTGAACATCAGCTTGACGAGACCGGGACCTTCGATCCGTGCGCTGGTATGCAGTTCATAGGGCAGCGCGCGCGAAAAGCGCGTGCCCGGCTCCTGGAACAGCGGCTGCGGCGTGGCCGGCGGCGCTGCGATGGGCAGGGAGGCCTGGGCGGCAAGCACGGCCTGGTAGTTGCTCGTATCCGGCAGTTTGGGAACGACCGGATCGTTCGGCGAAACAAAGTCGAAACACGAGGTCAGGTCGCCGCAGACCGCGCGGTGCCACGGACTGACCGCGTCGACAGTGATACCGAAGCGCTTCTCGAGAAACAGGCTCATCGACGTGTGGTCGAAAACCTGCGAGTTGACCCAGCCGCCCTTGCTCCACGGCGAGATGACGTACATCGGCACGCGCGCGCTGAGACCCCACGGCCGCACGTTGCCGCTGATGGTGTCCTTGGCGTTCAGGTACTTTCTCGCCGGATCGGAGAAGTACTCGCCGTCCAGCGGTAACGTGGCCTTGCCTGCCAGTGTGCCGTCCAGGTTGTACGACGGTGGCGCTGGCGGCGCCACATGGTCGAACAGGCCGTCGTTCTCGTCGTAGGTCAGGAAGAATGCGGTCTGGGCCCAGACGTCTGGATTGGCGGTGACCGCGTCGAGCAGTTCGGCCGTGAAGTTCGCACCGATCGCTGGATTGCTGTTGCCGGAGTGTTCCGAGTTGGCTGCCGTGCACAAGATCCACGACACTTCGGGCAACGTGTTGCTCATCACATCGTTTTTCAGGTCCGCAATCGAGTAGTCCGTCATGCCCTTCACGTACAGCGGATCGCCGGGCTTGGCGGTGCGGAAGTCTTGGAAAGCCAGGCCGCCGTGCATGGCGCCGGTCCAGTTGTCGTTGGTGTCCTGGTAGATTTTCCAGCTCACGCCGGCGTTCTCGAGCACCGACGGCAGGGAAAGCCAGGTGAGTGCGTTGTCCGCATACGTATAGCCCGGCGTCGGCATGGTGCCGGTGATCCAGCAACGATCGTTGTTGGGTTCCGAGGTTCGGTCGTCGCTGTTGATGCCCATTTTCGCCAGCTTCGGGTCGAAGCCCGAGCCGGAGAAGAAAACCACGCGGTTCGGGTCCGTGCCGCTCGTGGTCGAGCAGAAGTGGTTATCACAGATCGTGAACGCTTCGGCCAGCGCGAAATGGAACGGAATGTCGTTGCGGGCAAGATAGCCCATCGTGTACGGCGTCTTGTAAGCCGGCCAATGGCCTGACTTGCCCTGATTCCAGGCCGCCTGCATGTCGGAGAAGCTGTGCGGCGTGCTGGGCGATTGCAGTGCCTTAACTTTGGTCATATCCATGTGATACGGCGGAATCTCGTTGCCGCTTGCGTCCTGCTGGTACCACACGTCCTTGCCGCTCTCGAGTGGAATCGGCAAGCGGTCGCCGTAGCCGCGTACGCCCTTCAGCGTGCCGAAGTAATGATCGAAGCCACGGTTTTCCAGCATCAGGATGACGATGTGCTTGATGTCCTTGATGGTGCCGGTGTCTACCGCAGCTTGAACGGAAAGTGCGCGGGCGATACTGGGCGGCAGCATGCCCAGCGCGAGGGCGGCGCCTGCCGACTTGGCGGCACCGGTAAGGAAACTGCGTCGATCGAGTTTTTTCATGGTCTTGGCTACGTAGGGGTTGAGCGCGGGGCGGTGCTTCGCGGCGTCAGGGCGCGCAACTCAGCTTGGTGCTGGGCGGAGCGGAGGACGGCTGAGCGCCGGAAGCGGCGTTGGCGGCGCCTGGCGTGTTTGTCGAAGACCCGCCGCAGGCGGTTAGCGACAGGCTCAGAACGATGCAGGCCGCTACGGCACGGCCATACAACAGGAATTGGGTCATTGGCGGGATCTCATGGGCTGATAGACAATTAGTACAACTGATTGCAGGGACAGTTGACCGATCTGCGCGATGATCTGGTCTAGTCCGAACACGGCGCTAAAGCCTTGGCAGTAGCGGGTACCGGCACAGAGAATAAAAATTGCATGTGTCAGCAGAATGAAGATATTTCATTTTCTATCAATAATCTGTCTGAATAAACTTCATTCCGTCTCTGTCATTTCGGGCTCTGCTACGACCCGCTGGCCGCGGGGCTAATCTCCCAGGCGCTCCACCTACTGCCGTGATTCTCACATCTGGAAAACCGGCCAAACGGCTCGACCAGCGTCTGCACGCGGTAGCTCGTGGTCTTCATCGTCAGGGTCGCCGGGTCCATCCGTTGCCCGTCGACGTATCTGTGGCAAGTGATCGGCAAGATGTTCGAGACGCGCGAGATCGGGCTTTGGGCGACGTTGCTGGCGATCCTGAGCGCCCGCAACTACACGCTGCACCGGCCGTCGTATGTGGCCGTGCGGGCGCTCGTCAGCATGATGCGCGCGATGCCCGAACTCATCAGCGCACTGTTCCTGGTACTCGCCTACGGCTTCGGCCCGACCCCCGGTGTGCTTGCGCTCGCGTTGCACTCGGCCGGCTTTCTCGGCAAATTCTATGCGGAAGACATCGAGAATGCGGACGGCAAGCCGCAGGACGCGTTGCGGGCGATCGGCGCGGGGCCCGCTGAAGGTGCTGCGCTTCGCGGTGCTGCCTCAGGTGCTGCCGCAGTACGTCGCCTACACGCTGTATGTGCTCGATTGCAATGTGCGGATGCCGACCGTGGTCGGCCTGGTCGGCGCGGGCGGCATCGGGCAGGAACTCAAGGGCCGCTTCGACATGTTCCAGTACGATCGGGTCGGTACGATCCTGCTGATGATTTTTATCACCGTGTTCGTTCTGGATCAAGTTGCTGCATGCCTGCGTCGGGCATAGACCTGATGGTTTTGTCGCAGTAAGGCTCGCGGAGGAAGTGACCGATATGCAAAGTACTGCTTATTTT
>NZ_JARESV010000011.1:0-227912 GCF_046026985.1 Paraburkholderia sp. RL18-101-BIB-B
CGCGGCCTTGTCTGCCTCGCCGAGCGCATTCCAGTAATGGCGGGCCGCCTCGAGCAGCGTGAAGGTGCCGACCACGTTCGTTTGCACGAAATCAGCCGGGCCATGGATCGAACGATCCACATGGCTCTCGGCGGCAAAATGCAGCACGGCACGCGGCTTATGCTCGGCAAAGAGCGCGTCGAGCGCGGCGCGATCGCAGATATCCGCGCGCACGAAAATGTGCTTCGGATTGTTTCGTTGCGACTTGAGCGTACCCAGATTGCCGGCGTACGTCAGCTTGTCCACGTTCAGTACCGCTTCGTCCGACGCATTGAGCCAGTCGAGCACGAAATTGGCGCCGATAAAACCGGCGCCGCCCGTTACCAGAATCATGAAATTCCCTTCTAGATGTTTGGTAGCAGGTCGAATTAGGCTGACTGACCTGCTCCCACGCGTTGTGGTGTCGGAATCTTGTCGACGCCCGCCGCCGCCCCTGACATTGCGGGCGGGCGCTCAAACGCCAATCTTATGAAGCCCCGATTATAAAGCCGCCTAAGGCAAAAACTAGAACCCTAACAACTTGAAACAGCTTGACAAGTTTGGTTTCCATCATTCAATCCCGCCGTCACTTTCATGATAAATGTCGCTGTGAACGGCCGTAGGCATGATGGAGCGCCGCGCCGATGGAACGGCTAGCGGCCTGATTCAACGCGACGCACCGGCAAAACGGGAGGCAACACCGCACACATCTGAACAAATCAGCATGCAATGCGAAGCATTATGATTGTTTATACGCGATCGAAAGTCGCGCGTCACCATGGCCCAAAAAGATGGCGGATTGCCGCGCGGGTGCGGCCGATTATGCCGCCAGCATCCAGCGCAGCGTATCCATGAACGGAATGGCCTCGACTTTCGGCACGAGCGTGCGCAGCTTGGCGGGCGAACCGGCCAGCATCTTTACATCGGTTTGTCGCACGAAGGCGGGATTGATCTGAATCTCGAGCTCATGCCCCGTCAGATTGCTTGCCGCCGAGAGAATTTCGCGCAACGTGAAAGGCGTGCCGGTGCAGACATTGACCGTTTCCGAAGCGGCCTCGGAGTCGAGCAACGCTTCATAGGCGTTCGCCACGTAGCGCACGTCGGAGAAATCGCGCGCAACGTCGATATTGCCGAGTTCGATCGACGGTTCGCGGCGCGCGAAGTGCTCGACGATCTTCGGCACGAGGAAGTTGGACGCCTGGCCGCGGCCGGTATAGTTGAACGGCCGCACGATCAGGATCGGCAGGCGGTCGAACCAGGTCCGCACCATGGTTTCCATCGCCGCCTTGCTGGCCGCGTAGTGATTGACCGGCGTGACCGGAAAGCTCTCGTCGATGGCGTCGCTCGTCACGTTGCCGTAGACGTTCGCGCTGCTCGCGATCAGCAGCTTGCGGGGCGTATGGCCGACAGCGGCGCACGCCTCCAGCAGATTCAGCGTGCCGATTACGTTGACGCGGTAAAAGTCGAGCGGATCGTTATGGCCTACAAAGCTGATCGCGGCCAGATGGACAATGTAGTCGGGCCGCGCGGTTTCGATCACGCGCCGGCAGGCATCCGGCGACGTGATGTCGAGCCTCAGGCGCGTCGGCGTTTCTGGCTCGTCGCGCCCGGCGACCGTTTCGATCACAGTGTGGCCGCGACCGAGCAGGTTATCGACCAGATAGCGGCCAGTAAAGCCGCTCGCCCCGGTGACGAGCGTACGGATAGGTTGCTCTGCATGAAAAGACGACATGCTTTCTCCGTTCATGAAAGTCATCCTGTTGTGTCGCAATATCGCGGGGTCCTGCACCAGCCCGCTTGCCAGCAGCGCCTGACGCGATATGAACCCTTCAAACGGGCTATTATGTCACGCTAATATGTTGCATTGCCCAACGCGGCACGCCTCGTGCGTAACAGCGTGTATCAAACCGCACCCATTTCCTTGATGACACCGTCCACCACGTCTTCCGCTCTTTCCGATCCGTCCCCACTCCCGCTCGCTTTCGGCGATCTGCAAGGTTGCCGCACGCCGTTCCAGCAACTGCTGGCCAAGGCCGCGCCGCCGACCGGTACGCCGCTGTGGTTCGCGGGCGACCTGATCAACCGCGGCACCGAGTCGCTGGCCACGTTGCGCGACGTCATCGCGCTCGGCGAGCAGGCGGTGCCGGTGCTGGGCAATCACGACCTGCATCTGCTGTCGGTGTCGGCGGGGATTCGCAAGTCGAAGAAAGGCGACACGATCGACGAGATTCTCGCCGCGCCGGATGCCGCCGACCTGCTCGAATGGATCCGCCACCGTCCGATCGCGCACTTCGACAACGGCATGCTGATGGTCCATGCGGGCGTGCTGCCGCAGTGGGATGTGAATCTGACGCTCGAACTCGCCGACGAATTGCAGCGCGCCCTGCGTGCGCCGAGCTGGAAAGAGACGCTCGCCGGTTTGTACGGCAACGAGCCGAATCGCTGGAAACCGGGACTGAAGGGCATCGAGCGGCTGCGTTTGACGTGCAGCGCGTTGACGCGCATCCGCTTTTGCAACGCCGAAGGCGTGATGGATTTCAGCAGCAGCGGCAGCCTGAACGCGGCGCCGCCGGGTTGCATGCCGTGGTTCGATGTCCCGTCGCGCAAGACCGCCGATGTGACGGTGGTGTTCGGTCATTGGGCCGCGCTCGGACTGATTTTGCGTGACAACCTGATCGGTCTCGACTCAGGCTGCGTGTGGGGCGAACAACTGTCCGCCGTGCGTCTCGCGCAAAAGCCCGCGGAACGCACGCTGACGCAGGTCGATTGCGAAAACTGCCGCGCGCCGGGCGGCGGCAACTAACTCGCCGCGGTGACGCGGCCGGATGAAAGGCCCGAGGTCAGCCCAAATGTTAGGCCGAACGTCCTGACTGGTCGACCTGATCGACTGGTTCTTCGATCAGCGTTGCCACGGCGGCGGATGTGGCGGCCCGCTCCGCCATCACCGCGCCGGTTGTCGCGGTGCCGCTTTGCATCGCCTGCAATGCGGCCGCAATCACACCTTCCGCTTCTGCCGCCAGCGTGCGCCGGTCCGCGCCTGGCGCGAGCGGTGCGCAGACATAGATATGCGCGGTGAGCGGTCCGCCGCTCAGCAGCAGATTCAGAGAATCGGCGAGCGACAGATCGTCGATATAGGCAGGCGCGGTGGATTGCCGGCCCTGCGCGTCCTCATACATGATGCACAGCGGCTGCACCGCCGCCGACGCCGACACGGCCGCCTGAAACAGGTTCGCGTGAAACGGCAGCAGCGCGAGACCATTGGACGTGGTGCCCTCGGGAAACACGCACATCAATTCGCCCGCGCCCAGGCGGTCGGACAGTTCATGCATGATCCGCTTCGCGTCGCTGCGCTTTTCGCGCTGAATGAACACTGTGTCCAGTTGCTGCGCGAGCCAGCCGACCACCGGCCATTGCCGGATCTCGGCCTTCGAGACAAAGGGTGTGGGCCGCCACGCATTGATCACGTAGATGTCGATCCACGAGATGTGGTTGGCGACCACCAGCGCGCCGCGATCGAGCCGTGCGCTGTCGTTATGCACGACGAGCCGCATGCCGCACAGGCGCAACATCTTCAGCGACCATTCGCGATTGAGCGTGTGACGCACATGGGCGCTGGCTTTGGGAAAGCGCGTCGCCACGATCCACATGCCGTGCAGCAGATGGGCGACGAGACGGGCCTTGCGTAACGCGAGCTTCATGGTCGGAGCGTTCCTGATTGGGCCACGAACTGGCTTATGAGCGGGACGACGAGAGTAGCAACACCGCGGCGATCAGCGCTGTTCGAACGCGACGTGCCCGGACACGATGGTCGCACGCACGCGCGCCGGCAATTCGTAGCCGAGGAACGGCGTATTGTGCCCCTGGCTCTTCAACGCGCGCGGCTCGACGCGCCAGTAAGCATTTCGGTCGAACACGCAAAGATCGGCCACGCCGCCCACGGCGATACGACCGGCCGCGTCCAGATTGAGCACATCGGCCGGCGCCGTGGTGATTCGGTTCAGCGCCTTGGCGAGCGGCACGCCTGCTTCGTCGGCCCACTTCACCGTCAGGGACAGGAACAGCTCCAGCCCGGTCGCACCGGGCGTGGCCTCGGCGAAGGGCAGCAGCTTTTCGTCGTCGTCGACGGGCGTGTGGTCGGAGCAGATCGCGTCGATCGTGCCGTCGACCAGACCCGCGCGAATCGCTTCGCGATCGCGCTGTTGACGCAACGGCGGGTCGAGCCGGAACTGCGCGTCGAAGTAGCCGATGTCGAGGTCGATCAGATGCACGTGATTCACGGTGACGTCGCACGACACCGGCAGGCCCTCGGCCTTCGCCGCGTGCATCAGCGCGACGCCCGCCGCCGACGACACGTGCGACAGATGCACCCGTGCACCGGTCACGCGCACCAGTTCGAAGATGGTGTGCAGCGCGATGGTTTCCGCCGACACCGGCACGCCCGACAGCCCCAACCGCGACGCCAGCGCGCCGCTCGCGGCCACGCCGCCCTTGCCGAGATAAGCGTCCACGGGACGCAGCCACACGGTGTAACCGTAGGTCTTCGCGTATTGCAGCGCGCGCATCAGCACCTGAGTGTCGACCACCGGCACGTCGGCCTGCGAAAAGCCGATGCAGCCCGCTTCGGTCAACTCGACCATCTCGGTGATGACCTGCCCCTTGAGGCCGACCGTCAGCGCGCCGAGCGGATACACGTGCGCCTGATCCAGATTGCGCGCGCGGAACTTGAGCATCTCGACGAGGCCCGGTTCATCGAGCGTCGGATCGGTGTCCGGCGGACACACGAGGCTCGTCACGCCACCCGCGAGCGCCGCGGCCATTTCGGATTCGAGCGTCGCCTTGTGTTCGTAGCCCGGCTCGCGCAAACGCGCCGAGAGATCGACCAGACCCGGCACGACACACAGGCCTTTGGCGTCGATCGTCTTCGACGCGTTGAACTCCGCGGGCGCGTTGCCGATGGCGACGATCTTGCCCGCTTCGATAAAAATGTCCTGCTGCTGTTCGGTGCCCGCTGCCGGATCGATCAGCGTGCCGCCTTGAATATGAATCTTCATGCGCTGCCTTATGTTCAACCTAACGTTCAGCTACGTTCCGCGCAATATGCCGCGTGTTCGTACTGTGCTTTCGCGACGCGCGCGCCGTGCCATTCACGATCGACGCCGCGCTGCACCTTGCAAGATCAATCGTGGTTGCCCGCGACGATCCCCATCACCGCCATGCGCACCGCGATCCCGAAGGTCACCTGGTTCAGAATCACCGATTGCGGGCCATCGGCCACTTGCGAATCGATTTCGACGCCGCGGTTCATCGGGCCCGGGTGCATCACGATCGCGTCGGGCGCGGCGAGCGCGAGACGCTCCGGCGTCAAGCCCCAACTCTTGAAATACTCCTGCGCCGACGGCAGCAATGCGCCGCTCATCCGTTCGTTCTGCAGACGCAGCATGATGATCACGTCGACGTCCTTTAGACCTTCGTCGAGGTTGTGAAACACGCGCACGCCCATCTGTTCCAGGCCGCCCGGCAACAGCGTGCGCGGACCGATCGCGCGCACTTCCGGCACACCGAGTGTGGTCAGCGCATGAATGTCCGAGCGGGCGACCCGCGAATGCAGAATGTCGCCGACGATCGCCACGCGCAGCTTCGTGAAGTCCTTCTTGTAGTGGCGGATCGTGTACATGTCGAGCAGCCCCTGCGTGGGGTGCGCATGACGGCCGTCGCCGGCATTGATCACGTGCACATGCGGCGCGCAATGCTGGGCAATCAGATAAGGCGCGCCGCTCGACGCATGGCGCACGACGAACATGTCGGCATGCATCGCCGAGAGGTTGTTGATCGTGTCGAGCAGCGACTCGCCCTTGCTGGTCGACGACGCATTGATGTTCAGATTCAGCACGTCCGCCGACAGACGCGTCGCGGCGATCTCGAAGGTGGTGCGGGTGCGCGTCGAGTTCTCGAAGAACAGGTTGAACACCGACTTGCCGCGCAACAGCGGCACCTTCTTCACCTCGCGATCGGTCACGCTGACGAACTGGTCGGCGGTGTCGAGAATGTGATTGACGATCGCCTTCGGCAAGCCCTCGATCGACAACAGATGTTTCAGCTCGCCGTTTTTCGTGAGCTGCGGGTTGCCCTTCAGGAAGCCATAACGGAAGCGCTCGGTGGCGCTATCGGCGGAATCCTTGGGAGCCTGGGTGGCGGTGTTCATGGTGTACCTGCTTCAAATACGGGCTTTCAACGTGATCGGTGTCGATGCTGACTGCGTGTGACGATGCCAAGCCGGCTTTCGCGCGCGATGCCGCGGCGACCGGCTCGAAAAATCTCTCTTGTGTGGCGTGTGATGGCTCGATGCAATGCGCCGATTGCGACGGACTCGCTGCGCGCCTGACTCATCGCGCCGTGTTCAGTCGACGCGTGCTTCAGTGTGAAAAGTGAAACGCGGCTGACCGGGTGCGCCGCCTGCTTCAACGCTTTCCGAGCGGGCCAGCACGAGCGTGGCGTCGGCGGGAATGTTCATCACGCCGCCGACAAAGCGCGCCGCCACCGGCAATTCGCGCCCGCCGCGATCGGCGAGCACCGCCAGTTCGACCGATGCCGGGCGGCCGTAGTCGTACAGCTCGTTCAGCGCCGCGCGAATCGTGCGGCCGGTGTACAGCACGTCGTCGACCAGCACGATACGGCGGCCGTCGACCGAAAACGGCAGCGAGGTCGGGCTCGCCTGCGAGTGCAGGCCTTTCTTCGCGTAATCGTCGCGATGCAGCGCGACGTTCACCACGCCGAAGCTCCGCAGGTTCAGGTCGCGCGCCAGCCGCTCGGCAAGCCACGCGCCGCCGCTGTAGATGCCGGCCAGCACCGCGCCTTCGGCGCCGTCTTGCCCGCCGCCGAGCTGGTCGCCATACACCGCGCGAATCTGGTCGAGCAGCGCGCGATAAAGCGCTTCGGCGTCAATGGAACTCATGATCGTCGGAAAGTCCGTCTAGATATTGCTGGAGGATGATGCTGGCGGCTTCGGCGTCGAGCATGTCGGCGCGGCCGTTGCCGACGCGGATTTCCGCCTTCGCCTCGACCGACGAATAGCGTTCGTCGATCCACGTGACCGGCAGATTGAAGCGGCCGTTCAGCTGATTGCCGAAGCGCTTCGCGAGCTGCGTCATTTCGTGCGGCGTGCCGTCCGGATGCATCGGCAAGCCGACCACGAGCGCGTCCGGCTTCCATTCGGCGATCAGTTTGCCGACCGCCTCGAAACGGTATTCGCGGCTGCGGTTCTGCACGATCACGAGCGCCCGCGCGCGACGCGTCAGCGAATTGCCGACCGCCACGCCGATGCGTTTTTCACCGTAGTCGAACGCAAGCAGCGTCGCCTCACGTCCGCCCGGCAGGCTCATGCGTGACCCGCCTCGCCCGACAGCATGGACAGGTTGATGCCGAGCAAGGCCAGCGCGGCTTCGAGACGCTCTTCGGCGGGTACGTCGAAGACGATCTTCGGGTCGGCTTCGACCGTCAGCCAGCCATTCTTCGAAATCTCTTCTTCGAGCTGGCCCGCGCCCCAGCCGGCATGGCCGAGCGTGAGCAGGAAACGCTCGGGACCCGTGCCGCTCGCCACCGCTTCGAGCACGTCTTTCGAGGTGGTCATCTCGAGACCGCCCGGCACCGACATGGACGAGGTGTACGCGTTGCCGTCTTTCGGATCGTGCAGCACGAAGCCGCGCTCGGTTTGCACCGGGCCGCCGAAATAAACGGGCACATGGAGAAGGGGTTCGATCTCGAGCTTGAGATCGATGCGACTGAAGAGCGCTTGCAGGTCGATATCGGTCGGCCGGTTGATCACGAGGCCGAGCGCACCGCGCTCACTGTGATCGCAAAGGTAGACCACCGTTCCTGAAAACGTCGGATCCGCCATGTTCGGCATGGCGATCAGGAACTGGTTGGTCAGATTGATGCGATCGGTACTCTTGGACATAGTTCGGATTTTAGCAAAGACGATGCAGGATGGCGGGCTTTGAGCGTGGAACCGCGATGTGTGCCATGGAGCGTGCCGCGAGCCATCGACGGCGATTCAAGTTGCACTCTATCACGCACGCGGGCGCTCGCCACGGTGCAGGTTCGCAGGGTTTCGCGGCACGCGTATTGCGTGCCGGCGGGATATGTCATTGCGGCCCGTTGCGTCCGGCCGGCAGAGGGTCCGGCGGGCCGAATCCGCCACGCGTACTGTTCACGCGCCGCCCTGCTCGATCGAGCGCGTCAAGGCCGCCAGCGCGGTGTTGCCGCCGGGCGGCGCGACGCCCGCTGCGACTTTGTGCAACGTAGCACGCAAGGCCTCGGCGGCCTGCTCGAGCGTGCTCGCCGCCGGCGCGCCGACAATCACATGCGCACGCACCGCGGGCGTCGACACGCCGGCATGCGCGCGACGGCGCCACGCGAGCCCCAGCGCGTCGGCCAGCAGCGCCACGTGGCCGAGGCCCAGCGCGCACGCGGCGGAGCCGAGCCGGTAGGCGGCATCGCCCGCCTGCAGCGCTTCGCTGGGATCGGCTTTCTCCGGCTGGTCGGCCGCGCGGGCATGCTCGGTTAACGCGGAGATCGAGGCGTCCGCGGTTTGCAGAAAATCTTCGTACGCGTTGGCGCTAACCGCCAGCACGCCCAACTCGCGCGTCAGTGCACTGCGCGTGGCGCTGATCGCTTGGGCCTGCACTGCGCCCGCTTCCCAAAGCATTTCGGATGCCTGGGTGCCCGCGACGTGCCAGTCGACGGTCAAGCCGTAGTCGTGCAGCACTTCCACCTGGTCGGCGTCTTCCGCTGCGGCGCCGAACAACGCGTAGTCGCGCCACAGCAGCGCAAGCGTCGCGCGCACGAGGGAGCGCGGCGCAAGTTCGATGCCGCGCGCATGATCGGCGAGCGCGAGGTTGCAACGGGCGTAGAAACGCCGCGCGTCGGTTTCCCCGGTGGCGCGGCCGCTGACCCGTAAAGCCTTGGCGCAGGCCTTGGCGAGGCGCCAGAAATCGTAAGGGTCCGGGCCGGCGAGTTCACTGAAAACGGCGTCCAGTTCGTCGAGCGCCGCATTGGTCACGGCCAGTGCCGCCGCACTGCCGGAATCGGCCTGCGAGCGCAGCACCGGCAGCAGCGCGCGCTCATAGCGAGCCCGCAGATGAGCCAATTGATCGGCGGACTGCGCGTGCAGCGAGACCGGCGGCACCGGCCGCGCGGTCAACGCGAGATCTTCGAACGCGACGGTGGAACCGGGCGTGTGCTCCGACAGATGCGTGCAGAGCGCCCGGTAATGATTGAACAGTACGGGCGAGCAGGACAGCTCGCGCAGATTGTGGCGTTCGAGCGCGGCGCGGAAGTCGCGCAAGGCCGCGCCGAACACGGGCCGCGCGTTGGCCGCATCTGCCGGGTCGCCCTCCAGGAGCGGCGACAGCCGCACCAGCGCGTCAGCAAAACGCTGCGCGCTCAGCCAACCGGCTCCGCGCAATGCGTGCGACGCACGCAGCAACGCCGAGGTGCTCTCGCTGTGCTGTTCGAATGCCAGCAGCGCCTCGGCCAGCGCCAGTTCGGCCGGACGCACAGCGCCGCCGCGCGGGTTCGGCAAGGCATCGAAGGAAACGGGTGCAGCGGATCGAAGAGTCATGGGCAGGCGACACGAAGCTGACGGGCCGTCGCCTCGCGCCGCACGCAGACTGATCGGCTAACGCGCGAACCGGCAACAGGACAATGACAGACTAACGTTGCGACACGGCACAGCCGAGGACGTTCCGCGTCGACGCGTTGGGGCAAACTTCAGAGCGCACCGGGTGCGTTCGATCCGGCGCGCCACGCCGGCTGCGAAACACCATGCCAATGCCGCGCCGCAGGCATGCGGCGCGGCCCGCAGCCGGCATGCCGGCTGCTCCCGGACTTCAGATCTGGACCATCTCGAAGTCTTCCTTACGCGCGCCGCACTCCGGGCAGGTCCAGTTAATGGGGACGTCTTCCCAGCGGGTGCCCGGCGCAATGCCTTCGTCCGGCAAACCGGCTTCTTCGTCGTAAATCCAGCCGCAAATCAGGCACATCCAGCTTTGATATTCCATTCTTGTGTCGCGTCGTAGAGTCCGTGGAAACGGGAGCCATGATGGTACCGTGTTGCCGCCCCAATGCCTAGCAATCAGAAACGCGCAATCGTAGCGTGCTACGGCCTTTGGCTATGCAGTTTGCGTCGGCCGGCACGGTGGTTGCGGTGCCATGCCGCGCGCCGGCCGCGGCCGGCTTGCTGCGATGCATCGCGAGATGCGAAAAAACGCCCTCGCGACGGTTTAGGCCGCATAATTGAGTCGATTGCGCACTCTCTGCGCCTAAATTTAGCTCCTTTCTGTCAATCTTCATGCCCAGCGACACGCCTCCGATCGTCCTCACCTTCGGCCTTTCCGATCCCACTGGCGGCTCCGGCCTGCAAGCCGACCTGATGACCCTTGCCAGCATGGGCTGTCATGGCGTCTCCGTGCTCACGGGCTACACCGTGCGCGACTCGGCGAGCTGCGACGAAGTCACCGGGCTCGACCCTGAAGTGGTCGCGACCCAGGCGCGGATGCTGCTCGAAGACATGCCGATCGCCGCGTTCAAGGTCGGCGCCTGCACCCGCGCGGAAGTAGTGAGCGCGATTGCCGAAGTCGTCGCCGATTACGACGACATTCCGCTGATTCTCGCCCCCGATTTCACGCTCGACGACGAGCACGTGCTGTCCGCCGACGAACTGCGCGAAGCGATCGCCGATCTGCTCGCGCCGCAAACCACCTTGCTGGTCGCCGATTCCGCCACGCTGCTCGCGCTCGCGCAACCGGACGGCGACGCCGAAGCGCCGAGCCTCGACGCCGCCATCTCGCATCTGCTGTCGCAAGGCTGCGAATACATTCTGTCGACGGAAACCGGCACACACCGGCACGTCAACACGCTGTTCAGCGAAGACGGCCAGTTGCGTCAGGACATGTGGGACCGCGGCAGCCATCGGATCATGGGCTTGACGGATACGCTGGGCTCGGCGATCGCCGCGTTGCTGGCCAACGGCCAGGAGCCCGCTGAGGCCGTGCGCGAGGCGCAGGAATATTTGTACCAGGCCCTGCGCAACGCCTTCCGGCCGGGCATGGGCGCGTATATGCCGGACCGGTTCTTCTGGGCGCGCAGCAGCGACGACGAAACGCCGCCGACAGCCGGCAAAGATGCGGCGCCGGGCGAAGCACGGCACTGATAGGTAACGCGAAGCGCTGATCGCTTTCCCGGCGCTTCAGCCCGCAGCAAGCGCCCATAAAAAAAGCCGCATTTCTGCGGGTTTTTTCTTTTGGGAAGCACGCCTCGCGGCGCACTCCCCCATGTGCTTCCAACTGGACCTCGTAACGAGGCCCAACTGAAATTACATGTCCATGCCCATGCCGCCCATGCCGCCGGGCATACCGCCGCCCATCGGAGCATCTTCCTTCGGCAGTTCGCAGACAGCTGCGTCGGTCGTCAGCAGGAGACCCGCCACCGAAGCTGCGTTTTGCAGCGCCGTGCGCGTCACCTTCGTCGGATCCACGACACCTGCGTCAACCAGGTCGACGTACTCGCCGGTTGCTGCGTTGTAGCCGTAGTTGCCCTTGCCAGCAGCAACAGCTGCCACCACGACGCTGGCTTCTTCGCCACCGTTCGTGACGATCTGGCGCAGCGGCTCTTCCATCGCGCGCAGCACGATCTTGATACCTGCGTCCTGATCGGCGTTCAAGCCCTTCAGGCCGGCGATTGCCGTACGTGCGCGGATCAGCGCGACGCCGCCGCCAGCAACGATGCCTTCTTCCACAGCTGCGCGCGTTGCGTGCAGTGCGTCTTCGACACGTGCCTTCTTTTCCTTCATTTCGACTTCGGTCGCAGCGCCGACCTTGATCACTGCAACGCCGCCTGCCAGCTTGGCAACGCGTTCTTGCAGCTTTTCACGGTCATAGTCCGACGTTGCTTCTTCGATTTGCGTGCGAACTTGCTTCACACGTGCTTCGATGTTCGCACCTTCGCCAGCGCCGTCGATGATCGTCGTGTTTTCCTTGCCCACTTCGATGCGCTTCGCTTGACCCAGTTCAGCCAGCGTTGCCTTTTCGAGCGTCAGGCCGGTTTCTTCAGCGATGACTTGACCGCCGGTCAGGATCGCGATGTCTTCCAGCATGGCCTTACGGCGATCGCCGAAGCCCGGAGCCTTGACAGCAACGGTCTTCAGAATGCCGCGGATGTTGTTCACCACCAGCGTTGCCAGTGCTTCGCCTTCGACGTCTTCTGCGATGATCAGCAGCGGACGGCCAGCCTTGGCGACTTGCTCCAGTACCGGCAGCAGATCACGGATGTTCGACACCTTCTTGTCATGCAGCAGCACGAACGGGTTGTCCAACACGGCAACTTGCTTGTCCGGGTTGTTGATGAAGTACGGCGACAGGTAGCCGCGGTCGAATTGCATACCTTCGACCACGTCCAGCTCGTCTTGCAGCGACTTGCCGTCTTCAACGGTGATGACGCCTTCCTTGCCGACCTTGTCCATGGCTTCAGCGATACGATCGCCGATCGATGAGTCGCTGTTTGCCGAAATCGCGCCGACTTGGGCGATTTCCTTGTTGGTCGTGCACGGCTTGCTGATCTTGCGCAGCTCTTCGATCGCTGCGAACACAGCCTTGTCGATACCGCGCTTCAGGTCCATCGGGTTCATGCCCGACGCGACGTACTTCATGCCTTCGCGGACGATCGACTGAGCCAGAACCGTTGCGGTCGTGGTGCCGTCACCTGCGTTGTCGCTGGTCTTGGAAGCAACTTCCTTGACCATTTGCGCGCCCATGTTCTGGAGCTTGTCTTTCAGTTCGATCTCTTTCGCGACCGACACACCGTCCTTCGTGACCGTCGGGCCGCCGAAGCTGCGTTCCAGGACAACGTTGCGACCCTTCGGGCCCAGCGTGACCTTCACAGCGTTCGCGAGGATGTTCACGCCTTCAACCATCTTGGCACGGGCGGAATCACCGAATACGACGTCTTTAGCTGCCATCTTCTAACTCCTTGAATTCTTTAAGATATGACCGGGAAAAGTAGCGACCAGCGCTTACTTTTGCACCACGGCCATGATGTCTTCTTCGCGCATCACGAGCAGTTCGTTGCCGTCGACCTTAACGGTCTGGCCTGCGTACTTCCCGAACAGGACGCGGTCACCAACCTTCACGTCGAGCGCGATTTGAGCGCCCTTGTCGTCACGCTTGCCCGGGCCGACTGCCAGAATTTCGCCTTGATCCGGCTTTTCTGCTGCGGCTTCGGGGATCACGATGCCCGACGCGGTCTTGGTTTCTTGATCCAGACGTTTGACGATCACGCGATCATGCAAAGGACGAAGGTTCATACATACTCCTCTCTTGATTGAGACTGAAGAACGCTGAGAAAACCCGGCTGGCTGAGCCAACCGGCGATGTTGTTAGCACTCTCGTGCAGCGAGTGCTAATTATATGGACGGGTGGTGACAAATTCAAGAAGGGATGCTGCTGTTGGGTGAGATTCACTCAACTTTGGACCTTGTCCACTTAAGTCTGAGCGCCCGAGCGGCGCCCGGCCGCCATCAGGAAAGGAAATATCATTTTGAAACAATGGGTTATTGTGAAACCAGCTGTTCCACAATGCCCCGAGTGCAGTGCGACCCCTGGCTTTTTCTGACGGCATCAGTCCGCGCGTCCGGGTGACTCACACCAAATCCAGGGGAAAACCCCGCCCCAAGTGCAATCGTCAGTGACGTTCCGGCAGATCGAAAACATGTTTCGGCCCCTGCCAGCACCTAACTCTCTCTCCCAGCCGGCTGAGGACGGAATCGACAGTCAGCTCGACACGCGCGGTGGTCATCGCGCTGCGCCAGAGACAAATTGTACGTTGTGTCTGTATTGGCTCGGTGTCACCCCTTGCTGACGAGCAAAGAAGCGCGTGAAGTTCCCAGGCGAGTCAAAGCCCAGATTGAGCGCAACATCCTGAAGTGCCATTTCCTGCTGCGAAACACTTTGAATCGACAGATCCATCCGCAGCATGCTGCCGAATGTCGCCGGCGTCATGCCTGTCTGCTTGCGGAATAGATGGAAGAAATGTGGACGCGATAGCCCAACCATTTGTGCAAGATCATCGAAGTCGGGTGCGATGCCCCGCACCTCTTTCATCGCTTCGATCGCGCGACGAATTCTGATGTCGTAAGCGATTCCGCCAACGGATCCGGCCGCTGACAGCTCATTCCTCTGGGGCAATACACCGACGAGTTCGCCGGTCATGTCGGCGATCAGCCCTTGGAGCGCTTGAAGCGACTGGCCCTCACGGTCGGTCAGGATGTCGAGCAGATCAGTATGAAGGCGGCCAAGCTTCCCTTGCAACGCTACGGACGGCCTCGAAAAAAACCGGGGATGAATGCTGTAAGCGAAGCGCCGGTCGACCTCCCTCAACCAGTCCGGCTCTAGGTAAAGGGCCAGCAGCACAGTCGGCTGCGATTGTGGGCGATGCTCATAGAAGTGCGGCTCCCACGCATTCACGAGCAACACGTTCCTGTCCGACAAAACGTGCTCACGATTGCGGATTCCGAACTGGATGTCCGGACCGCCCTCCTTGAAGATAACGTGAGAAACCCGGTGTGCGTGCAAGACCATGCTTTTGTCCAGCATGAGCAACGCCACTCTTCCAAACGGTCCGTGAATGATTCGCAAAGGTTCCGACATGGTGATTGGCTCCTGCCGCCCCGATGAATTCAAAGCGCTCTTATTCGCTCGGCCGCTTCGCGCAAAAAAAAATCATCCGGAATGATAAATCGGCCCCGTCCGGGACAAGTTTGCATACGGCAGGGACAAGGACAAGTGGGAAATTCGCCTACTCTGGCGGATAGGTTCGCCGCTACCGAAGTATGGTCCAGCGGCCAATCAACACGCTTCGAAGTCCGAACGTGAATGGCGTCTGCTGCGATGCAGAACGCCTCCCGTGACATTCGCAAATCAAGGAGACGATCCTGGCTGGTGTCGGCAGTGAAAAGGTGTTTGAGAATGACAAGGTCATCGTATGGAATTTCGTCCTCGCTCCGGGCGAGGAAACACCGGTACATACCCATACGCATTCCTACATGTGGTACGCGATCGAAGGTGCCCCCTTGCATATCTTCGACGAAAACGGCGGGGACCTCGGCATCTTCGACGTGCCAACGGGCGCGATTTATTCCCTCAAATGCGAGGACGGATATCTGGAAGTCCTGTCCGAGATCGGCAAGGGCGCCAAGGTCCCTGCGACGCACAAGGCGCGCAACGAGGGAAGCAAGCCATACCGCGAGGTGCTCGTCGAATACAAATAGCAGCGCGTCTGATTGAGACACCCTGGTACCCGATCAGGGTGACACTAACGCAGACGGTACGAGCGTGGGCCATGGCACACGCTCGACGGGACTGGCAACTTGAAGTCGCCAGGACGACCGGAGGCCGCCGCTGGATTCGCTGCGGTCCGGACATAGCTTAAGCCCGCTGCTGCAAGAGTGCGTTCATGTTGCGGGTCTCGAGCTCGGTGAACTGGGCCACGGCATCAGCGCCATCTAGCGACAGATCCGCGTCGAGCCCATCCGCCAGACGTTCGAGTTGCATGTTGTTCCATGGAAGAAGATGGAACGGATGGAGCATGGCTTCGGGACTGGACGCACGATCGACTTCGCCCGAGAGAATGCGCTTCGGAACTTCAGGATCGGCGATGATTGGGCGCCCGAGTCCGATGACGTCCAGTTCGCCGCGCTCCAGCGATTCGACCATGGCGGCCGTCGTGCGGAACCCGCCTACCACCATCACGGGCATCGTCGCCGCGGCACGAACCGAGGCCGCGAAATCCACGAAAAATGCTTCGCGCTTGACGGTACTTTCGCGCGGCGCGTCTTCTCCTTCGTCCTTCAATGTGAGGCCGGCGATCTTCGGCTGCTCGAGCGAGCCGCCCGAAAGTTCAAGCAGATCAAGTGTCGAATCGTTGAGCTTCTTCACCAGCTCGATGCATTCGGCATTCGTAAAGCCGCCCTTTTGAAAGTCCGACGAATTGAGCTTGATCGCAACGGGAAAGTCGGGTCCAACGGCGGAGCGGACCGCCGCCAACACTTCGAGCAGGAAACGCGAACGGTTTTCTAGCGAACCGCCCCAACGGTCGGTGCGTTTGTTGGCGAGCGGGCTCAGGAATTGCGAAATCAGATAGCCGTGTGCCCCATGCAGCGAGACACCCGTGAAACCGGCCTCGCGGACTTTCCCCGCCGCGAAGGCGAATTGCCCGATGGCCTGCTGGATCTGCTCTTCGGTCATCTCACGCGGCGTGGCAAACGAAAAGCCGGCGCCCCGTATCACATCGATATCCACCGAGGAAGGCGCCAGTGGCGACGTATTGATCGCGTCTTGCACCTGTCGTCCGGTATGACTGAGTTGAGCCCAGAAATGCGCACCTTCCGATGTTCCTGCCGCCGCGAGCCGCGCCAGTTGCTCCTGTCCGCTATCGTCATGGATGACGATGTTGCCCGGGCGCTCGAGGTGCCACCGATCGACCTGGATATTGCCGGAAAGCAGAAGGCCTGCGCCGGAATGCGCCCAGCGCCGGTACAGCGCCTCGAGACGCGGCGTCGAATGATTGTTGGTATCGGCCATGCCTTCGCTCATGGCCGCTTTGGCCAGGCGGTTTGTCAGGATCGCGCCGCTGGGTAACCGGAGCGGCTGTGAAAGGGCGTTGTTCATCCGAATGTCCTTCAGGGGAAAAATTGTATGAAGACCAAGCCCTTCCGTCGCAAAGCATAAGGGGTGGCTCGGCTGTCTAACGACAGTCATCGCTGTCGTTTGTTGTATAGTGATCGCTGTCGTATGATGCGTCAAGCAGATAAAAGAGGGACACGTTATGGTCAAGACCTGGTCGGATGACAATCCGAAAGCCGCGCTGATGTCGCGCAAGCGCACGATGATCGTCGACGCCGCGCTGCGGGCGTTCCTTGAGAATGGCTATGCGGAAAGCTCGGTGAACCGGATCGCCGAGGAAGCCGGCGTATCGATCAAGACGCTCTACCGGCACTTCGAGAGCAAGGACGATCTGTTCAGTGCGGTGATGGAAGCGGCCTGCTCGACGACCGGCACGCAGTCCGGTTCGGCAGAGGGAGTCGCAGAGCTTCGCGAGCCTGATTGGTTTAGCGAACCGCCGCCCGTCGCGTTGCCGATCGCGGGGGGCGAATATCTTCGGCACGCGCTTTCGGAAGAACAGTTGGCGCTGTATCGCGTCGTGACCCGCGATGCCCCTCGCTTCCCCGAACTCGCGCGCCGCTATCGCGAACAGGTTGCGGGTGCACGCGACGCGCTATTCGCGAGCTATCTTGACCGATGGCTACCTGTCACAGGCTGGAAAGTCAAAGACAAGTATGGTGCCGCGGCAACCTTCGCGGCACTCCTTAAGGCCACGCTTTTCGACGAGGCGCTGTTTGGCGTGAAGAGCGCAAGCGAGGAAGAAATTGCATCGTGCGCGAGGAACGCGGCCGTCCAGATAATGGTTCTCATCGAAGCCTGTCAGTTCTAATTCGTTCCGCTGATTCCAAGCCGCGATGGATTCGAGGCGTTGCGGAACATCGTGTGCTGGCCTGCCTCGCCGGCGGCGTGATGGAACAGCGGGCCGCTGCGGTCAACCACCATTGCCGCAATGCCGAACAGCGCCTTTCGCGACACATCGTCGAGCGACGCCTTGATGGCCGAATCGTCAAAAGATCCGTACGCGGGCAAGCGGGCCGATTTTGCGATTGACGGGATCGCCGCCCTCGATTGAGATCGCATCGACGCGTATCAGGACTTCGTCAGCCCCGCAGACCGCGCCGGCGACATCTTCATAACGGAAGATCTGCGGTCCTCTATTCCGAGAGCAGACGACGGCTTCCGTCTCTCTGCTCTCGTTGACAGAGAAAATCGGATCTACTGCGCAGGCGCCGGCACAGGCACGATCGACGCAATCCGCCACCCTTCCGGGGTTCGGACAGCGACTTCATAGACGAGGAACGGAGCGCTCCTCGCTGACGCTTCCGAAGCGCCAAGGGTAATCTGCGTAGGGGCGTACAACTGGGCAACGTCTGCGGTCAGGGGAACAATTTTGATGCTCTCGACGTTCGGCTCGAACTTCCACACCCCTTTGAAGGTTTCCTTGAAATGCTCGATGAGCGCGGGCTTCCCCCAGAACTGGTAGGCGCGAGCCACGAATGCGATCGGGTCGGGTTGGCCAGCTGGCGCGGATGCCAGTACGCGCTCGAACGCGACAATGTCATGCGCCGTAGCGGCCGCTGCCTGCCGGAGAAAGACGTCTTTGACCTCTTGCCTGTCTTTCTCCGTGAAACGATGCGTGGCGGCGGCGTATGCAGTCGCATTGGCGGCCGCAAGGATCACAACCGCGAAGAATGAAACGAGTGTTTTCTGTATGCGCATGTGCATCTCCCATTCACTCGGCAGGAACGGGAATTACCGCCGAGATCTTCCAACCGGATGGCGTCCGGATCGCAAACTCGTTGATCAGAAATGTCGCCGTTCTGGCGGGTTGGCCGGCTGCTCCGAGTGTGACGCGAGTCGGTGCATAGATCTGCACCGTGTCGCCGTTCAACGGAATGATGCTTATGGCGCTCTGATCCGGTTCAACGCGCCACGTACCCGTGAAAGCCTTGCGGAAGTGCTCCATGACGGCATCCCTGCCCCAGAACCGGTACGCGCGAGCCACGAACGAGACAGGGTCTGGCTGACCTGGAACGGCATGCGCCAGCGTGCCGTCGAGCGCGTCGATGTCATGGGCCGTTTCGGCGGCGGCCTGACGCAGGAACAAGTCATGAATCTCCTGCGTATCGCTTGCGGTAACTTCGGCAGCGTGCGCGGAAGTCACGGCAGTCATCAATGAAAAGGAAAGTGCAAAGAGGAGGTTGCGGCGCACACCCAACGATCGAATATCCACGATATATAGTCTCATATGCCCGTATATGGAATTTTTTTGCGGCGAGAGAACGGGATACTCTCGCCGCATGTCGCGGGGATCTCAATGCAGATGTGGCGCCCTTGACCTCAGAAAGTCTCTTGATCCATGGTCAGGTCCAGTTGCACGATTCGAGCCATGAATCGCCGCATCGCCAACGCGTCCTCCGTTCCAAATTCCTTTTCGAAGCGTGCTTGCGCCTTCTGCCACGATGGTTTGCTTTGCGCCTCTATCTTGGCGCCCAAGGTAGACAACGCTAGTTCTCGCTCCCGGCGATCTTCGCGCCCGACCTGAATCGTGATCAGCCCGTCGCGCTCGAGCGGGCGAACGTTGTGTCCCATCGTTGCCCGATCCATCGACAACACGTCGGCAAGCGCGGCCATTGTCGTCGGCCCGCGGCTGGCAAGGAGACTCAAGATCGTGTACTGCGTGGCCCGCAAACCGGTTTCCACCATGCAGGCATCATAGAAGCGGGTCAAGCGCCGCGCGGCTTTACGCAGAGCGGTGTTGTTACATACACCAGGATTGATTGCCGGCCGAGACGCAGTCATGTTGGATCAAACGTTAAGATCTTGGAGAAAATATTATGGGCATATAAGACCATTGTCAAGCGAGTTCATGCCGGCCGATTAGCACAGAAGTTCGCTTAGCCCACACCTGGCCGGCCGCGTTCGCAACGACGGCTACGTTGCCCGATCGAACTTGTGTGCAAACCGCTCCGTCGCCCATTCGATAAAGACGCGCAACCGCTGGCTCATATGCCTGTCTGGCGGATACACGAGGAAGAAAGGGTATGGATCCGGTTGCCACGTCGACAGAACAGGCAGGAGTTCGCCACGCGCGATCGCGTCCCTCGCGGCAAACGAGAAGGTTTGAATCACGCCGAGACCGGCCAGCGCAGCCGCGACATGGGCGTTGCTCTCGTTCACCCCCATGCCTTGTAAGCTGCCGATTTCGATTCGCTCGCTGCCCTTCTGAAAACGCATCGGCAACACGCGTCCCGTCCGTGCAGAAACGTAGCTCACGATCCGATGGCCGCTTTTCAGCTGGTCGGGATGCATCGGCCTGCCGTGCTCCTTCAGATAATCGGGCGTCGCGCATGTCACCCACGATGCACGGCCAAGCGGACGTGCGACTAGCGAGGGCTCGTCTACGCTGCCACCGCGGACGACACAATCTACGTTCTCGCCAATGAGATCGATCTGCCGGTCGCTCACGCCGAGATCGACACGAATGTCGGGATATCGCGCAATAAAGTCGGGCAGTGCCGGGATCAACACGCCGCTTGCGTTCGCCGAGCCGATGTCGATGCGCAACCGTCCGCGCGGACGCTGATGTGCGCTCGCGAAACCCGAGTCGATGTCCTCGAGTTCCTTCAACACGCGCGAGGTGCGCTCGTAGTACGCGGCACCCTCGGCCGTGACGGTGACGCGTCGCGTCGTTCGTTGAAGCAGTTTGACGCCGAGATGCTGCTCCAGTGAACGCACGAGTTTGCTCACCGTGGCGAGCGGCATCTCGAACGAGTCGGCGGCACGGGTGAATGCGCCCGCTTCAACAACACGGGCGAACACGCGAATGGCAAGCAGTTGGTCCATGTCGATTATCTATCCACGTAGATAAAGTTATCGGATTTACCCACTTTTTCAACAATCTCCTGCTTTGTACAGTAGCGCTCACGTCTTTGAAAAGGAAGTTGATCGTGACTACGAACGCACTTGAACGACTGCTTGCGCCCATTCGCCTCGGCAGGCTGGAACTGAAGAACCGTCTGGTCATGGCGCCGATGACCCGCAGCCGCGCCGGGTTCGACGGCACGCCGGGAGAGTTGGCCGCCGAGTACTATGCGCAGCGCGCGAGCGTCGGCCTGATCGTGACTGAGGGGACTCAGCCCTCGGACGATGGGCAGGGTTATCTCGCCACGCCGGGCATCTATTCCGACGCGCATGTCGCCGGATGGAAGAGGATCATCTCTGCCGTGCATGATCGCGGTGGCCGTCTATTCATCCAGCTCATGCACGCGGGGCGCATGTCGCACCCGGAGAACACGCCGCATCATCGCCAAGGCGTCGCGCCTTCGGCCATCGCGCCCGCTACGCCGATGTTCACGGCCAAGGGGATGCAGGATATTCCGGTACCGCGTGCGCTGACGACCGAGGAGGTGCGCCAGACCGTGGCCGACTTCCGCTTCGCGGCACGCCGCGCGATCGAGGCAGGCGCCGATGGCGTCGAGATCCATGGTGCGAATGCCTACCTGGTCCATCAGTTCCTCGCGCCAAGCGCCAATGCCCGCACCGACGAATATGGCGGCTCGATCCAAAACCGCGCCCGCTTTGCCATCGAGGTAGCCACTGCTATCGCCGACGAAATCGGAACTGACAGGACGGCCATTCGCCTGTCACCCGGCATGACGCGGTGGGGCATCGACGAAGGCGCCGAAGGACCGGCGCTCTACCACTATCTGGTGGCTGAACTGGACAAGCTCGGTCTGGCGTACCTGCACATCACGCATCAGGGCAATGAGCCGCTGGTCGCTGACATTCGCAAGCTTTGGACGGGCGTCTTGATCCTGAACCGGCCGGGCCGCCCCCGTGACGAGCTTGGAGCCGATGTAGCCTCGGGGCTCGCCGAGCTGGAAGCCTATGGCCAGATGGTGCTGGCCAACCCGGATTTCGTCGCGCGCCTGAAAACCGGCGCACCGATGAACGCTGCGAACCCCAATGCCTTCTTCGGCGGCGACGGGCGCGGCTATATCGACTATCCGGCGCTAGCCGAAGCCGTCGAACCCTGAGGGAGTGCGCGTTACCAATCACGCCGGGCGCGAGCCTACTTCGCATCATTGGCAAGATGCGGCTCGCGCCGGCAATCCCGCTCGACGGCGGTGCATGAGCCCCGAGTCAGTGCCTAACCGACATACCGCCACACGACAGACAGTCAGTCACTCGACCATGATCAAGGCAAACCACCTTGTGTACTTCGCCTGCGTAGTCAAGCACAGAAGCTTCAGCGTAGCCGCGAAGGAAGTCCGCGTAAGCAAGTCGACGTTGAGTCGTGCCGTCATCGACCTGGAACAGGGCTTCGAGCATCACTTCTCACGAGAACGAGCCGGCGCGTGGATGTCACGCCCGCGGGCGAGCGGCTATACGCACGCTGCCTCTCCGTGTACAACGCCGTACTGGCGGCGCAAAAAGCCCTCGAAAATATCGAGGCGGAGCGCAATATCACTCCAACCGCTCACCGGGAAACCAGTGCAGTTGACCAATAAGGCGGATGACCGCTATCCGCGCCGTACGACGTTTGAGTGACTACTCACGTCGTGCTTCGCGGCTCCTGAATCATCTTCCAGCCGTTGCCGGCGGGGTCGCGGAAACCGGCGTCGACGCTGCCGAAGCGATCGACCGGCTCCTGGGTGAATTCCACGCCACTTGCCTTTAGCCGGGCGTAGCTGGCGCGGCAATCGGACACCACGAGGACGAGCGGCGGCATGGCCCCCTTCGCGACCATCGCGCGCAGGGTCTGCGCGGTGGCATCGTCGTGAATGGGCGGACCGGGTTTGAACAGTCCGAGCTGGAACGAGGGTTGGTCCGGATGCTGGACTGTGAGCCACCGGTAGGGACCGTTGACCACGTCCGTATGAACGCGGAATCCGAGTTTGTCGACGTAGAACTTGAGCGCTTCGTCCTGATCGTCGACGTACAAGCCGACCACACTAATACCCTGGTTCATGACACCTCCTTGGTTGATGGCCGGAATGTACCTTTGGCCACACGGCGGCGCTTCTCCAAAACTGCGATGGTGAGATCGGGACGCTGCGCGGCCTTCAGAACGCAGGCGGGCACGCGGTCGAGCTGCTGCATGGCGGCCTGCGCCTCACGGCGCATGGCACTGGGGCTTCGTCCAGTGATGTCGCGGAAGATGCGGCCAAAGGTACCCAGGCTCTCCCAACCGGTGGCGAACGCTATTTCCGTGACGCTGAGCCTAGTGTCGCGCAGCAGGGTATTGGCCTGCTCGATGCGCCGTGTCAGCAGGTAGCGATGCGGCGGGATGCCGAAGGCCCGCTTGAAGGAGCGAGCGAAATGGGCCTCGGAGACGCCACTGACCGCGGCCAGGCGTTCGACGGGCCAGGCCTCGTGCGAGGCGGCATCCATTCGGTCTTTGGCGCGTAGCAGGCGGCGCAGCAGGGCCGGATCCTGCAACGGGTCGACGACGGCCGGCGCTGGCGACGAGGCAGGCGGCTGATTGAATTCGGCCATGATCATTGATCGGCATCCTTGGCTGCAAGGGCAGCCTATCGAAGAATGATTCCGGAACCTCTCGATACTTTCATCGGTCTGCGGCTAGAGCGAATCGGTCGGCACGATTGCCAATTATTCGAGCAAGTCCGTGCGTTCAACGCGCGGCATCGATGAGATCGATGAACAGGTGCGACGCGTTCGGACCGCCTGTGATCGTAGCATTCCGGACCCGCACACAAAACCGTTCGAGGCTGACCAGTATCTCATCAGTCGACTTGCTTCAGACAAACGGTTTGGGACTAGCGATATAGACGTCCGGGTAGTGACGCCCGCATGAAGCCATGCATCGCCAGCCGCGATCCGGCGCCTTCGATCGCGCCTGCGGTTCCGCGATCCGGCGTGATCGACTGCCGACACGGCTCGTGTTCGATCAGTAGTGCTCTGTCGCTGCCGCGTTGCCGGTTGTGGGTGCGGGGCCCGCTGTCGTTACGCCGTGACTGTCAGCAACCGGTCGCGCGCCGGCGCCGCTCGGCCGCCCAGGACGCAACAACAAACCGCCCAGCACACCCGCCGCCGCCGCGAAGATCGCACCGACCAGAAACGCCACGTGATAGCCGCTGTTGAGCGCCGCAGTGGCGCTTTCGGAAGCCTGCATCGCGTCACTGCGCGCGGCGGCGAGACTTGCGAGCACCGCGAGGCCGAGTGCGCCCCCCATCATCAACGATGTATTGACGATACCGGACGCGAGGCCCGAATCGCTCGGATCGACGTCGCTCATGGCCGCCAGCAGCACGGCATTGAATGCGATGCCCGCACCGAAGCCGAACAGGATCATGCCGGGCAACACGTCGAGCACGAAGCTGCCGGTCATCGGTGCCCGTGCGAACAGCGCGAGGCCACACGCCGCGACGAGCAGCCCAACGGCAAGCGGAAGGCGCAGACCGAAGCGCATCACCACGCGCGCCGACAGCCCCAGCGAAAAGAACGCCATGATCAGACTGGCCGGCAAAAACGCGAGCCCGACCTGCATGGGCCGGTAGCCAAGCACGCGCTGCAGATACAACGCGGAGATGAAGAACCACGCGAACATCGCTGCCGCCCAGAGTACGCCGACCACATTGGCAGTCGCGAGATTGCGCAACCGGAACAGGCCGAGCGGCATCAACGGATGCTGCACGCGCGCCTCGATAACGAGAAACACGGCAAACAGCGCCAGCGCGGCAAACAGCAGGCCCAGCGTCTGCGCCGAGGTCCAACCCGCTTCATTACCGTTCACGACTGCGTACACGGCGAGCATCAGCGAAGCAGTTACCGTCACCGCGCCGGCCACGTCTAGCCGTTCGCCATGCGCATGACCGCGTGCCGCGGGCAAGAGCGCGACGCACAGCGAATAGACGGCGATGCCAATGGGCAAGTTGACGAGAAAGATCCAGTGCCAGCTCAGCAGGTTGGTCAACAGACCGCCGAGCAGTACGCCGATGCTGCCGCCTCCCGCGCAAACAAAGCAATACACGCCCATCGCTTTAGCACGCTCGCCGGGTTCAGTGAACAGGTTCATGATGAGCGACAGCGAAACAGCGGAGACGACCGCGCCGCCCAACCCCTGCACGGCACGCGCGCATACCAGCAGGAGTTGCGAATTAGCCATGCCGCATGCGAGCGACGCCAGCGTGAACAGCGTAATGCCGCCGAGGAACAGCTTGCGGTGGCCGTAAAGATCGCCCAGCCGCCCGCCAAGCAGCAGGCAGCCGCCGAAGGTCAGCATGTACGCGTTGACCACCCACACCAGCGAGGTTTCGGTAAAGCCGAGGTCCGCGGCGATCGACGGCAATGCAACGTTCACGATCGTCGTATCGAGCACGATCATGAGCACGCCGAGGCACAGAACGATCAGCGCTAGCCAGCGTTTATTGCCGTGGATGGAATGGGTCATGCAGAGACTCCTTTGCCTTGGTCAGACAACTGCAAGCGGATGCCGGCCATGCCGATACCACCAGAAGGCATCGGCATGACCGGTTCCCTTCCGGTTTCGATCAACGCTTGCTGAGCATCGCAAACTGCTGGCGCAACGCGTCCGCCATGTACGACCACGAACCTGCACCGTGACCCAGGAAGCAGGTAGGCAAGTGTGGAACGGACATGGCGGTGCTACGTCATGCAGCGAGTGCGGCGGTATCTTTCTTCGCCGAGGCAATGGCCCCATTGCGTGCCTCCTCACCCATCGCCACGCCCTCCGCGCGAATGAAAGTGATATCCGTGATGCCCAGAAAACCGAAGGCCGCCTTCAGATAGGTTTCCTGGTGATCGAAGAAGGCTGCAGGCGAGCCTTCGCTATAAACGCCGCCGCGCGACGAGGCGATGATCAGCTTCTTGCCGCCGCATAGTCCGACCGGGCCGTGCTCCCCGTAGCTGAACGTCTTCCCGGCGACAGAGATGCGGTCGATCCAGGCCTTCAGTTGAGAAGGCACGCCAAGGTTGTACATCGGTGCGCCGATGACCACGATGTCGGCGGCCAGGAACTCCTCGAGCGCGAGCTGGCCCGCGGCGACGTCGGACTTCAATGCGTCGTCGACCGGGGCGCCTTGCGCGGCCGCGAGGTGTGCGGCCGTCAGATGGCCGATCGGTGTGACGGCCAGGTCGAGATGAGTGACAGCAAGGTCGGCATGGCGGGCCCGGAAAGTTGCGGCAACCTCCGCCGACAGATCACGACTGACCGAGCCTTGCCCGAGGATGCTGGAGTCTACGTGTAGCAGTTTCATGCGATATCTCCGAAGTGGCAGACGATGCGTATGCCGGAAACCCGCACGATAGGCTCTGACCTCCAATCTGAATAGCCTATATTTCTAGATGAAACCCATCGCTCGGGTAGATACCCACCTCACTGAGTGACGCAGGCTGAGTGTGCCTTCAATGCTGGGCGAGCCGAGCCAAAAAGGCGTCGATCTGGTGTTCTTGCGTGGCCCAGGACGTTACCAGGCGAATCACCGAATGATCGTTATCCGACTTTCTCCAAACGTAGAAAGCAAAGTGCTGCGTCAAAGCCGAAATGACAGAATCGGGCAAGATTGCAAACACTTGATTCGTAGCCGTTTCCGCCTCGAGCGCGTAACCGCCGGACGCGATCCCGGAGGCGAGCTTGGCCGCCATGGCATTGGCGTGTTTTGCATTTTCGAAGAAGAGATTCTTGACGCCAAATAACTCCTGAAACTGGATACCTAATAGCCGCCCTTTGGCTAACATGCCGCCGCGCTGCTTGAGGTGGAAAGCAAAATCCTCCGTCAACGCCGGATTGCAAACAACAATGGCTTCACCCAAAAGCGCCCCTACCTTGGTTCCACCGATCCAGAAAATGTCGACGAGCGAAGCAATATCGGCCAATGTCGCGTCGCTCTTGCTTGACGCCAACGCCGCGCCCAAGCGCGCGCCATCGAGAAATAGAACGAGGCCTCGCTGCTTTGCTAGCGCCGAGATCTGCCGCAGTTCCTCGAGGGAGTAGACGGTGCCTGTTTCGGTTGCATTCGACAGATAGATAAGTCGAGGCTTTGCCATGTGCGGAAAATGAGCATTGCTGGCAAGCGCGGCCTCGATATTGGCGGGCGTGAGCTTCCCGTCTACAGCGGGAACGACGATGAGCTTGTGGCCAGTTGCCTCAATGGCACCGGCCTCCCTGACTACGATATGTCCCGAGCTCACTGCAATGACGGCTTCGTGCGGACGCAGGCAACTGGATATCGAAACGATGTTGGCCATGGTGCCGCTCGCGACGTAGTGGATCGCTCCGTCGAACGTGTCCCCCAGGCGAGCCCTGATCCGGGTCGTCGCCTCGGCAGAGTACGAGTCTTCCCCGTAAGGTGCCTGTTGGATGTAGTTGGAGTCAGTCAGGGCACGGAGAATGTCGGGATGTGCGCCTTCGCTGTAGTCGTCAAGAAAGCTGAAAGTAGTCATTCGGTGTTTCTGCCTTGGATGGAGGCCGCCCAGGATGGGCGCGAGGCCAAAAACCGAAGACTACCGATCCGTCAGCAAAACGCCTTGTAAAAAATTGCTGCCCCGCCGTCAGAAGCGAGCGGGAGTCACGCCGTACGCCTCGCGAAACGCCCGCGTGAAATGGCTTTGATCAAAGAAACCAACGGCGTGCGCGATTTCGGTGATTGGCATGTTCCTATTCGCGTTGATCAACGCCATCGCCTTTTCCAGCCGCATGCGCAGTAACCAGGCGTGGGGCGTCATGCCGACAGTGCGTTTAAACAGTTTCAAGAACCGGAATCGAGCGAGGCCAACAAGAAGAGACAGATCTTCCAGAACGATTTTGTCGGCAAGATGCGCCTCGACAAATTCCCGAACAAGTCGCAGTTGTTCAGACGACAGAGCACCGGCGATAGTTTGGGGGGACGGTTGCTTCAAACGGGCGAACAGCGACTCCAGCAATTCCAGAACGTAGGTCTCGTTCATGATCGGATCGTTTATCCCGTGCCGAAGGGTTGAATGCATCTTGAGCAACTGGTCTGCGAGGCGGCTATCTTGCAGCACCACTGCGGCCTGCGAGGGGAAATAGTGCTTGCCCGTGATTTCCTCGCCGAAGCCATTCAGCAGTGCAGGCGATAGTCGAAATGTCTGAAGCGTGTACGACTCGTCCGCATCGGCCACTCCGTCGTGAACCTCGCCCGGAGGCATGAGCTGAATGGTGCCACGCGTGAGCAACAGCGATTCCCCACGGAACGATTGACGCTGCACGCCGCTGGCAATGAGTGCGATATGGCTGTCGAGATGATAGTGCGGCTCAAAGCGAAACTCGGCGAACCGAGCCGTGCTGAGGATCAAACCGGGGATGTCGGCTGAGTGACTGTATTGGACTTCTTCGGGCATGACTCACCTCCGGTTCGCCGCCGACACCTTGGAGACTAGCCCCGAAAGTTGCGCCGTGAGGCCTTCATTATCCCAGCTTCCTTTGGTCTGCACTTACGCTGTCAGATTTCGCGCTTTCATGTGATCTCCCGATCGAGTTGATTAGCCGATTCGTTAGCGTAATCCGATTGCAGGCTTCTCCCTGGAAGTGCCTCCCGTCGACTCCTTCAACAAAGCGATCAATGCCCGCAGCCCTGCGGGAATATGGCGATTGCCAGGAAAGTACAGGAACAGACCGGGTACGAGCGGACACCACTCGTCCAGCACGGTAACGAGGCGCTTGCGGGCAAGCGCAGCGCGTGCGTACATCTCGGGCACGTAGGCGATCCCGAGCCCGTCGATCGCAGCCTCGATCATCAACGCATTGCTATCCAGTGTCAGCGCACCGGGCGGGTCGATCGTGAATTCCTGTCCGTGCCGCGAGAACTCCCAACGATACCGTTTGCCGCTCGGCAAACGCTGCCGGATGCACCGGTGCTGAAGAAGATCGTCTGGCGTGACCGGCTTTCCTTGTTGGCGAAGGTAGCCCGGCGACGCGACCGTCAGAAAGCGCATGTCGTCGCCGAATCGCACTGCAATCATGTCCTTGTGCAGCGCCTCGCCAAGCCGGACGCCTGCATCGAATCCGCCTTCAACGATGTCGACTAGACGTCCGTCGGCGACGAGGTCGAGTTCCATCGCCGGATAGAGCGCAAGAAAGCGCGGCACGACTGCCTGCAACAGTAACCTGATCGCCCCTTCACTGCCGTTGATTCTGAGCGTTCCGCTCACTTGTCCATCGGTGCGCGCGACGTCCTCCAGCACTTCCTCGAGATCGCCCAGCACCGGATTGAGACGTTTCAGGAAACGCTCGCCCGCGTCGGTCAACGAGACGCTGCGCGTGGTCCGATGCAGAAGACGCACGCCCAGGTCGTTTTCCAATCCGCGCATGGCGTGGCTCAGAGCCGAGCGGGACACACCCAGCTGGTCGGCGGCCTGCCGGAAACTGCGCCTTGCGGCGACTTCCATGAACGCCTGGAGGTCGGCCAGAGTTGGCTTGTTCATTGGTGAAAATTCCTCACCTCATCATGCAAATTGAAGGTGGTTCTCATCACAATCATACCGCTCTAGTATGAATGGCAAGAACTCAACAGGAGCTGAGCATGACAAAGAACTGGTTGATTACCGGCGCATCGAGCGGGCTTGGGCGCGAACTCGCCGAGCGGCTGCTGGCGCGCGGTGACCGAGTCGTCGCGACAATACGCAAAGAAGGGGCGCCGGACGATTTGCAGGCGCGGCATCGCGAGCGTTTGCATGTGGTGGAGTGCGACGTGACCAACGTGAACGCGGTCAGGGCCACGGTCGCCGAGGCGTTCGAAGTCATGGGACGGCTCGATGTCGTTGTCAGCAATGCGGCTTACGGGCTATTCGGTGCCGCGGAGGAACTGACCGACGCGCAGATCGACCGTCAAATCGCGACCAATCTGACCGGCTCGATTCAGGTGATTCGTGCAGCCCTTCCGTCCCTGCGGAATCAGGGCGGTGGCCGCATTGTTCAAGTGTCGTCGGAAGGAGGTCAAATTGCGTATCCGAGTTTCAGCCTTTATCACGCGACCAAATGGGGGATCGAGGGCTTTGTCGAAGCGGTTGCAAAAGAAGTCGCATCTTTCGGCATCGATTTTCTGATCGTGGAACCCGGTCCGACGCGGACAAATTTCGGCGCCGGTCTCGATCGCGCGACGCCGATGAGTTGCTATGACCCTACGCCCGCCGGCGAGATTCGGAATGCGATTGCGTCGGGGAACTTCGCCAGCTACGGAGACGCTGGGAAGACGGTGGACGCGATGATCGTCGCGATTGACAGCCCGAATCCGCCGTTGCGCCTGGCTTTGGGCCAGTCCGCTTACCACTCGGTACGCGAGGCACTCCTCGGCCGATTGAGGGTACTGGAATCGCAAAAGGAGGTCGCGTTGTCAGTCATGGAGCAGTCTTAGAACGCAGCAAGCATCCTGGCCGCACAGGCGAGCGATGCGAAGGCGATGCATCACGACTGTTCAATATGTCCGGCTGCGCCTACCATTACCGCAATAGCAGTAGGGAGGCGTATGGACAGCTTCGGTACCGATACTCGCTTCACGGGCTCGATCCCCGAGCTCTATGAGAGCCACCTTGTTCCGCTGCTCTTCGAACCTTACGCCGCAGATCTCGCGAACAGGGTGGCCGGGCGTCATCCGTCACGCGTGCTTGAGACCGCCGCCGGCACTGGCGCAGTGACCCGCGCGATGGCGCATGCACTACCCCTGAATGTCGAGCTGGTTGCGACCGACCTGAATCAGCCGATGCTGGATCGTGCGGCGGCCATCGGCACCCCAAGGCCGATCAAGTGGCAACAAGCAGACGCGACCCGGCTGCCGTTCGACGACGCGAGTTTCGACGTCGTCGTCTGCCAGTTCGGGGTCATGTTCTTTCCGGACAAAGCGCGTGCGTTTTCCGAAGCTCGGCGCGTACTTCGGAACGGTGGCGTGCTGTTGTTCAACGTCTGGGATCGCATCGAGGAAAACGACTTTGCCAATACCGTCACGGCAACGCTTGCCGGTCTCTTCCCCGCGGATCCTCCACTTTTCATGAGGCGCACGCCGCACGGCTATTTCGACACGAAACTGATCTCACGCGACCTCGCGGATGCGGGCTTCAGCGCGGCGCCCCACTTCGAAACGATTGCGGCGCGTAGCCGCGCGACATCGGCTCGCGTGCCAGCCGTCGGCCTTTGCCAGGGAACGCCCTTGCGCAGTGAGATCGAGGCCCGTTCTGGCGGCGGTGCGGACGACGCTACCTCCGCGTGCGCCACTGCGATCGCCGGGCGATTCGGCACGGGACCGGTCGACGGAAAGATCCAAGCGCACGTGGTCATCGCTCAGCGCTGAGAGGCCCGGCATTGCTGCAGCCGGTTGCAAAGTCAAACGGCCATTCACGCGGCGACTCGCATCCAACGGCTGCGAATCCGCGGACGCTACCTCCGTTATGTAAGCCCGTGTGACCAAAGCCGATACACAGACCAGCAGTACCAGTGCAGTGGGTGATCGCCACTAACCCAGCCCAAAGAGGCATCCGCCCACGCATGCTGACCTTCGTTAGCGCAGCCTCAGACATCACTTCCGCTTCCGCCTCCCCTGCACCCTGATCCCGAACCTCCAAATCCAGAATTGCGCGCTCCGAGTTAATATGGATAGCTGAATGACAACGTGAGGATAGTCTATGAATGCATCGGTTATCTCTGCCCTGGCTGCACTAGTCGGCGCCGCCATCGGCGGCATGACTTCGGTTCTTGCCTCGTGGTTGACCCAACGCACCCAGGTTCGCGCGGAGTGGCTAGCGCATGACCTCACCTGGCGGCAGGATCTGTACAAGGCGTTCATCGAGGAAGCGACGAAGTGCTATGTCGACGCGCTGCAACACAACCAGCCCGATCTCGCCGGGCTCGGCAACCTCTACGCGAAGATCAGCCGCATGCGCGTCCAGTCGTCGCTCGAAGTCGCGGACGAAGCCGACGTGATCGGACGCAAGATCGTGGACACTTATCTCGCGCCAGACAAGTCCTTCATCGAGATTCGCGAGATGCTCGCGGATGGCTCGATCGACATTCTCGGCAAGTTCGGCGACGTGTGCCGCGCGGAATTCGAATCGCTGCGCGCACAGCAGTTCTGAACAGAATACGTGCGCCGTTCAACGCGGCTTCAGTTCGACAGGCGGATCGGCGAGATAGCCGCCGCCGAGCGCCTTCGTCAACACAATCTCCTGACTGAGCACTTGACCCTTGAGCGTGAGCAGGGCGACCTGTTCCGCGACCACGGGCTGGCGCGCTTCGAGCGCCGCGAGCCGGCTCGTCAGCCCGCGTTGATAGTAGGCTTCGACGCTGTCCCTCGTGAACGCGACCGATTCGATCCGTTGTTTCTGCAACGCAGTCTCCGCGTCGAGGGACTGCAGACGGCTGCCCGTCTGCGCGACATCGCGTACGGCGTTGAGAACGGCCTGGTTGTACTGCTCGATCAACAGGTTGCTGCCCTCGCGGGCGCCGTTCAGGTTCGCGTTGAGCCTGCCGCCGTCGAAAATCGGCAAGGTCAAGCCCGGAATCAGGTTGATCTGCTGGCTTGCATGCGTGAAGAGGTCGGCGAGGTGCAAGGCGTTGAAGCCGAAAAATGCCTTGATATCGAAGCTTGGATAAAACGCCGCCTTCGCCGCGTCGATCCGGTCGAACGACGCCTCGACATACCATCGCATCGCCTGCAGATCGGGCCGCCGGGCCAGCAGTTCGTACGAGAGCGTCGTCGGCAAGGCAGCCTGCGAGCGCGGCAGCGCAACGGGTTCGATGGCGGGCAGTCCGGCGGGCCCCGCGCCGACCAGCGCGCGCATCGATTCGCGCAACTGCTTGATCTGCCCTTGCGCCGACACGATCTGCCCTTCAATGGCCAGTTGCTGCGCGCGTGCCTCTTCGAACTGGGTGCGGGCTTCGAGGCCTCGCGCCGCTCGCCCTTCGTGTGCTTGCACCGCGAACTCCGCGATCTCATGCGATTCGTTCAGCAGATCGATGAGCTGATAAGTCGTTTGAATGCCGTAGTAAAGCTGGGCGACATCCGTCGAGATTTCGATTTCGACAGCGGACGTCTCGGCGAGCCGCGCATTGCTCACGCCGAGCGACGCGGCGACCTCCGCGCGTTGCTTGCCCCAGATGTCCACGTCCAGGCTCGCGCCAAGCCCGACGACACCTTCCGTGTACCACGGCCCCGTCAGCCCCGCAGCCGGTTCGTTCCTCGCGAACGGGCCGAGAAAGCCGTTCGCCGAAATATGCTCGCGATCCAGCGACGCCAGCGCCGCTACCTGAAGGTTGGAACCCGCTCTGGCAAGCTCCACATCCGACTTTGCTTGCGCGACGCGCGTGCGCGCGATGACCATGGTCGGCGCATCGGCGAGCGCCTGATCGATCAGCGCGTCGAGCTGGGCATCGCGATAGCGCGTCCACCAACGTGCGGCGGGCCAGCCGTCGCGTGCGAGGTGGATGTCGTCCGCGAGATTGATTTGCTCGGGCGCGATCTCGGTGTAGGGCGTGCCGTTGTGATGGATCAGCGCGCACCCCGACAGCTCGGACGATATCCACGCGATGCATAGAAAGCATCGACGCCATCGCCAATCGCACAAACCCGATCGCGCGTTCATGCTCGCACCGCCGGTGATGCCGGCACCGCGACCGGTGCGTCGACGCGCCAGTCCGGCAGCCCCGCGATCTGCCGCGACAGTTCGTCCGCTGCGGCGATGAGCGGCCGATCGGCCAGTTGAGCCGGTTCGACCGCTTGCGCAGCGACCTCGATGCGCCGCGGCGCGTGTGCATCGGGTGGGTTGGCCGCGAGTTCCTCCGCGTACCGGTTGAGTTCGGCGCTGGCCTGTTGCTGGGCCGCCTGCACTGCGTCGATGGTGTGTGGGCTCGACGATCCCGCTTGCGCCACGAGCGCGCTGCGCAACGCATCACCCGCAAGCATGATCTCGCGTCCCTGCGCGAGCACCGTTTGTGCGCGCAGTGTCAGTTGCGACTGCTCGCCTTCCTGCCAGGCGGGCTCGAGCGCGACACGCGAGAGCGTCGTCTCGCAATCGGCCAGCACGGCCCACGCCTGCAACTGGCGCTGTGCATACGGCAGATCATCCCCTTTCCCGGCGCCAACCTGCGATGGGCGCAACTGTGCTGCAATCGCGCGCAACAGGGTTGCGAGCTTCTGTCGCAGCACATCGCCCTCGCCCTCGCGCCAGAACGACATCTGCACGAAAGTCGCCACGCAAACACCCAGCAGAATGCCGACCATCCGGTCACGGATTTCAGTGAGGTTCGTGGTTGGGCCGAACTCTCCGAGCAATGCAAGCGAGAACGTAAACATCACCTGGAGGCCGGCATAGCTGATCCTCTCCGAACCCGCCGTTATCCACGCCCCTACGGCAACGACAGGCAACACGATCAACAGCAGGCCAACGATGTCGTCGAAATGCGGAACGATGAACACGACCGTGAACAACGCCAGCGCGCTGCCGACTGCGGCCCCGGAGAGCCGCAGCAACGCACGCTGCGTCGATGCGCCGAGGCTCGGCAGCGCGACGATCAGGCAGGTCAGCATGACCGTGTGGACGCCCTGCCAGTCCACGGCGTTGTAGAACACATAGCAGACAAGAACAGCGAGCAGCGTCTTCAGCGAAAAGCGCGTGTACGCAGGATTGGTCCATGCGTCGGGCGCGACCATCGGTTCGCTCGCGGGTGGCTTACCGGCCGCGGCGGCACCGCTTGTAACAAGATCGGCGTACGCGCGCAGCGCTCGCTGCGATTCGGCAGCAGCAGGAATCGTGTCGGCGGCATTGCGCTCTTCAGGTGTCGCCGTGCTCACGTAGCGATAGGGCTCGCCAGTCATGACCGAGTCATCGAGCGCGCGGCAGTTCGCACGCAACTCGCGCAACATCGCCAGTTGCGCTGCCGACACGCCTGGCCAACTGAGCGGCAGTTCACTCGCTCCGCGATAAAGCCGCGACACGGTCGCAATGCACGCAAGCTGTGATGCCTGATGCTCGCGATAGTTTGCATCACGCATCGTCGTGAACCGCAGCAGCTTCTGCAGCGTGAGCGCGCCTTGCTGGACGGCCGCCAGCGTGATCCGCGCGGCGCTCGCCGTGCCGTCGATCAGCTGCGTCAGGCGCGCGTCCAGCGTCACGAGTTGCCGATGGATTTCCGCCTTGAGTTGCAATTGCGGTTCGGCAGGCAGCAGCAAGGTATTCACCACGAGCGTCAGGGCGATTGGATAGTTGACGGCGATCCACACCCACAACACCGCGCGGATCAGCAGGTCGGCCTGATCGGTCTGGTCCACGAAACTCTGCACGTAGATCACGACGATCGCGACGATGAAAAACACCACGCCGATCTTGAGCACCCGGAGCAGGTACACGCTGCCAAAGAACATCAGACTCGCGATGACGATGCGCAGCAAGGGATAGTCGAATGTAAATTTCAACAGCAGGATCGACAGGCCGATGGCGAGCGTCGAGCCGACCATGAACATCACGCCGACCAGCCGCGTCACCACCACGTTCGACTGCGTGACATAGAACACCACGAGTAGCGACAACGCGAGTTCGGGCACCTCGAGCGCCATCGACACGACGATCACGATGGCGCTCGTCAGCATGGAACGCAACATGACGTTCAGACGCCCTGGAAACGGTGCAAGCTCGCGGCTCAGGAAAGCGCCTGCATCGCGCAGCGTGACGGGCAGATAGTCGGCGGCGGTCATGGGTTCCTCAATGGTGCTCGCCGCCGTCGCCGCGCCCGGGTTCCAGCACGGCCACCGCCGACGTACCGACGCGAAACAGTTCCGGGTTCGGCTTGTCGATGCGGATCTTCACCGGGAAGCGCTGCGATACATGCACCCAGTTAAGCGTGCGTTGAATGCGCGGCAATCCGCCGGGCAATGCAAGGCCGGCTTCATCGGGCGCGATACCATAGCTGATCGAGTCGACGCTGCCCTGAAAACGCTGGCCCGTATCGCTCATCAGGTAGACCGTGGCAGGCGTCCCCGCCGTGACGCCCTTGAGTTCAGTCTCGCGAAAATTCGCGACCACGTACCAGTGGCGCGTATCGATCAAGGTGAAGACCGGTTTGAGCGCCGTGGCAAACTGGCCGGTCGATGTCTTCAATGACACGATGCGTCCGTCGAACGGCGCTCGCACCGTCGCATACTCCAGGTTCAGTTCGGCCGTCGCGATCTCCGCCATGACGACGGCGCGTTGCGCGACCAGCGCATCGACGCCGCTCACAGCCGCCGCCGCCTGCTGCGCCTGCAGTTGCGCCGCGCTGAGTTCGGCCTGCGTGGAGCGCTGCGCAGTGCGCGCACGGTCGACGTCTTCCGCCGATACATAACCGTGTGACAACAGCGGCTCCATGCGGTGCAGCGTGTCGGACGCCTGGCCGGCTGCGGCTCGCGCGCGCTCGACGGCCGCACGCACCGACTGCGCGTTGTACTGCTGCGCATTGACCGTGCGCTGGGTCAGCTCGATCTGGCGGTCGAGCGCGACGAGGGACGCCTGGCCCCGCGCGAGCGCATCCTGGTACGGGCGCGGATCGATACGGAACAGCAGATCGCCCTGCTTCACCGCCTGATTGTCGCGCACGGCCAACTCGACGATGCGGCCGCTGACTTCGGGCACGACGTCGATCGTATCCGCGTAGACATAAGCGTCGTCGGTGCGAGGTGCCCGGTCCCACACCCGGATGACGTAGACGAGCAGCAACAGCGTCACCACGACCATCACGATGGCCGGCCATTTTCTCTTCGATGTCCTGCTGGCTGGGGTCGCCATTCATCCACCCGACAAAAATTCAATGTTGGAAGAACATCAACCAGACAGCGAGCGCGAGGAATGCGACAAGCGTGGGATACACCACGGCGGAAGGTCCCATCAGATTGTCGGCCTGTAAGCGCTTGAGGATCAGATAGATGACGACCGTGAGCACGACGCCCGCGACGATACAGAACAGCCAGTCGGGAAAGTACGCGCCCAACACGCCAATGGATGGCGAATTTGCGCACCCTGACATCGGAATCGCGGCAATCGCGGCCGCGCCGATTGCACGCTTTGAACATCTGCCTCTGGCTAGTGGCATGTGTCGTTTCAAAGTCGTCTCTATGGTTGAAATCAATGTTACGCCTTGCAGATACGCCGATGCGTCTCGCCTCGGATTTCAGGTTTTGGGCAGTGAGGGAAACGGCTTCGGGCGCACCGGAGATGTGACGCTTGCTTTGCATTTCCAACAAAGCGCCTTCATCCAAAGGCCTTCTGAAGAAACTGACAGCGCACCTTTCAAGATCATAGCCTGTGGGCCGCCCGTCGACAGATGGCAGGCGCACCAAGCCGTCACAATAACGCCGAAAAAGGTATTCCGCATTACATGAATATGTAATGTCGCCGCCATGACTCCTCTTCCTGGTCAAACCCTGACGCACTCCACATTCATGTAGTAGCGGCCCGCAATTGCGCTGACTATCATCAAGCCGGGGTCGAATGTTGGCTCGAGAATCCGGCACGTCACATTGATTGCGCACGGCATCTTTTTGTCTAATGAGAATCGAGGAACCGCATCATGCAAGCGCCCTTTGAAGAAGACAGAACGTGGCAGTCCGCGACGGCGCGCCTCTCGAACGAAAGCGAAATGCAACGGCCCATTGTGTCCAGTCGGGCGCGCCCGATGTGCGGCAAAGGCAAGTTTTCGAAATGCGCGATCCGGATTCTGGAGCGCACTGGACAGATCTCGGCAACCATTGCGTGGAGCGACGCGACCTCCTGCTGCTACGGCGAACAGACATGGCGGCGCTGCATCGCGAGGAAAGCCGGGGTTTGCGCACTGAGCGGCCAGACCATTGCAACAGGCGATGCCGTGTATCGACCCAGGCGTGGCCGACCTGCCCCACGAAACGTCGAAGCGATGATTCTGGCTACCGTCATGGACGCTACCCCCGTGGAGGAAACGGTCTGACAGGTCAAATCCGGCTCTGCGTCAACAACGATGACGTCATGCTCGGCCGACGTATTTCATATCTACGTAATCCGAATCTTGTTCCGGTGTCCTGCCGTAACTCAATCAGTGTCGAGCGCCAATAGCCTGTCCAGGCTGATTCCAGATTCATGTAATAGCCGCGCTTCGCCACGCTCACTAACATCAAGGACCTGACACTGCGGACCGTTCAAAACAGCCACTACGGCTGGGTGATTGCACCGCGCTCATGTGGACGTGTCTCTTTGGTCTCTCTGCGAAAGCATCGCACTCGTAGTAATTCATTCACCTATGGAGATGTGAAATGGCGACGATAGCTGCCGACTACATGGTTGGTGCACTAGTCAACGCGGGCGTGAAGCGCGTGTTCGGTGTCGTGGGGGATTCGCTCAATGGATTCACGGACTCGCTGCGCCGGGATGGTTCGATTGAATGGGTTCACATGCGGCATGAGGAAAGCGCGGCTTTCGCCGCTGGCGCCGAGGCCCATCTCACGGGACAGCTCGCAGTCTGCTGCGGAAGTTGCGGTCCGGGGAATCTGCACCTCATCAACGGCTTGTTCGACTGCCAACGCAGCGGCGTTCCCGTTCTTGCTATCGCCGCGCATGTCCCAAGCACGGAAATCGGCATCGACTATTTTCAGGCGACTCACCCCGAAATCCTGTTCAAGGAATGTAGCCACTACGTCGAACTCGTCACCAGCCCGGACCAACTGCCGCAAATTCTGGGCCGCGCCATCCGGACAGCGGTTGCGCGTAAAGGCGTCGCTGTTGTCGTCATACCTGGAAATGTGGCGCTCGGACCTCTCACCAAACCTGTGCCGACCTGGAGCGCGCCTTCCGCTCCGGTGATTCACCCATCAAACGACGATGTGACGGAACTCGCAGGCCTGCTGAACCGGTCGTCGCGAGTGACGTTGCTGTGTGGGGCCGGCTGCAAGGATTCCCATGCGGAAGTCGTAGAACTCGCCCGCAAACTGCAAGCACCGATCGTGCACTCGCTGCGAGGCAAGGAATACATCGAATACGATAATCCATTCGATGTGGGCATGACGGGCCTTGTCGGTTTCGCTTCTGGTTATTCCGCGATGAAGAGTTGCGACATGCTCCTGATGTTGGGCACCGACTTCCCTTATCGACAGTTCTACCCGGAGAAGGTGACTATCGCGCAGGTCGATACACGGGCGGAAGCGCTCGGCAATCGATGCCCGATAGAGCTTGGCGTATTGGGAACCGTCAAGGATACGCTCAATGAACTTCTTCCCAAGATTCAGCAGAAAACCGACAGCAGCTTTCTGAATCGCGCACTCGACGACTATCGCAAGGCTCGCCAGAGTCTGGATGCGCTGGCGGAGCCGGAAGCGGGCAGCAGCACGATCCATCCGCAGTACGTGACGCGGCTCGTCAGCGAACTCGCGGACGAAGATGCGATCTTCTCCTGCGACGTCGGCACGCCCATCGCATGGACCGCACGATATCTGAAGATGAACGGCAAACGACGACTGGTCGGTTCGTTCAACCACGGTTCGATGGCCAATTCGTTGTTGCACTCGATCGGCGCGCAGGCTGCTTTCAGGGACCGACAGGTGATCTCGATGTCGGGTGACGGCGGCTTCACCATGATGATGGGCGAGTTCCTGACGCTGATTCAAACCGGTTTGCCGGTCAAAGTCGTCGTGCTCAACAACGGAACACTCGGCTTCGTGGAAATGGAGATGAAGGCCAGTGGGTTCATCGATACGGGATGTGACCTGAAAAATCCGAACTTCGCCGCGATGGCCAACGCGATAGGAATCAAAGGCGTGCGCGTCGAGCATCCTGCGGAGCTGGAAGGCGCCCTGGCCGAAGCATTCGCCCATCCGGGCCCGGCTCTCGTCGACGTAGTGAGCGCGCGTCAGGAACTCGTGATGCCTCCCGCGACCACCACTGATCAGGCCTACCACTTTGGGCTGTTCATGCTTCGTGCCGTCATGGACGGTCGGGGCCAGCAGCTCATCGATCTCGCAAAGGTCAACCTGTTCCGGTAACGCGGTCCGCAAAACTCAACGGAAATCGAACCATGTCCAGCAAGGCCGTCAGCACCGTCAATGTTGCATCAGACCGCCAGCCCATCCACATGGGTTTCGTCATCGCCTGGCTTTTCTGTGCCGCGTTCTACTTCATGCAGTACATGCTGCGTTCGGCGCCGGGCGTGATGATACCCGAGCTGAGTGCGGCGTTCGCCCGCGATGCGCTGGGCGTGGGCGCGCTAGTCGGCCTGTACTACTACACCTATGCGCTGTTCTCGATCGTTTGCGGTGCGTTGCTCGATCGACTCGGCGGCAAGGCCGTCATTCCGGCCGGCATCGTTCTCGTTGCCGTCGGCGCGGCGCTGTTCGGTCTGGGCAGCGTGGAGGCGGCGCAGGTCGGCCGCCTGCTGCAAGGCGCGGGTTCGGCGTGTGGGTTCATCGGCGCGGTGTATCTCGCCACGCACGGCTTTCCCCCGCGTTCTCTTGCGACGGCGGTGGGATTCACTCAATGCTTCGGCATGCTGGGCGGCTCCGCAGGGCAGTTCGCCGTTGCCCCGCTGATTCACGGCCTCATCACGTGGCAAAAGTTCTGGTGGCTGTCCGGCCTTGTCATCCTTTTGATCGCCGTGCTGGTGTTCTTCGCGACGCCCGCAGTCCATGACGACAGCCCAGCCAACCAGGGCTCATGGATGAAGATGTTCGCGCCATACAAGGAAGTGCTGTCCAATCCGCAGTCGTATCTCTGCGGTTTCTGCGCCGGCTTGCTGTTCCTGCCGACTACGATCGGCGACATGATCTGGGGCATTCCGTTCCTGCACAACGGTCTCGACGTCAGCTATGCGGAGGCCGTCAATCGTGCGAGCATGGTGCCGCTCGGCTGGGTGATCGGCTGCCCGCTGTTAGGTTACCTGTCTGACCGTCTGGGGCGTCGCAAGCCGGTGTTGATTGCCGGCGCGTTACTGATGCTTGTGTCGGGCGCGGGCATTTTCTATCTGCCAGCCGGAGTGGCGCCGCCTTATATGCTCGGGCTGCTCCTCGGCATCGGCTCCGGTGCGGCAATGCTGCCCTACACGGTCATCAAGGAAGTCAATCCGGACAACGTCAAGGGCAGCGCCAGCGGCGCGATCAATTTCCTGGTATTCACGTTCAGCGCCTTGCTCACGCCCGCGTACGGCAAGCTGCTTGCCCACGTCGCGAGCGGCGGCGCAATGGATCTGCCGGTGTTCCGCGCAGCCGGCTCGTGGCTGCTCGGTGGCATCGTGCTCGCAATGGTGCTTGCGATGTTCATGCGCGAGACCGGACCACGCGGACGTGCGAACGCGTGAGACTGTACGGCCAGGCTAGCGTTTTGTGATCCTATCCGAAGGATGGGCCGCCGACGCCGCGACGTTCGGGCGTTTGGTGGTGGCCGCAAGATTTCCGTATCGGGTCGGTGCTAACACGCATCAGACGTCAGGCATCGAACGTGGTTGTCGACGACGTTTCGAGTTGCAGTTTGCCGGCCTGCCGGACGAGAGTAGCAAACGAATCCGCCTGCATTTTTTTCATGATGTGGCCGCGATGCACCTGCACGGTGTATTCAGTGATGCCGAGGATTGCCGCCGCCTGCTTGTTGAGCAAACCGCTTGCGAGTAGCGGCAACAGTTCCTGCTCACGAGGTGTCAGCGATTGATAGAGCGCCTGAAGCGTCGCTGCATTCTGCGCTTCCTCGCGAAGAACGTATGCTCTCGCGAGAGCCGCGTCGACCGCGCGCATCAATGCATCTTCATCGACAGGCTTGGTGAGGAAGTCGACAGCTCCGCCCTTCATGGCAAGAACTACGGACGGCACATCTCCCACTCCGGTAATGAAAATGACCGGAATCGGAGAGTCCATGCGAAGAAGCTTCTGGACTTCCAGGCCATTCATGCCAGGCATTCTCATATCCAGGATCAGACATGCCACCACATTTCGATGCGGTTTGTCCAGAAACTCTCCACCGGAGCTGAATGCCTGGACGTCTCTTCCGTTTGCGCGCAGCAGCGCAGAGAGTGCTTCTCGCACCCGGCTGTCGTCGTCCACCACATAGACCAGTTCGTTTGCGGATTCCATGGAACCCCCTGTAGTCAGGCAAACCTCCCCTAACGTCGGTACAGTCGATCTGCGATAGACACGCAGAATGTGCCTCTCAGGCGGGCGTGCCGACGAGAAATTATAGCCGTGGGAATCGTTGCCCGGAAGCGTAGGGAGCCGCATCGTGCATTACATGATTATGTAATGTCAGCGCCGTGTATGAAATTGTAGGCTGAGCGTTCCGCCTTGTCCGCTTGATTGGAAATCCCGATGCGGCGCACTCGGAAACACGTGATTGCTATCAGCCCACTATGCTCTTCCAAACCGCGTCTTCGAAAAGCTTTGATCCCCAAATGCAAGCAGCGAATCGCTATGGTATGACGGATCGCTGTCTCCTCATATCCGATTCGTGCGCACTGCACTGCGCGCGACCAGGCCTCGCACGTACTACATAAAACAACCGACGACACCCCCGCTCAATTTGCGCAAGGCACCATTGCGCTGGAAGATCCTGCCATGGGCGGAGACATGCAAAAGTACCACCGTCCAATGCGCCGACGAACTCGGAGGTTGACATGCTTACCGTGTTGATACCACGCTCGTCTCGGGATATTGCCCTCAGCGTCGCCATATCCAGTGCGTCCAGCATCGCAGGGTTACTAGAACCGATTTCCGGCATCCTCAGCCTCCTCTTTGTTGTCCTGATCGCGCACTTTTTCGGCAGGAGTTTCGGGCGTCTGGCCGCTGGGTTCGCCTCGCTTGGGATAGCCGGAATGGCATTCACCGCCGGTCACCCTCCGCTTGACTCCGGCTCTATCACCCATTCCGCGGTCGCAATCGCGGCGGCATGGCTTTGTGCCGAGCTGGCCTCCCGGCGCCCCCCGCAGCCTGACTCAACGGCCGGATCGAAGGATGGACAGTTCGATGAGCAACTCCGCCAACTGAACCAGACACTTCAAAGTATTAGCAATCTTTTTCCCGGCCATGTGTGGACCGCGCTGCCCACTGGTCACATCGAATACCTGAGCCCCAGCCTGTGCGAATACACAGGCATAAAGGAAGCACACCACTGCGACTCTTTCCGAGCCGCAATCCACCCTGACGACCTGCAGACAAACGACCGATACTGGGGGGCGCTTCTGGCCGGAAACGACATGGGAGAGCTCGAGCTTCGACTCCGACGTACTGACGGCGAGTACCGGTGGTTTCTCTGCCGTGTCAAAACGATAAGAAACGAAAGTGGACGGCTACTGCGATGGATCGGTGTGAGCTGGGACATACACGACCGGAAGACCGCTGAATCCCTGCTTCGAATCGAAGAGGAAACCTATCGGCGCATTGTGGATAGTGTGCCGGCATGCGTATGTGTCGGTGGACCCACCGGCGAGCTTGTCTACGTGAATAAAGTCGGCGTCGCCGCGCTGGGACGACCGATGGAGGAAATAGTCGGCGACCGATGGATGGCTTACATTCATCCCGATGACCTGGCAGCCGCACTACAGCGATGGAAAGCGTGCATTGCCGCGCGTGAACCGGTCGACATTGCCGTGAGGATGCTGCAGCGCGACGGCATATACCGCTGGCAGCGTCTTCTCGCCGAGCCATCACGCTCGTCGAGCGGGGACGTCATCAACTGGTACCTCGTCGGAATAGAAATCGAGGAGACCATCAAGGCTCAACAGGCATTGGCGGCCAGTGAGAAAGAAGCCCGCGAACTCCTCGATCGATTACCCGGCCGCTTCGCTACCCGGACAGAGCACGAGTTCGACTACGTGAGTCAGCAGATTCTCGAGGAAACGGGTACGACGCTTGAGGGCATACAGAATCTCGGCTTTCTGAGTTTCATTCACCGCGATGACCGCGACCGGATAGAGGCGGGCCATCGTCGCTCTCTTCAGGAAAAGAGCGCGCACGATACGACCTATCGATGGGCAGACCGCGACGGTAACTATCGATGGCACCACGCGCGCTCCGTTCCTTACTTCAACGAGGACGGAAGCGTCTACAAGTGGTATGCCGTGACCATCGACATTGACGATCTTTACAGGTCTAAAGAGGTCATCCGCGAAAATGAGGTTCAACTGAACTGGCTGGCGGAAACCGTTCCTGGCCTGCTCTGGCGTACGGACTCCCATGGCCGCCTGCAATACGCCAACAAGCGCACTGAAGACTACACCGGGCTACAGCTCGATGATTTGGTGGCGAACGGCTGGCTTCACCTGGTGCATCCGGATGACTCCGCGTCGACTGTTGAAGCCTGGCAGAATTCCATCGATAGCGGGAGGCCTTTTGACTGGGTCTATCGGCTCCGGGCGGCCGACGACACGTATCGATGGTTTCAATGCAAAGGCGCACCTATGCGGGGTGCCAACGGTGACATTTTGAATTGGTATGGGCTTTCGACGGATATCCACGACCGGCAGTTAGCCGAGGAGGCTCTTCGCTCGGAAGAGCTTAATTTGCGAAGGCTCGTGGACGCATTGCCCGTGATGATCTGGCGCGCCACACCGCAAGGAGATGTCGACCGGTGGAATCGACAAATGCTGAAGTTCATGGGCAAGGGCGAGGAAGAATTCGACAGAGAAATGTTACTTAACCTCATCCCGGAAGCTGACCGCCTTCGCGTCCGTTCACGCTGGAGGCAAGCTGTCCAGGAAGGTGCGTCTTATCAGGACACGTACCAGGTGACGGGCGCCGATGGGAAACTGCGCTGGTATCTCGCTCGCGGCGAACCGTTTCGCGACGAAAGCGGACAGATCCTGCACTGGTACGGCGTATGTACGGACATCAACGATCTCAAGCAAACGGAAGCAGTGCTCGAACAGCGGGAGCATCAGCTACACGAGCTTATCGAGACCATCCCGGCCATGCTCTGGTGCAATGACCCACAAGGCAGGCTCACTTACGTCAATCGGAAGACCTCCGAATTTGTTGGCCTGGATATTTCACAACTCGAGAACCTCGGCTATCAGAAGACCTTCCATCCTGACGATCTGGACAGCCTGCTTCAGGCGTGGACACACTCGATCGAGACTGGCGAACCGTACTGCCATGTTGCGCGGCTTCGCCGAAAAGACGGCGTCTATCGCTGGTACCAGAACACTGCCGAAGCAATGAGAGACGCCGACGGCAACATTGTTCAATGGTATGGGCTCAGTCTTGATATCGACGAGCGCAAGCGCGCGGAGGACCGGCTCAGACAGACTCAGGCTGAACTCGCGCGTGCAACCCAGATTGCCACGGTCGCAGAACTCTCGGCGTCGATCGCACACGAACTCAATCAGCCTCTCACGTCCGTTATCGCCAATGCGCAGGCTTGCAAACGGTGGCTCGCGGCGGCTCCGCCCAACTTGGGCGAAGCCAGGCTTTCCGTGGAAAGCGTCGTTCGAGATGCCCGTTCCGCGGACGAGACGATGCAAAGCATCCGCGCACTGTTCAAGCGGCAAACATTCCAGAAACGGGAACGGAATGTGAAAGACATGGTCCTCGAAGCCGTCCGTCTGCTACGGGAAGACGAAACCAGACGTAGCGCCGACATCGAGTTCGACTTGCCCGATGGCCTGCCTCCAGTGTTCGTCGATCAGATACAGATTCAACAGGTTCTTCTTAACCTCATCACGAACGGCATAGAGGCCACGGAGAACTCGGGACGCACACCCAGGATTCTAATTGCCGCAAGCCCCGTTGACGACCGGTCCATACTGCTCGAAGTCATCGATAACGGCTCGGGCATCGTCGACGACGACAGCATATTCGACGCATTCGTCACGACCAAGTGCAAGGGGATGGGCATCGGACTTGCGGTGTCCCGTTCCATTATCGAGGCTCATGAGGGTCGGCTTACCGCCTCCAATAACGAGGGCTACGGAGCGACCTTCGGCGTCGTCCTCCCCGTCTTGCCTGTCCAGATTTCCCAACCGGAGGTGGGCGCGAGATAGTGCAACCGGGCGACTTTCGCCATGCGTCGGCCGCCTGCTCCAATGCCCTCCGTCGCTTCAACCACAGAGCCTCGTCGACAAAAACAGACTTGACTCCAGATTCATGTAATAGCGGTCAGACATACGGCCAACTACCATCGAAACCAGGTAGAACACTGGAGCGACCACGGCTCGATGACTTCAACGCTGCTATCGCAGTCGCCGGTCTGCGCCGGTTACTGGCCCAATACAGCGGCCTCAAACGAATGGATATTTAAGCAATGATTCGCATTGGAAATCTGACTGTCTTCCCGGACCGGCGAGAGATATTCGTCGACGGCTCGCCTGTCGAGCTTGGCTGCAGAGCGATGGATGTTTTGCTCGTCCTTATCGAAGCAAACGGCGCATTGGTGACAAAGGAGAAGCTGATAGATCAGGTGTGGCCGACCACCATAGTCGTGGACAACAATCTTCACGTGCACATCTGCGGGATTCGTAAAATGATGGGCGAGGATCGTAAGTTGCTGGTATCCGTACCTGGCCGCGGCTATCGTCTGTTGAGACCGGTTCAGCTACCGCATGCCGCCTCGATTTTCGTCGAATGTACTGACTCAAGGCGGGGTGCGCAGTAGTTTTTTCTCTTCGAGCGCGCAACTCGCCTGGCGCGACACGTCCCGCTCAAAACAACTTGCCGGCGCCTGCAAATCTGGCAGCGCTTGTCCTAAGGCAGAGGTGGACCGGCCACCGACGCCTTCAGGCGATGCTGTCGAGCAGGTCCAGCAACGCGTCCCCATCGACAGGCTTTCTGAAGAAGCCTAGTGCGCCTCTCTGCTGATAGTAGTTTTCAGTATGCTCGCCAGGTTTGCCGGTAATAATGATGACGGGCATTGCTGCGCCGGAATGAACCACACGCTCGAGCACTCGCAAGCCGTCGATGGGCCGCATTCCCAAATCCGTTATAACGCATAACAGCCCCAGATAGCCGTCGGAAAAGAAATCCTGTGCCGATTCGTAGAGCCGTGTTCCATACCCGCCTGAGGCCAACAGGTTCGCAAGAGAGGTCAGAACCCGCCGATCATCATCAATCACGGCAACGGTTCGAACCGGAGGCGCGAGCATTTCTTTCCTCCGGGCCATGGAGTCTCACAAAGGTTTGGCGTTGGCGTCAGGCATCGAACGTGGTTATCGACGAGGCTTTGAGTTGGAGTTTGCTTGCCTGCCCGACAAGAGTCGCAAATGAATCCGCCTGCATTTTTTTCATGATGTGGCCGCGATGCATTTGCACGGTGTATTCGGTGATACCAAATCGAAAGGCTTTGTGAGGAAATCAACTGCCCCGTCCTTTATGGCAAGACCGTAGTTGAATGCCTGGACGTTCGTTCCGTTTGTGCGCAATAGTGCAGAGCGTGCTTCTCGCACCCGACTGTCGTCGTCAGCCAGATAGACCAGTTCGTTTTCGGATTCCATAGAACCCCTCTGCGGTCAGGTAAAAACCTCTCCTAACTTCGGTACAGTCGATCTGCAGCAGGCCCGCTAAATGTGCTGCTCAAAGGGCGTGCCGATGAGAAATTATAGTCATCGGAATCGTCGTCCGGAAGCGTGAGGAGCCATGTCGTGCATTACATGATTATGTAGTGTCACCACCACGTATGAAGTTGTAGGCTTATTGTTTGGCCTCATCGACCGCGGCGCATAGCGTCGGTCGTTCCAGATACACCATCTTCTACCGCGTAATCACGGCCGTCACCAGAGCCAAAGTAACTATTTATGCTTGGACGCTGCTTACAAGGGAATATTGGCACTTGTCCTAGTGTTCAATGATTTGAGGCTCGATTGCGCCTCGCCCATCAACCATGGCAGACTTTCTATGAACCGGTGCGGGCCCGGCCTCTACGCCAGGACATTTCCGTCGGATACGTGTACTGCTCGGGGTGGAATGCGACTCCATTCGCACAGCTCTATGAAAAGTTCAAAACCGGTCCGCGCGTCAGACAGCCGTCACTGATACCGGGCATCACTGTATGCTCACCGAGCCATTGAAAACCATCGAGCTCCGCTAACCTCGCATAAGCGGGTGTCTCTCATTCCTGTCTACTGGCCACCCTTGCGGATGTGCGGCGCGCATTGTCTTTGGATAAGCCGGGTCGAAATACAGTCGTGGTTCACTTGGCTTCCGAACGATGAGCGAGTGCGATCGCATCGAGACCCGCCAGCACGAATCGCACAAAATCCTCTGCAAGCGCATCCTTGTCCCGGGCGATAGCGGGCAATAGAGCGGACTGCATCTGCTTTGGCGCGATCATCATGGCGATGCAGGGTAACACTGAAAACATCAAAGCCCGCTGAACCACGGGCGTGGTCGGGTCCAGCCCCAGCACGCCGCCGATCACCTTGAGCAGGAATGCGGCCTTCGGACGCACCGCTTTCTCGATGAGCGCCGGGATGGCTTTCGACGGTGACAGCACTTCGCGCAGCATCAGCATAAAGCCCCAAGGCGTGCCCGCGTTCGTTGAAAGACCGACGAAACGCGAGAGGACCGCGCGCAACTGATCCTTGGGATCGTCGAGGCCCGCAGCAAGCTCGGCCAGCTCGTCAAGACCCACGACTTGCCGGTGCGCCTCGACCAGCGCTGCTTCGTAAAGCGCTTCCCTGCTTCCAAAGTGATAGTTCACCGACGCCATCGGTGTGCCCGCGCGTTCGCAAATTTCCTTGCTGGTGGCATCCGCGAAACCACGTTCGGCGAACACCCGGCCTGCAGTCTCGAGCAGGTGCTGACGAGTCGCCGCGCCGTCAGGGCGCGAGGCCCGTCTAGGCTGGGTCGCGGCTGTCTTTTTCGGGGTGGTCGGCATGGTCGAAGACTTACATTCCAGAAATAGTTTGAATTTGAATTCAAATTCGCATAGTATCCATTCTACTTGATCTGCGTCCGGTCCGCGAACGGACGCGCCGGCATGAAATGCTGAGTCAGCACGGCAGCCGGATCGCCCTCGCGGAGACCGCAGATTGAACTCATCGCGCGCGTTCCGTCGTGTTGAGTCGATCCGCCCAGTGTCCCGATCGGGACACCACAGGGTTTTAATTATGGATGACTTACTAAATAAAAATCTCTCGGTGGGCGTTTTGTCTAACCCCACGCGAGCGCAACGATTTGCCGGCGCCGCACTTTCCGTGCTGCTCGTCGCCCTGCTATCGGCCTGCTCGCGGCACGAAACGGCGACTTACCAAGGCTACGTCGAAGGTGAATTCGTCTACCTCGGCTCCTCGCAAGCCGGCAAGCTCACGGCGTTGTCGGTCTCTCGCGGACAAACGGTCAAGGCGAACGCCTCGCTATTTTCCCTTGAAGCCGACGATGAAACCCACGCGCTCGTCCAGGCGCAGCAACAACTCGCGGCGGCCCGCGCTCAACTCGCCGACATCCGGACCGGCAAGCGCGTGCCCGAAGTCGACGTCAACCGTGCGCAACTGGCCGAGGCCGTAGCCAACGCCCGCAAGGCCGCGCTGCAACTGACGCGGGACGAAGCCCAATACCGCGCGGGCGGCATCGCAAAAGCTCAACTCGACGATTCGCGCGCGAATGCCGACTCCACCGCCGCACAAGTTCGGGAGCTCACCCATCAGGTCGACGTGGCTCGCCTGCCGGCCCGTTCACAACAGATCGTCGAACAGGAGGCGCAAGTAGCCGCTGCCGATGCCGTGGTTGCGCAGGCGCAATGGAAGCTCGATCAGAAACGCGTCAGCGCGCCATCAGAAGGCCTTGTCTATGACACGCTCTATCGCCAGGGTGAATGGGTGTCCGCCGGCAGTCCGATTGTCCAGATGCTGCCGCCGCAGAACGTCAAGGTGCGTTTCTTCGTTCCGGAGACGATCGTCGGGCAACTAGCACTCAATCGCGGCGTGACGCTGCATTGCGACGGCTGCGCGGCTGACGTGCCAGCGAAGATCACTTACGTGTCGAATCAGGCTGAATACACGCCGCCCGTCATCTATAGCAACGAAAGCCGCGCCAAACTCGTGTTCATGGTCGAAGCCCACCCGTCGATTGTGGACGCGACGAAGCTTCATCCGGGCCAACCTGTCTCGGTGGTGCTGCAATGAACGACGACACCCGACAGTACGTGATCGACGTGCATGACCTGAACAAGCGCTTCGGCAACAAGCACGTTGTCAACAACGTCTCGTTGCAGGTCGGCCGCGGCGAAATCTTCGGCTTTCTCGGGCCAAACGGCAGCGGCAAGACGACGTCCATCCGTCTCATGTGTGGATTGCTTACGCCGGATTCGGGCAGCGGCACCTGCCTCGGCTACGACATCGTGCGCGAGAGCGAGCAGATAAAACGCAACGTCGGGTACATGACTCAGCGCTTTTCCTATTGGGAAGACCTGACCATCCGCGAGAATCTCGACTTTGTCGCGCGCATCTACCAGATGCGCAACCGGCGCGAGGCGGTGGATCGCTCGCTGGAATCGCTCGGCCTGCAAACGCGCGCGAACCAGTTGACCGGTTCGCTGTCGGGCGGGTGGAAGCAGCGGCTCGCGCTGGCCGCCTGCATGTTGCACGAGCCGAAACTGCTGCTGCTCGACGAGCCCACCGCCGGCGTGGATCCCACCGCACGGCGCGACTTCTGGGAAGAGCTGCACCGCCTCGCCGCCACCGGCATATCAGTGCTCGTCAGTACCCACTACATGGATGAAGCCGAGCGCTGTCACAAGCTCGCTTATATCGCTTACGGGAAGATGCTCGCGCGCGGCACCGCGAGCGAAGTGATCGAATCACAAGGCCTTTCGACGTGGTCGATCCATGGCGAACACCTGAGCAAACTATCCGAGCAGCTTCGCACGACGCCCGGCGTCGACCAGACCGTCGTGTTCGGTTCCGCGCTGCACGTCAGCGGGCGCGATCATGAAGCGCTCGAAGCCGCGGTGCGGCAAGCGGTGGTCGGAACCTCGCTGCGCATCGAACCGATCAGCGCGGGGCTCGAGGATGTGTTCATCTATCTGATGAGCCATTCGAAAGACAACTTCGGAGCGCCGTCATGAGGAATCGCACCGTCTTCTCTTTGACGCGCTGGTGGAGCATCGTTCTCAAGGAGTTTCTTCAGCTGAGGCGCGATCGCGTCACGTTCGGCATGATCGTCGGGTTACCGATCATCCAGCTGGCACTGTTCGGCTTCGCGATCAATACCGACCCGAAGCATCTGCCGACAGCCGTCATCATCCACGACCAGAGCGAGTTTTCCCGCAGCTTCGTTGCGGCGATGACGAACTCCGCTTATTTCGACATCGTCGAAATCTTGCCTGACGAGGAGGCCGGACGCCGCGCGCTCGCTCAGGGCAAGGTCCAATTCGTGCTCAACGTGCCGGTGGATTTCTCGCGCAAACTGCTGCGTGGCGAGCATCCGTCACTACTGGTCGAAGCCGACGCGACCGATCCCACCGCAACGAATACCGCCGTCAGCGCGCTGCCGAAACTCGTCCAGCCGGTCGCGAACAAAGATCTGACGGGTCCGCTCGCACACCTGAACGGCACGCAAAACGCATTCGACGTGCAGGTTCACAATCTCTACAACCCCGAAGGCGTGACGCAATACAACGTCGTGCCCGGACTGATGGGCGTGATCCTGACTATGACGCTCGTCATGATGACCGGCCTCGCCGTGACTCGCGAACGCGAGCGCGGCACGATGGAAAACCTGCTCGCCACTCCTGTTCTGCCAATCGAAGTGATGACCGGCAAGATCGTGCCCTATGTCGTCATCGGGCTCATTCAGGCGTCGATCATTCTTGCCGCGACGCGCTACGTTTTCCACGTTCCGTTTGTCGGCAGCGCGCTGGCCATCTATCTCTCGGCGCTGCTTTTCATCGCGGCGAATCTGACGGTGGGCATCACGCTTTCTTCGCTCGCACAAAACCAGTTGCAGGCGATGCAACTCACCGTCTTCTACTTCTTGCCCAACATCCTGCTTTCGGGCTTCATGTTCCCGTTCGCGGGCATGCCGGCATGGGCGCGGTTTATCGGCAACCTCTTGCCGCTGACCTATTTCAACCGGCTGATTCGCGGAATTTTGCTCAAGGGCAATGGCTGGGCCGACCTGTGGCCATCGGTGTGGCCAATGGCGCTCTTCACGGCAATCGTCATGGCCATTGCATTGCGCTTCTACCGGCGCACGCTCGACTAGGGGGACACGATCATGAAGCAACTCGTTTTCCTGTGTTCACTCGTGCTATGCGGCTGCGCAGTGGGACCGGACTTTCACGCGCCCGCTGCGCCGGACACGCAAACCTACACGCACAAGGCCGAGTCATCTCGTACGGTATCGGCCGGCGGCACAGAGGGTTCCTCGCAAACCTTCACGACGGCGGACACGCCGCTACCGATGTGGTGGCGCCAGTTTCACTCGGCGCAGCTCGACCGCCTCGTCGAGCAGGCGCTCAATCAAAGCCCTACCTTGGCGCAAGCCCGCGCAAAGCTGATCGAGGCGCGCGAAAACTACAACGCCCAGTCGGGTGCGACACGGTTTCCGAGCGTCGACGCGAAGATTTCGGCAACGCGTCAACAAGTCGATCTCGCGGCTTTCGGCATTCCGAATGTCGAGAACCCCGGGCCGTTTTCGCTATTCAATGCGTCGGTGATGGTGTCCTACACATTCGACGTTTTCGGCGGCAATCGCCGGGCGCTCGAAGCCACGTTGGCGCAGGTCGACTATGAGGCGTTCCAACTGGATGCAGCGCGCTTGTCCATTGCGGGCAATGTCGTGTCGACGGCCGTGCAGCGCGCTTCGCTGCAGCAACAGGTCTTGCTGACGCAGCGTCTTGCAGATGCACAGGCGCAGCAACTCGGCATCATGGAGGCACGCTTTGCCGCCGGTGGTGTGTCGCAGCTCGACGTGAACAGCCAGCGCACGTTGCTCGCGCAGACGCGTGCGTCGCTGCCGCCACTCGCTACGCAGCTCGCGCAGGCGGATCACCAGCTTGCGATCCTGGTGGGCGATGTGCCGTCTAAAGCAGATTTTGATCAACTCACGCTGGACTCGCTTCATCTTCCGGTTGAGATACCCGTCACGCTGCCATCGACACTTGCACGGCAACGTCCTGACATCCGCGCCTCTGAAGCGCTATTGCACCAGGCCAGCGCAAACGTGGGCGTTGCAACGGCGAATCTGTATCCGCAGTTTTCGCTATCGGCGGGAATCGGCTCTGAACGCACGAGTATTCAGGACATTGTGAATGGCCTGAACATCTGGAATATCGGCCTGAATCTGACGCAGCCGATTTTTCACGGCGGCGAACTGCATGCGAAGAAACGTGCCGCCCAGGCCGCCTACGATGCTGCGTTTGCGAGCTATCAGCAAACGGTACTTCAGGCGCTGCAACAGGTCGCAGATGCGCTGACGGCATTACATAACGATGCGCACGAGTTGCATGCACGCGACGACGCCGCGCGACAGGCTCGAGCGAACCTCGAGATTGCGCGCGCGCAGTATTCAGCGGGTGGCGTCAGCCAGTTCAGCCTGCTCGACACGCAACGTCAAGCGCTGCAGACCGCTCTCGACCAGACGCATGCGCAGGCTGCCCGGTTGGGCGACACGGCTGCGCTGTTTCAGTCGCTGGGTAGCAGCGAGTCCGACTTGACGTTAGGAAGCACGCCGTAAGGGCGAGAGGCCGCTTTGCGTGACCACATATATCATGGAGTGATATATAATCGGATCGAAGGCCCACGGCGGAATCCGGAGTGTGGCCTCGCCCCATGTGATATCGCCCTCTCAAATTCCTATTCGACACTTGTCCCGCTACGCTCTCATCCGCTGGCTCGCCAGCTTCGCCCCCCACCCCATTGCCGTCCGGTGGCCGGAGCGCCTGAGATCGGGTCTCGGCGCATTGCTCGGGATTGCGTTCACCGGCGGGACCATGCACGTCCTTCTCGGACCGGCGGCGAACATTCCGCTTCTCGTCGCGCCAATGGGCGCTTCGGCCGTGCTGCTGTTCGCGGTTCCCGCCAGTCCGCTTGCGCAACCGTGGTCGATTATCGGCGGCAATATCGTCTCCGCGACAGTCGGCGTGGCCTGCGCAAGCTGGATCGCCGATCCAGTGGGCGCGGCTGCCTTGGCCGTCGCGCTGGCGATCTGTGCGATGTTTGCGCTGCGCTGCGTTCACCCGCCGTCGGGCGCGGTCGCGCTGACCGCGGTCCTCGGCGGTCCGGCGGTGCACGCGTTGGGCTACCGCTTCGTGGCCGAACCGATTGCGATCCAGTCGGTGACGCTGCTGTGCGGTGCCATCATCTATCACGCTGCTACCGGGCATCGATACCCGCACGTCGCCCAGGCGAGTTCGGTCAAAGGCGCGGGCGCATCGGCTTCGGCGTCGAATGAAGGTTTCACGCGCGCGGACCTCGAAGCAGTGTTGAACCGGCGCGGCGAATTGCTCGATATCGACACGGACGATCTGGAATCCCTGTTGCGCGATGTTCAGTTGCAGGCCTACGCCCGCACGTTCAATGAATTGACCTGCGCGGACATCATGTCGCGGTCGCTTGTCGCCGTATCGGCCACCACGCGAGCTTCCGCCGCATGGAGTCTGCTGAAGCAGCGCCAGATCAAGGCACTTCCGGTCACTGACGAAAAGCAGCACGTGATCGGCATCGTGACCCGCGCCGACCTCGTCGACAAGCGCGCGTTCGGCAAAGCGCCCGGCCTGTCGTCTCCCATGCAGCGCTGGTTCAGGCGCAGCGTCACGCCGGCGCCGCTGGTCGGCGCCCTGATGAATGTCGACGTCCGTACCGTCGACGCAACGACGCCCATCGTCGAACTGGTGCCCGTGTTCGCGAACTATGGGCATCACCATATCCCGGTTCTGGACTCGAGACAGCGGCTTGCCGGAATGATCACGCAGGCCGATCTCATCGCGGGACTGTATCGCCAGGCTTACGCCAAGCAGCGAACCACGGCATAGCCACCGTCATACACACCGAGGTCGAACACGGACATACATATCACGTCATGATATAATTCGTGTTTCACTTCTTTCTCCACGGCACTACGATGAAAACACTCACGCGCGGCTTGACCAAGGCGAACTTCGAGCAACTGTCCGAGTTTCGCTACCAGATGCGGCGCTTCGAGCGTTTTTCTGAACAGGCCGCCCAGGGCGAAGGCATCACGCCGTTGCAGTATCTGCTGCTCCTGCATATCAAGGGTTATCCGGAGCGCGACTGGGCGACCGTCGGCGAGCTTGCGGAACGGCTGCAGGCGCAGCATCACGGCGTAGTCGCGCTCGTGTCCCGCTGCGAGGCGCTCGATCTGGTCCGCAGGAAGGTCAGTGAGACGGACCGCCGCCAGGTCGAGGTTCATCTGTTGAAGGCGGGCGAGCAGGTGCTCGCCCGTCTCGCCGAGATGCACCGTACCGAGCTGAAGTCGCTCAAAGGCGCGTTTAATGTCCCCCAGATCGATATTTGAGTCGCCATGAGTCTCGATACCCATAAGCGCGATTTTTCCATCAATGCGCGGCTTCCTGGCATTTCCGCGCTCGCCGCGGGGATCGGCGCTCTCAGCACGCTCGCGGCGTTCGTGCTGTTGAGCCTGATTCATCTATTCACCAATCTGTTTTTCTTTCAGCAATTTTCGTTTGCGGACCGCTCACCCGCCGTCAACACGTTGGGTGTCTGGGTGGTGGTCATCCCTGTGATCGGCGGTCTGATCGTCGGTCTAATGGCGCGTTACGGCTCGGAGAAGATTCGCGGGCATGGCATTCCCGAAGCGATCGAGGCCATCCTGTTCGGCAAGAGCCGCATGTCGCCGAAGGTGGCGATTCTCAAGCCGCTGTCTTCCGGCATCGTGATCGGCAGCGGCGGCCCGTTCGGGGCGGAAGGCCCGATCATCATGACAGGCGGCGCACTGGGCTCGCTGATCGCGCAGTGCGTGAAGGTCACGTCCGCGGAACGCAAGACGCTGCTGGTAGCCGGCGCGGCGGCGGGCATGACAGCGGTCTTCGGCACGCCGGTGGCGGCCGTGCTGCTGGCGGTCGAACTGCTGCTGTTCGAATGGCGCCCGCGCAGTTTTCTGCCGGTCGCCCTCGCGTGTGCCGTCGCGGGATTTGCGCGCGCGGGATTCTTCGGCACCGGGCCGCTGTTTCCGCTCGAAACCGCGCCGCCCGGCGCGCTGTCGCTGCTGTCCTGCGTCATCGCGGGTCTGCTCTCCGGTGCGCTCGCCTCGGGTTTGTCGGCCGCGCTTTATAAAGTCGAGGACCTGTTCGGCAAGCTGCCCATCCACTGGATGTGGTGGCCCGCGCTCGGCGGGCTCGTCGTCGGCATCGGCGGCTTTCTCGAACCGCGTGCGCTGGGCGTCGGCTACGACGTGATCGGCGACCTGTTGCATCAGCACATTGCAATCCAGATCGCGCTGGCGATTCTCATCGTGAAGGCCGTCATCTGGGTCGTGGCGCTGGGCTCGGGTACTTCGGGCGGCGTCCTTGCTCCATTGCTCATGCTGGGCGCGGGACTCGGCGTCTTGCTCGGCCATGTGCTGCCGGGCGGCGAACCCGCCCTGTGGCCGCTCGTCTGCATGGCGGCCACGCTCGGCGCGACTTTGGGCGCGCCGTTGGCCGCCATCGTGTTCGCATTCGGCCTGACGCACGACAGTAACGCACTGCTGCCGCTGCTCGCCGCGACGCTGATCGCGCACGGGTTCGCAACAGTCGTCATGAAGCGTTCCATCATGACAGAGAAAATTGCCCGGCGTGGTTATCACATTTACCGGGAATACGGTGTCGATCCACTCGAGCGCCACCATGTCGACGAGGTGATGTCGCGCACGGTCAAGACAATCGATGCCGACATGTCCGTGGCTGAAGCGCTGGCAACGTACTTCGGCGCGACGCAGACACATCGCGCCTATCCGGTGGTGCGTCAGGGCGCGCTGGTGGGCGTCGTCGATCGCGCGGTGCTGGAGAAAATCCGCGATGGCGACGCAAAAATTGCGCTCGACTCGCGACTCGCCGACGTATTGCGCCAGCGTTCGCCCGCTTTTGCATTACCCGGTGAAACCTGCCGGCTCGTCGCAACGCGGCTTGCGGTGCATGGTCTCGAACGGTTGCCGGTGGTTGCGGATTCCGCAACGTTGCAACTGATCGGCATCGTGTCGCGCAGCGATCTGATCAAGCCGTCTCTCGCGCACTTCGACGAAGAGCACAAGAAAGAGCGGTTCCGGCGCTTGCGAATGGACACCGGCAAGCGGCACTTCCCACCGGTTCCGTAAACCGCCAGAGCTGTCAGCGATTCTTCCGTGCCCCTTCGGGGGCACGCTTGCCTCCTTTTCCCCGCTGTTTCACAGCACTGTCTCCCGCACGACATCGTCCCGACGCCGCGAAGCCACGTCGCGCGTTTCATCGCTATTCGCAAGCGTTCCAAAGACACGCGCGTCGCAAGCCACAACTGGGAACGGGGCTCGCACACGTGACATCCAACACCATATTGACGATCGAATCAGCCGCCGATCGCGCGCGGACCGACCCGGACTCGCCATCATTATTCAGGAGACGCAAGATGAAGATGATCAGCGCAGCACTGCTCAGCGCACTCACGTTGACCGGCCTTCCATGCTGGGCGCAGAGCGCCGGTCCCACCGATGCGCAGATCGCAGCCATCGTCGTGACGGCCAATCAGGTGGATATCGACGCGGGCAAGCTCGCGGAATCGAAAACGAAGTCGAAAGATGTCAAAGCGTTCGCGCAACGCATGGTCACCGATCACAGCGGCGTCAACAAGGCCGCCGCCGACCTTGTGCACAAACTGGGGGTGACGCCGGAAGACAATCCGACGAGCCAGAGTCTCAAGCAAGGCGGCGATGCAAACCTCGCCAATCTGAAGTCGCTCAAGGGCGCGCCATTCGACCGGGCGTATATCGATCACGAGGTCACCTATCACGAGAACGTTCTCGACGCGCTCGACAAGACGTTGATTCCGGACGCGCAGAACGCGGAATTGAAGGCGCTGCTCGTCAAGGTGCGCCCAGCCTTTGTCGCGCATCTCAAGCACGCGAGGCATTTGCAGGCTGCGCTGGGCAAGAGCGGTGGGTAATCCGACAGTTCGCGCGGCCGGGAAGCGCCGGAGCAAGAGACGTACGAGTGGTTTCGTTCGCGCCTGCGCGCTCCTTGCGATCGTCGTGACGTCACTGGCCGGCGTTTCCAACGCTGTGGCGAAAACCTATCTGATCGTGATCGAGCAGATGCGTTTCGATCCTCCGGTGCTCATCGTGCACCGCGGGGATCGTGTGATGTGGGTCAATAAGGATCTGTTTCCCCACACGGCGAGCGCCATGTCGAAAGCGTTCGATTCACGCGAAATCGCGCCGAATGCATCGTGGACCTATGTGGCACGGGAGACCGGCAGCTATCCGTATCGGTGCACCCTCCACGCCACGATGCGTGGCACAGTGATCGTGCAATAACGGATGCACAATGCGTGGAGGCAACCTGGCGAGGCAGTCATGACGAACATCGCTGAAGCACGTTCAAGCTTTGCCGCGGACGACGAACGTGAAACAGTCCGCCGCATCGTCGCGGGAGATCGATCGGCGTTCGAACTGCTGATGCGCCGGCACAACCGGCGCTTGTATCGTCTCGCGCGCGCCACGCTGCGTGACGCGGCGGAAGCCGAAGACGCGCTGCAGGCGGCGTATCTATCGGCCTACAGATCGATCGCCCGGTTTCGTGGCGATGCCACCCTTCTCACCTGGCTGTCCCGTCTGGTGCTCAATGAATGCTATGGACGCCTGCGCCGGGAAGCTCGCCGTCAGAACGTGATTCCGATGGTGGACGCCAACACTCACGTCGATATCGATGCCATGATCGCGCAAGATTCCGATTCCCCAGAAAAGGCGGCCGCGCGCGCCGAGTTGCGGACATTGCTCGAGCGCAAGCTGGACGAATTGCCGGAAGCCTTTCGCGTTGTGTTCGTGCTGCGTTCAGTCGAGGAAATGAGCGTCGAGGAGACAGCGCAATGTCTCGACATCCCGGAAGCGACGGTGCGCAGCCGGCACTTCCGCGCCAAGAGCCTGCTGCGCGAATCATTGGCGCACGAGATCGATCTCGCCGAGCGCGACGTCTTCGAATTCGGTGGTGCGCATTGCGACCGGGTGGTCGCCAACGTACTAAACCGGCTAGCCGATGAGGATGGTCAGCCGTTCACTTGTGGTTGAGATTTGTTTGCACGCTGTTGGCAGATGGAGAGAGTCGCCTATGCGCCGTCGATACAAATCGGCCGTTTTCGCCGACGCCATTCGCAGTGTCTGGGCGATCCTGGCCCTGCTCGCCGCGGCGGCAAGCTCGAGCGCCGAGGCGCGCGAGATCAAAGTCGTGTCGGGAACCTATGGCAAGAACTGCGGCGCGTCACGAGGCAACGCGACTGCAGACCTCGCCCGCCAGTGCAACGGTCTGCAGACCTGCCGGTACGTGCTGCACAAGGCACCCACAGGCACTCCATCCGAGCGCTGCCGCACGGACTTCCGCGCCGAATGGTTTTGCACCGGCACCGAATTCCATACCGCCGCGCTCAGCGCTCAAGCAGAGCCGGGCAGCACACTCGTGCGGAGTTGCGTCGAAGAGACCGGCGCGGGCAAATAACCGCCTCACTTCTGCGGACGGGCCCGCAGGGCGTTCTGCGCCATCCACCTGAGCCGCTCGCAGTCAGCCTTGACTCTCGATTTGAATTCCGCCGGATCGTGCAACCGCATGGCGTTCATCTGAATGCCTTCCTTCTCGCCGCGGCGCCATCCGGTCTGCCATTGCAGGTCGAAGGTGCTGGCATCATGCAGCACCTTGCGCAGGCGCTCCTTGTACGCGCCAATACGTTCGGGCGAGGTCCCGCAGAATTCCTGGGCGAAGTGAGCCCGCTCACCCGCGGCTTGCGCATTGGCGTTCGCGGTTTCCTCGTTCGCCACGCCCGGCAGCGGCCATGCCACCGACAGCAACAACACGGATGCCACCGGCAACAGCATTCGATAGCAGTACTGCCATTTCCTCATGTCCGACTCCTTACCGTCCACGACGGCGCATCCGTCCAATCAACCCGGCACGGCCGCATCGCCCAGGGATACTCCCTACGTTTTCCGCCATTTCACGCCGATCTGTCTTGATTCGACTGCAGGATGGCGGTTTCGCGCGCTATGCGAGTGTATTGCGTTGACAATACACGGTGTTACGCTCAAGAAAGCAGCCTTCGCGGCAGTGAGCCGCCGTTCAGCGGCAGAACAGCAGCCATAGAACATACCGCGAAGCGCGAATGCCTACGAGAGGCGAAACATCGCTGCGGGAGCGACTGCGATGCAAATCAAAACATATACCGGACTGACGCTATTGGTGTTTAGCAGTGCTGCTTTCGCATGGCAGCCACTCACCTATCCAATTCGAAGTCAAAGCCCTTATCAGCGCAGTATCGACACCGCGATGTGTTACGCGACGGCGAACAAGCAGACCAAGGTCAACATCGTCCGTGAGCCGCAGATTCCACCGCGCAAGCCGGCTGCCACCATGACGTCGTCGACCGGCGTACCGTCGCGGCCGCCATTGCCGCCCAGCACCTTCTCGTCCGCGCCGATCGGCGCGAGCATGCCGGCCGCCGCCGCGCCGGGCGCGAGCGCGCCCGCAGAGACTACGGCGGCGACGGCGACGAAGGGCGCCTCGGCGCCCACGGCGGCGAGCGCGACTTCGGCGGGCACCACGACCACGGCCGCCACGGCGGCATCGGCGACGAGCGCGGGCAACAGCGCCTCGGAAACGGCGGCTGCGAGCGAGGCGCAGATGGCTGCGGCATCCAGCGTGAAGCTGCCACCTCTGCCGGCGCCCGAGCCGCCAATGACACAGTATTGGGCCGCGTATGGCGCGTGCATGCAAGCGCGGGGTTACGTCGTCGCACAGTAACCCTGCTTGCAAGCCTCGTTACGGTGCCTTGTTTTTTTCTGATTGTGGCGCCGGCATTCGACGCCCCTTTGCGACACGGCGATGCTTAGCGACTTTACTTCCGATCAGCACGATCCCCTCCGATGCGGGCACTGCGGTGTCCCGCTAGCCGGTCGCTTCACGCCCTGTCCTTCGTGCCATCGGCGGCCGGTCGATTCGTTCGGCGCGCGTTCGGCGCCGCCTCCCTCGCTCAAAGTCCCGCTGAAGGATCCATTGGACGATCCACAGCCGCTCGTCGACAGCCGTCTGCCGACACGCAAGATCTGGAACCCGTCCTCGCGCGCGCTGGTCAATCCCTACGAGTTCATCGAGGAGCCCGTGGTCGCCGTGTCCGCCTATCAGCGACTGCGCCAGCCCCTCGTGCTGGGCGCATCGGTGCTGGTGGTGACGTCCGCGGTGTATCTGGGGTTCATCCATAGCAACGACTCGGATGTCGGCACGCCTATCGCGGTTTCCGGCAAGGTGCGCACGCAAAACGTCCCGCCGCTCGTCGTCATTCCGCAGAAGCCCACGGCCGCTGTCGCGCAGCGGTCCGCGCCTGCCACCCCGCCGAAACCCGCGACCATCGTCGCCCAGAAGCCTGCAGCCGTCGCCACCCAGAAACCCGCCACCATCGCCACCCAGAAGCCCGCCACCGCCATCGCGCAGAAGCCCGCGGCAGTGCCCCCTGTCGTCGCACCAAAGTCCGCGGCCACCGTCGCCGCCGCGCGGTCCGCGCCCGTGCGTTCGCCGCCGGTTCCGCCACCGGCCGCCACGCCACCGCTTTCGCGCCGAGTCGCATCCGTTGGACCCGAGACGAAGCGAAATCCGGGCGGCCAGTCAGGCAACCCGCCGGATCAACCGCGCGCGGATGTGTCGCGGCATCTCAGAGCTGCCCGTGCCAATCTGCAGCAGAACAATCTTTCGGCGACCCGAGGGCGCCTCGCAGCAGCCATCGCCGCGCAGCCGGATAATCGCGACGCGTTGAACTTGCGCTCGACAGTGAGTCAACGCGAACAGCAGCGCGACGCGCTACTGAGCCTTGCGCGAGGCTGCGGATATATCGCTCGATGGACGTGCGTCTCGCACAACGCCGGCACGGCACTGCAGATCGATTCGAGCAGCAAGGAAGCACAGCGTCTCGTGACGCTTGCACAGCGCGAAACCGAACTGCAGATGCCGCCGCCCGCGGAACCCGCACCCGAGCCGCCGCCCGACACACGCGACGTGGCCATCCATCATTGACACAAGAGGCCGCTTCGATCAGTCATGCAGGAATGGAACAGGACAGGTGCGCGCTGCGCCCTAGCGGGCCGGCACGGCCAGACTCACCTGACGCGCGATTGCGCGATAGCGGTCAGCGGTATCCCTGAGCGTCAAGCCGGCCAGCGAGCGTTCCGCCCGCGCCTGCCCTAGCGCAACGATCACCGCCTCGGCATAGCACTGCACATTGCCGGTATCGACCAATTGGACGCCGGGAAATCCGCTCGCGAAAGCGAAGGCCGGAATCTTGCTCGCCACGATCGGCACGCCGGAAGCCAGCGCTTCGAGAAAAGCCACACTGTGCGCCTCGGATTGCGACGGCATGACGAACACGTTCGACTCCGACAGCACGGTAGCGACATCGGTGCGCGGACCTGCCACCGCGACGCGCTCCGCGATGCCCAGCGTCTTCGCCAGCGCGACGACCGCGCGGTGATAGTCGGGGTCTTCGATGACGCCGTACAACACGAGCCGTGCGTCTTTCTCGTGCTTGAGGACTTCGTTGAAAGCCCGCACCGTCAGCAGTTGATTTTTGACCGCCGCGTACCGGCCGATCTGCACCACCTGCGGCGTGCGGCCGTCGCGCTCCACGCCGTCGGTGAACGCGAAGCGCGCGATGTCCACGCCGTTCGGCACGACGGTCATCGACGGATGCGGCCCGATGGCCTGCACATAGTCCGTCACCCCCTGCTCCGACACGCCGATCACCATCCGGGCGCGTCCCGACAGGACATGCTCGACGCGCCTGAACAGCGGGCGCTCGAAGTCGTTGGTCGCCGAATGCATGACGTAGACCACCGGCACGCGCAACGGCAATGCGCGCGCGTAAAACGACGGAATGGTCGCGTGTGCAAAGATCACATCCGGATGAAAACGCCGCACGGCGCCGAACAGATGGCACAACTTGATGAACGCACGATGCCGCCGCTCTGGAAAGAAGCACTGCACGCCGTGGCTTTCGAGGTCGTTCTGCAAGGGCGCGAAATCGGCATGCGCCGGCAACAGCGAAGCCACGCACACTGCCATGCCTTCGGCACACTGATCGAGCGCGAGGTCCTTAGCCAGGACTTCAGCTCCCGACAGACGCGGCGCAAGAACCAGGTGAAAGACACGCATCATGGTGTCCTTGCCGTCAACGTCCTGAAGAGCATCCACGCGGCGGCGCAGCCAAGGCCGAGCGTCATGGACCAGGCAATGCCCGTCACGCCCCAATAATGCACGGCGGGAGGCGCGCTCAACACCAGCACCACGACCTGGATCGCCGACGCATGCACGGTCGCCTTCGCGTCTCCCACCGCGCGCAGATAGGCCACGAGCACTGCGATCAAAGCGCCGATTGCCATATTGATCACCAGGATCCTGAAGAGCGGCACTGCCGGCAGCCATGCCGCGCCGAGAATCAGCGAGAAGAGCGGCTCGGCGATCAGCCGCAGCACCGCGACGAAAGCCGCGAGCCCGATCGCGATCACCAGCAGATAGATCTTGATGATGCGCGACGCCGACTCCGGACTACGGCGATGATGCGCCGCGAAGGTCGGAAAGAGGTATTGCGACATGGCGATCGCGGCGTCGGCGAGCAGCATCTGCGCGAGCCGCGACGACATCTGATAGCTGCCCAGTTGCGCCGGCCCGAGCAGTTTGCCGACCACCACCTTGTCGAACTGATTGAGCAGTAGATTGATCACGCTGCTGGCCCAGATCCAGCGGCTGAAACCGACATAGTGGCCGATGCCCGACCACACCGCGCGGATCGGCGGACGCGGTTTCATGGTCGCCCAGGTCAGCGTGCTTTTCAGGCTCTCGCCGGCCACGAGGCCGATCAGCACCGAAGACGCGCCGGCGCCGAAATACGCGAGCGCGAGCCCCACCGTGCAGTCGACGAATGACGCCGCCACCTCCACACCGGCGATATGCTGGAAGCGCCGCTCGCGCTGCACCACGTAATAAGCGGGCGACGCCAGACCGCGCAGCAACGGCAGCAGCGCCGCGAGTTGGATCAGGATCAGCGAGCCGTCCAGATGGAACTGGCTGCTCAGCAATGGGGCGAGCGCGACCAGCAGCAGCGAAATGAGCACACCTCGCGCCGTCAATGTCGTCCACACCGCGCCGAGCTGCGAGCGCGACGGCGGATGTTCGCCTTGAATGACCGCTTGCGCGAGGCCGGTATCGGACAGCGCCTCGGCAATCGCCACCGCGAGCAGAGCCACGCTCACGCTGCCGATCGCCGCCGGCCCTAGCATCCGGCCAATCGCAAGAAATTTGATCGCTACAAGTCCACGCACGGCGAACTGCTGTAGCAGGACCCACGTCGCCGCACTCGCGCCGAAGCTGCCCGCCACCGAGAACGCCGGAAGCCTGATCGCCCGCAAGCTATTTCTCCGTCGAATCGGAGCGCCGTTGAATCGGCCGCGCAGAGCGATTTCAAGCATCGCTCTGCGAACGCCGCCGGCGCATAATTTGTTAGGTTGCACCAGCAAGCTGGCGAGGTTTTTTCATCGAACTCTATGCACGACCATACCGCGAGAGAATCGCCTACAACCGCCATCAGCTAGGCCGGTTCGGCCTAAGCCGACACCCCCTAGTACGCTGAACCACAAAGCCGGACAAATTAGTGGTTACACGGATTCCGGCGGTGCTAACGTTGCTCAGCTAGCGCCATGCGGGAACGGGCGCACGGGTACTTTTTTTGCAACGCAAATGGCTACCGAAGCGATGGAACAAGACTACGTCCTGATTGTGGAACCGAATCTCACCGGTCACCGCTGGCGATATGTCGAGTGGACCATGCAGGCCTGCGCTGAAGCCGGCTATCCGTGCATGCTCGTGACCGAGTGCGCGAACGAAGACCACCGGCTCCCGAGACAGATCACCGCCGCGAACCGCCCGGACCAGCAGATCGCGTTTGTCGATCCCGAGGAGCAACCCCGCGGCCTCATGCGCGATCCCAACGAATACTGGCGCTTTCACCGCTATTTCAAGCGCGTGCACACGATCATCAGCCGGATGCAGTCGATCCGCCTCGTGGTCGTGCCCTATGTCGATTATTTCTTCTATTCTCTGCCGTTTCTCGGCTCGCCGTTCGGCAAGACGCCTTGGATCGGCATCACGATGCGCTCGACGTTCCATCATCACAAGGTCGGCATCAAGGCGCCCGATCGTCCGGTCGTCAATGCGATCAAGGCGCTGCTCTTCAAGCGCGCGATTCGGACCACCGGCCTGCGCACGCTGCTGACGATCGATCCCACCTTGCCGGAATGGTCAGCGCGCAGTGCATCGAAGCACAGCGCGGCCATTGCCTACGTGGCCGACCCTTTTCCCGATGAACACGCGGAAAACCCCGTACTGGCCCGCGAGCGTCTGGGACTCGATCCCGAGCAGCGCTATCTGCTGGTGTACGGCTCGATCACGGAACGCAAGGGTATCTACGAACTGGTGCATGCGCTGACGCGTCTCGAGCATGCGCCCACGCTGATCGTTGCCGGCGAGCAGGATGCGGGCACGCGTCATTTCATGCGCAATCATGTGCGCAGCCTCAAGCCCGCGCCGCTGGTGCTCGACGCCTTCATTTCCAACGATATGGAACGCGATCTGTTCTCCGCGTGCGACGCCGTCTGGCTCGGCTATAAGGGGCACTACGGCATGAGCGGCGTGCTGGTGCAGGCGTACCGTTTCGGCAAGCCCGTAATCGCGACGGAAGACGGTTTGATCGGCTGGTTCAGCCGGCGTTGCGAGCTGGGGCCGATTCTGAGCGACCTGAGTTCCGCGTCGATCGGCCGCGCGATCACCGAGACCATGACCTCGTGGCCGCATGCGCCTCAAGCCACGCCGTCCGCGCGTGAAGACCTGCTGTCACGGCATACGCTCGGGCAATTCAAGCAGACCTTGCTGCAGCAGATGGCTTGATTGCACGGCAGGTTCTTCAATAAAACACGAGGCGTCCATCATTGCGATGGACGCCTCGTCACATGTGGCGTCGGTTTCGTCACTGACACGGCGAACTCATGTCTTGAAGTACCGCGGAAGTGGCTGGAATTGACGCGAAGGCTCCAAACGGTACGCGCTGTATGCCGCGAATCGAGGCCAGTAGCAAATCAGATAGGCGAGCGGAATAAAAGAGGTGACGGTAGTGACGCTGACGGTGGCGCTGATAAACAGAAATATCATCATGACGAAGCCGTCGCTCGCGGTAAATGCAATGACAGCGAAAACGACCAATGCGCTGAAGATCCCCAGTTCCGCTATCGTGCCGGGAAGACCACCAAACAGCGCACCGAGCGCCATGTCGTCCTGGATCAAACGGATATAGGGAAGGTACTTGTAGTGCGCCATCATGTCGGGTGCGCTGATGCCCTTGACGAGATCCTCCAGCCGCGCATCGAACACGAACGCATAGCCGGCCAACCGGTGGGCAAAGGTGTCCGAGCCGAAGAAATTGTTGGACGCAAGGTACACCGAGATCGCTGAAATCACCGCATAGTAGCCAACCATGACCACCACTGGATGGAGCGAGCGCAATCTGTAACGGAAGGGATACAGCGCAGCGAAAAGGAAAAGCACCATCGACGACTTCGAGAAGCTGATGAAGAGGCCGAAAAGATAGAGAGCAATGAGTTTTTTATTGGGTGAATCGCTGAAGAGATGCAGGATAAGAGACGCCACCAGCAACGACGAGAAAAACCCCGCTTCGCGCGAAAATCCCGAGACCCGAGTGAAGTAGAACACCTCGTAGAAGTTCGTGTTGGTCATCGTCGCGTAGTCGCCCCAAATCAGTTTCGACAGATTGGTTGGCCCGAGCAGGAGCGAGAAATCACGATTGACGTAGTACATCGCGAATTGCACGGTTGCGAACAGGATATTGATGACCATCCACGGATGAAGGTAGCTGATGCGGCGCTCTGTCGTGTACATCAGATAGCCGATGCAGATGCCGATCGACAGGACCCGCACCGCCGCGGAGGGAGAAGTCAACGCGCTTGCCATAACCGCGATCAGCAATGGGCCGGCCCAGCGACGCGCCGTACCGGCGAGGAAGCGGGAAAAATCCAGATCGAGGAACGGGATCACGAGATAGAAATAAAGGGTGATTCCGTTCACCTGCGGATTGAGAATCACGCAGGTAAAAAACATGTAGAACAGCACGGATACTAGTCTGGAGTACATTGTTTTCTCAATGCAGGAACGCGCGACAACCGGCGGCCGACCGGCCGGCGGCGATCACGATGCGCCATGCTGTTGCGGTGGCGGAGCACTCGCCGCGGCATAGGCCGCTGCATAGCCGTAGCTGCGTTTCTCGCTGCGCCGTCGCGGCATCGCGTTGAATATCATGCCGATCAGACGCGCGCCGGCGCGATCAAGACTTTGCGCGGTGTCCTCGAGTTCCCGTTCGCTCTGGGCGCTCGGACGTACTACGAGCACCGTCGATCCGCCGAGAGAGGCGATCAGGTTTGCATCGCTCACCGCGAGCACCGGCGGTGTATCAACGATGATCACGTCATACAATTCGCCAAGACGGTCGAGGAGTTGTTGCATGCGGGGAGTCGAGAGCAGCCGGGACGGATTGGACGGGTACCGCCCTGCAGCGATAAACGAAAGTCCATGAACACCTGTGTTTCGAATCACGTGATTGACGTCGACCTGGCCAGCCAGAACTTCGGCGAGGCCACCCGCACCGGTCTGCTTCATGATGGCGGCCAATTGGCCGCGGCGCATGTCGCCGTCGATCAGCAGTACCCGTTTTCCGGCCTCCGCGCTGAGGACGGCCAGATTCGAAGAGATAAAACTCTTTCCCGTGCCGGGCGTCGCGCCTGTCACGACAAGCACGTTATTCGGCGCGTCCTGAATCTGCCGTTGCAACGACGCGCGTATGCCCCGTAAAGCTTCAAGCGGCATGTCATCGTACCCGTCGGTGGCGAGCAGGAAGCGGCCGCCGGCCAACACGGGATCTTGCGGAGCAGAGCCGCTATAGGCCAATCTGGGCGGCGATCCGGTTATCCTTTCGGCCCCTGTTTGCTGTGCTCTCCCCGAAAGGCCTTTCTTCGCCGGCTGCAAGTTCAGACTCTGCGCACGGTCCAGCCGGGCCTGCTCGTCACTGAACAACACGTGACCAAAGACAGGCAGGTTCAGATGGCGCTCGGCCGCCAGCGAGTTCTCGAGCGCCGACGACCATAGGCGCCGCACAAAGACGTACAGGAACGCCGCGATCAGACCGCCGGCGGCGCCCACGCCGATCACTAGCGGGCGCTTGGGTTTCACAGGGTCCACGGGCAACAGCGCGGTGTCGATGATGTGTACGTTCCCAAGCGTCCCAGCCTGCGTCACCGCCAGTTCGTTGGATTTGTTGACCATAGCAACATAGATATCTTCGGCGACCTTGACGTTGCGTGTGAGGTCGGCCGACCGGCGCTCGGACGCGGGCAACTGGTCAAAGCGCGCTTCGAACGCGCTCTTGGCATTCTGCAGAAGTTCGAGTTGGCTATTGACGGTCTGCACGTCACGCGAGTTTGCTGCAAAGTGACTTTCCAGCGCCGCTTTTTGCACCTTGAGCATCGCGATCTGACGGTCGAACTCAATGCTGCCCTGGAGGTAGGACGCGGCTTCGGTACCCGCCTGCATCGAGCTCGACGCGGTTCTGTACTGGCTCAGTTCGGCCTCCGCTTGCGTCAGGTTGGCGTGAAGCTTCGGCAGTTCTCCAACGATAAAGTCACGGGTCGTGAGGGCCTCGGTGCGGTGCTGCGCTATATGAGAAGCGATATAGCCCTGGGCGATGCCGTTGGCAATTGCGCGAGCCAGTTCCGGATCGGTGTTTTCATAGATGATCTGCACGACGCCGGTGTCCTTACCCGACTCGCTGACTTTCAACTGATGCTGGAAACGTTCGATTGCCTTGACGTCGCTAAAGCGCACGAGCGTGAATTCGGTTCCGGGGCGCGCGACGAGCCGATCCATCGTAAGCGCCACGCCGTTGGCCTGGGAGGGTACGCCGGGTGCGCCCGTGAGCAAGGTCCGCCCTTTCGGATCGGTGAGACGGTAGTGACCGCCAGCGAGAGCGGTCAACGTCAGTGATTCGTCTTCGAGCCAAGCCGGAACAGTCAGCGAACCGACCGACGCTTCCTCTCCGCCCCATGCAAAGGAGCCCAAACCGATGGGCGCCGGCATTGGCTCACCCGGCGTGGCAAATTGGCTGGTGATCGCTCCGATAACGGGGATGCGGTTCGGCGTGATTGAGGTGTCCTGCTTAAATTTCTTGATCACCGGCGCAATCACGCTCCGGCTTTGGATGATCTGAATCTCCGCCTCGGTAGGCAACGTGGGCGGAACGACCTGCTCCGGCGTCTTCGACGCTTGACCGAGCGCATTGGGCTGAGGGAAATCAACTTTGACCAACGCATCCGCGGAATAGACGGGGGTTGCTGCGAATGCATACAGCGCGGCCAGTCCCGTGACCACCGCGACAATGCCGACGATCAACCACACGTTGTCCACGATCAGGCGTGCTAGTTCGCCGGCGGAAAACGCATCGACGTTGTTCCGTAGCCCAACCGGCGCAGTACGGGAAACACTCGAATTCATACGACGAACTCCTTGTTTGTTAGAACCAGAGTGAACCACTGGCCGGGAAATCCTCTTCCCGAACGCGCCTCGCAGTTCGACAGGCGCATCAGATTGGATCAGGGGATCCGTCACGCTTGCGTGAGGATCAAGGGGTCGTTGGTGGCAGGGGTGGAGCGGTCCGGTCTCGCCTGACAGATTGCGGCGCCGCAGCGACATCGTCTGTGCTGTAACGCACACGACTTAAAAATCGCGCTACACAGAAGGGACGGACCAAAAGAAACAGCCCGCGGCTTATAGAAAGCGCGGGCTGCGGAGGTAGAAGGCTTGCTGCGCCGGGACGCCGGCGCGACGGATCGGGTTAGACCGGATTGGCGGCAACGAAATTCTTGAAGGCCGCATAAGACGGATTCTTTGTGACGCCGTCTGCCTGTATGAGGCCGAAGTCCGGATCGATCAGGCAGTACATCTGGACGGATTGAATGTTGTATTGATCCTTGAGCGATCGATACTCCGTCAGCGCCTTGGTTACATAGCTAGCCTGTTGCGCCGGGGTGACCTGGTTGCCCTGCCAGCCCCATTCCGTCAACCAGATCGGCAGGTTAAAGGAGTCTTTCAGAACTTGCAGTACATTCAGGCAAGCGTTGTTTCGCCAGCCACAAATGATATCGCCTGAACTCTGGTACCAGTGGTAAGTCGTGTAGTCCCAGCGAACCTGCGCTGCGCCTGAGACGCCGTTAGCCGAGCCGTTGGGCGTGATGCCGCTCCACAGCATCTGCAAGGCGCGATAGGCAAGCGGGACACCAACGTTGACGCCGCATTGGATCGTCGGGTCGATCGCCTTCACGCCGTCGATCATGCCCCGAATCACGCCGCGGAATGCCGGCCAGATCGCGGGACTATAGTTGTTCGTGTTGCTACCGTCACCGTTCGTAATCAGGCCGTTCGAGTCGAGCTCGTTACCGCACTCGATGTACTTGACGAGGCCCTTCAGCGGCTTGGCGATGGACGATCCCAGGTTGTAGCCCAACGTGTATGCGGCCGATTCGGAACCGTTCTGGTTATACGCCGTCGACCAGACGTTAATACAGGGCATGATGGACACGCCGCTGCCGGCAAACGCACCGGTCAATGCGTTGGCGACCGTCTGAGCCATGCCTGCGTCTGCTACGTCGACGCGATAGGTCGTAACGCCGAGATCCTTGAGCAACGCCAATTGGGCAGCTGCCGACATGGTGTGGTAGATACCGTCGGGCCACGCAAGGTGGCCATTCATGCCGTAGAACAGCGAGCCCGAAGTCGACCCGGAAGTCGCCCGGGTGACGTTGACCGTGATGGTCTGCGTGGTCTTGGTGCCGCCCGCTTGTCCCGCCGCAACGGAAAATGCGACCACATCGATCTGATGCGAACCCACGGTCAATTTAGTCGTATCAACCTGGATGGAAAATTTGCCGCTGCTCGGCGTCGTGTCCGCGCCGATCTTGGCGACCGTCGCGTGGTCGTAAACGGCCACGTTGCGCCAGTTGGTGCCGGCTGTGCCGGTCACTGTGATGGTACCGGAGATAGTCGCGTTGGCCGCAGGGGTCGTCACGGTGAAGCCGCTTGAGCCGGCCCTGTTGGCCACACTTGCGTCATTGGCTACCGCCGCGGGTGAGTCGCCGCTGCCACCGCCGCCGCATGCGGAAAGTGCAATCGACCCGGCACCTGCGACGAGACCGGCGAGGAACTTCCTTCGAGGTACTGATTCAGCAGGAACCAAAGAAGGGACGGACAGTGGAAGATGTTGCTGATTTTTCGGTCGGGTAGGTAAGGTCATGAGTACAACTTACGCAGTTCGGTTGGGGATCGCAGTATATGTGCCCGCCTTTTTCGTATGTTGTAACTGGATGTAAAAGCGCAGCGATAAGGCGAACTATCTCCAGACTTATGCGAAGAAGCAAATATCCGCATTACGCGTATCTAAAAAGAGAACATATGTGCGCCGCCGCACATACGAACTGTTGTGTCCGCGCAGCAGTAAAACAATTATTTACCTATTAATTAGGGGTTTTCAGCACTTAATTTTTGTGCTTCATCCCGGCTCCAAGCGAGTTCTCGCTTTGTTTTCGGACAACCCGTCCCCGATAAAAGATTAAGTATCGCGCGGATTTATTCAGACAAATACCAACTCCTCCTTCTATTTTGTCTGATGAATAAGGGTAAAAACTAACGACACAAAAAAAGTCAGACCCTTAAATCGTTAGAGGGCCGACCGCATGTTCGCCATAGAAACTCTTTACGCGCGCACTTCTTCGAAGTCGATTACGCCATTGGCTTGAAAGAGTTTAAGTTTTCATAATTCATTTAAATTATTCTCCATACGAAATGCCGGCCGCCCTTTTGGATGCCCGTAGCCATGGGCAATCAACAAATGCGAGTGCGCCTGTCTGCCGCGCGGAGTGCCTGTGCGCCGGCGTGACGCTACATACTCGAACGCAAGCGCGGCGGCGAATGCTCTGAAAGTTCGATTTCGTACTGACGAGTGGTCCGGCGCACCGTATTTTGGTTCTGCTTGCCGCTAAAGAACGCGGAGTTCCGCGTTGCCTTCAGGTGCCTGCAGACGCCTGCCTCTTGCTCATCGAACCGACTGAGCCATTTTCATAAGATTCAACGAGGATTGATCCGATGCCGACGATTCATCGCCGCCGCAGCCTATTCAGATCACGCATATTCGGGCGCGCTACGCTGTCTGCTCTACTGTTCCTGACTTTCTCAAGCGGTTCGTACGCGCAGGTGAAGCTGCAACTGGCCAACCCGGCGGGCTCGCAAGTCATGCTGACAAGCGGAAAGAAGACACTCCAGTTCAAAGTCGTGCCGCCGGACCATCTGCGCGCGGCGAAAATAACGGTGGGCGTTTATTCCTATGACGGCGACGGCAAGCCGGCGCCCACTCCAGTCGCCTCGTACGAGAAAACCATCGGCAGCATGCAGGGTGGTAAGGCGATCGACATCGACGTAGCGATCCCGCGTGCGGGTCTATTCCGCCTCGACGCAACCGTGGAATCGGCGCATGGGGAAACGCTCGGCAAGACAACGAGCACGCTGGCTGTCGTCACGAAACGCGACGAGGTAGGGCCTTCCGACTTCGGGGTCGGCACGCACTTCGCTCAACACGTCACACCACCAGCGTCGGTGCTGTTGCCGCTCGTCAAGCAGGCTGGATTCTCGTGGATTCGGGATGACCTCTATTGGGCGGCAATCGAGAAAAAACCCGGTGTGTTCAAATTTCCCAAGAGCTACGACGACTATCTTGCCTTATGTAAGCAGCTCGGCATTTCGCCGTTAGTCGTTCTCGGCGAGGGTAATGAGGCCGCCTATCCGACACTCTTCCCAAAGTCGAATTTCCCGCTGTCAGCCGACGCTCGCGCGCGCTTCGCGGATTACGTCGACGCGGTGGTCTCCCGCTACGGTGACGATGCTGTGACTGCTCCCTACGGCGGAACAGTTAAACATTGGGAGGTGTGGAATGAGCCGGACTTCAACAAGATCGGCTACGCCGCCTACCTTTCCCTACTATGGGAAACGTTCGGCGCCGTTAAGGATGTCAACGCCGATGCATCGGTCATTTCCTGCGGCGGTGGCGGCTCGGGCGGCGGCCCCGGCGGCGACTGTGTTGTCGGTTTACTCAAGGAAGGAGGACTGAACGATCAGACCGGATTTAGCGTACACCCCTATATGTCGCCGAATACGCCAGAAAGGGGTTACAAAACCGAAGGCGCTCCAATCGACTCCGTGAGCATTCCGACGGTGTGGCCCTACCTGAAAAACTTCACTGCCGACCGTGTAAAAGCAGACGGCCGACCTCTGCAAGTTTGGGTGACGGAGTTCGGCTGGCCTGTGAATCCTAAAGAGCCGGGGCAGGATGAGGCCACGCAGGCGGCCAATCTTGTGCGCAGCTATTTGCTATCGCGACGCTATGGCACAGTTCGCGTCATGTTCTGGTATGACTTCGTCGACGACGGCACCGACCTCAACAACATCGAACATAATTTTGGCTTGCTGCATCACGACCTGACACCCAAACCCGCATTCGTCGCGGCGTCCGTATTGAGCACCACGCTCGGCAAGCGTAACTGGGCAAGAGCGCTCGTCGACGAGGAGAACCTCAAGGCGTATCAATACGGAACCGATGATCCAGTTATCGTCGGCTGGACGGTCGACGGCAAGCAGCGCGTTGCATCAGTCAGCCTGCCGCCTGGAAAATATATTCTGCGCGACTGGCAAGGCGTCGACACACCGGTCACGATTACCGCGCAGAAATTCCAGTGGCGAGTGGGTCCGATTCCCCGTTACCTTGTGCCAAACCGACCGTAGTGTCAGTACACGCCAGTGCGCCGGACCGCCACGCAGAGCGGCATGCATGCACGCTCAGGATAACTGCCCACCCGCAGCAGCGGCGGGCACTTCCTCGCGCACCGAACTGCTGCGCTTTTCTGGGAACAGTGCATTGCGCATCAACAGGAACGGATACTCGATAGCACGCGTGGTCACATAGCCGATCGCAATCGCGATCGCAAACTGCGCCGTAAGCGCGACGACCCAAATGAGGCTCGGCGCAAAACCCAGCGCGGTCGCTTTACGAATCAGCATGTCGCCGGGCGCGAGCGCGAGCGAATGCCACAAGTAAATACCGTACGAATAGAGGCCGATCCACGCCACGCCGCGATAGATCCACGACTTACGCAGCGATCCGGAGTATTCGAGCACCAGCACGATCAGCGCAGCAAAGCCAAGCGCTTGAATCGTGTAGCCGATGCTTTCATCCAGTGCGAGGTTCTTGGTGGCGAAAGCGAGCCATGCGCAGAGCAGGACGACGCTGAAGATCAGCAGCCACTTGCGCTTGGCGAGCTGATGGTAGACGCCGGGTTTCATCCAGTAGATCGCGGAAAGAATCACGCCCACCAGCAAGCTGTCGATACGGTATTGCGTGTAAGCAAACGCCCCATCGAGATTACCGCCCGCCACTGCGAAGCAACGCGCCGTGAGCACCACCGCGCAGATGCCGGTAAGCACGCTGACGATCGTCCACGCGCCGAGACGCCAACGCGCAAACACCAGCAGAAGCGCCGGCAGCACCAGATAAAAGTGTTCTTCGACCGCCAGACTCCACGTCTGCGTAATCGACGTGCCCAGATAGTTTTGCAGGTGGGTCAGGTTCTGGAACAGGAAGGTATTCCACGGGTGGCGGCCGGCCAGCACATGGAAGACGATCAGCACGTAATACGCGGGCCAGATGCGGAAAATCCGGCGGATGATAAAGCGCCGTGCATCGACCTGTCCTGTTTCGGCGTACTGTCGAAGCAGCAGACCGCCCACCAGAAAACCGCTCAACGTGAAAAACAGGTTCACGCCTTCACGGCCGAAACTCTTCAGTGGGTACTCAATAATCTGAATGAGGTAATTGCCGGTATGAACAGCATGAAAGTGAAAGCCCATCACCATGATGATCGCGATGCCGCGGACGAAGTCGAGTTCGATCGCCCGTCCGGCTTTTGTGGGTCCCGCCCCGCCGAATAACTTCATGTTGTGCTCCGGTCCCATGCAAATGCGGTCATGCAAGATTGCGATCGTCTCTCGCGGGCCCCATGTCCCTTTTTGCATCTTCGGTGTCGGCAAGCGTGCGTGCGCGCCAACTTCAAGGCATTGACCGACAACATACGCAAGTGTGCGCGCGTCTTGCAGAGCTTACGCTTTCCGCGACCGCCAGAACCCAGGCAATGGTCGACGAATGCGGTCCAGCCCACTAACAGGCGTGCAGATTCCTTCAAAATAACCCGATGCGAGACCGTCCACTGTAGACCGACGGCGAAACGACGGTGACGGGGAGGAACTCGGTAATGCGCCACCAGTATGCAACGCCCTGGATATGGTTTTTTCTGCTGCCGCTTGCGTTCGACTATAAGGCGACCGACGCGAATACGGGTCACTTCGCGCAGTTCATCTTCGTCCTGCCGGCGATCGCCGCAGGGATTGCCCTTCTTCTCATCGCGCCGCGTTTTCACGAGCGCTCGCGGCTGCGCTCGGTCGTCACCTGGAGCTTGATCCTGTGCGTGTTCGGCAGCATCGTCGCCCAACTGGTTCAGGATAACGACACCGGCAACTATTTACGAACGCTGCTGCCGTTCACTCTCTTCATGCTGGGTTACCTCGTGGCGTGCCGCCCGTGGAGCGAATTCCGCATCGCCCAGTTCGAAAAAGCCCTGTTCGTCGCCAACGTCATCAGCCTCGTGTTCACCATGGTCTACGGCATGGCGACGGGCGGCGGTCTCGACGACGTGCGCTTCCGTATCCTCTCCGTGACGCTGCTGGGTTTGCAAGGCGTATTGCTCCACGAATTCATCGTGGCAAAGCGTTTTTCGCTCTTTACCGTGTCGATCTTCGCGCTGAGCGTCGTCATCGAATTGCTGAGCGTGACCCGCAGCGTGATGGTCGGCACGGTGCTGCTGTTCCTGATCGCCATGGGACTGAGCGCGCCGTCGATCCGGCATATCTGGCGCGCAATGAGCCGCACCATGATCATCGGCGCCGTGCTCGCCGGCATGGCCGGCGTCGCGGCCCTGACTTTCCCGACCGTCGCCGAGCACTGGACGCAGCGCATTTTCTTCTCCGAGGAAACCCGCTCCGGCAAGGATCCGACCACGATCACGCGTCTCGCGGAAATGCGCGACCAGTACGATCAGGTCACCGCGCAGCCGGAGACCTTGTTGTTCGGCGAGGGTTACGGCCACTACTATCGCTACTCGCCGGTCTATCTGCCGGACCTCGCCGGCCAGATCAGCGAGAAGGACTTTTATGCGATCAACGAATGGGCCGCGGGCCACAACTTCTGGGTCTATCAGTTCTTCGCGGGCGGCCTGCTGTTCGGCATCGGCATGCCGTTGGCCACGCTCGCCGCACTGGCGATCTGCTTCTTCTCGTATCGCTATTGGCGCTCCGTCGTGCCCGACGCACCCATGCTGCCGGTGCTCGGGCGCGCCATCATGCTGTTTGCCGCGCTGCCGGCCACGTCGATCGGCGGCAATCCGCTTGGGCCGCGTTTTTCGGGCCTCATATTCGGCGTCGCGCTCGGCTTGATGATCGCCACCCACGCGCGTTTGCAGCGCGCGTTGCCGGCGCGCGCGCGGCGCTTGCGCAGGCCGCCTTACGTGCGCCCGGAAGCGATGCCGGAATTGCCCGGCCGGATCCAGCCGGGCATGGGCCGCGCGGACCTCACGTCCACGCTCGGCGTCTCGCGCACGGCCGGCTCCTCGTCCGACGCCGGCCAGTTCGGTGCGCTCGTCCCGCATACGCCGCCCAGGCATCGCTCCAACCGACCGAATATCGCCCGATGAAAATTCTCCACCTGCTTGCAAGCGTCGACCCACGCGCCGGCGGTCCCGTTGAAGGCGTCCGCCGCAGCGGCATGGCGATGCGGGAGGCCGGACACGAGATCGAAGTGGCGACCTGCGATGCCCCCAACGACGCCTACCTTGCGGCCTTTCCCTTTCCGCTCCACGTCTTCGGCCCGACCAAAGGCCGCTACAGCTTCAGCGAACGCCTCGCGCCGTGGCTCGCCGCCAACGCGAAGCGCTTCGATGCGGTGATCGTCCACGGCTTGTGGCAATACCACGGCTTCGCGGCATGGAAAGCGCTGCACAAGAGCGAGGTGCCGTATTACGTGTATGTGCACGGCATGCTGGACCCGTGGTTCAAAGAGGCCTATCCGCTCAAGCATCTGAAGAAGTGGCTGTACTGGCCGTGGGCCGAATATCGCGTGTTGCGCGACGCGCGCGCCGTCATCTTCACGACCGAGGAAGAACGCACGCGGGCGCGCCAGTCGTTCTGGTTGTACCGCGCGCATGAACGGATCGTGCCGTTCGGCACGACGGTGCCGCAACTCGAAGCCGCGCCGCTGCGCGAAACCTTCCTCAAATCCATACCGAGCCTGCGCGGCAAACGCATCGTGCTGTTCCTCGGCCGCGTGCATGCGAAGAAAGGCTGCGATCTGCTGATCGAGGCCTTCGCACGCGTTGCCAGCCGCGATCCGGCGCTGCATCTCGTGATCGCCGGTCCAGACGAAACCGGCTGGGCCTCGACGCTGCGCACCCAGGCACAGGCGGCCGGCATCGCGCATCGCGTGAGCCTGCCGGGCATGCTGCAAGGCGAACTCAAGTGGGGCGCTTTTCATGCGAGCGACGTGTTCGTTCTGCCGTCGCATCAGGAGAATTTCGGCGTGGCGGTAGCGGAGGCGCTCGGCTGCGGACTGCCGGCGCTGATCTCCGACAAGGTCAACGTGTGGCGCGAAATCGAAGCGGACGGCGCGGGGCTGGTGGCCGCGGATACCGTCGACGGTACGGAAAAGAATCTCGTGCGCTGGCTCGAACTCGACGACCCGGCTCGCGAAGCGATGCGCGCACAGGCAGCCCGCACATTCAATGCGCGCTTCCGTGTCGAGACCATGGTCAGCGCGCTGACTGCCCTGCTCGAGACCAAGGGCGGCCACGACGACGTGCGTGAAAACGACAACACCCTCACCACGCTGCGCGAAGCAACCCAGCAAAGCCGCTGATCACCGGCGGCATTCCACGGCCTGAAGGCCTCACACTCAAAACGAAGATGGCGCGCCTCGTGCGCGCCATCTTCGTTCGTCTTCATCAAACGCTCACTGCTCCTTCATCACCGGCGTCAAAGTCGAGGCTGCGATCGGCAACGTCTCGACTTGAGGCGGCGTCTGGAGCGACATGGTCGCGCTGTTCGCGGCTTCGGTTCGCGTACTGCCTACGGCGTCCGGCACATCCAGTTGCCGCATCAAATGACCGGCGAGACGCAGCGACAACGCGGCAATTGTGATGGTCGGAAAGTTGGCGCCCACAGTCGGAAACACCGAGCTGCCGCCAATGTACAGATTGCTGATCCCGTGCACCTTGCAATCGCGATCGACCACGCCCTCGCGCGGTGAATCGTGCATGCGCGTGGTGCCCATGTGGTGCCACGTGCCTTCCAGCTTCACCGGCCACGTCCGGCCTTCGAGCGGCGCATCGAGCGTGACGTCAGCGACGTTCGCCATCTGCAATTCCTGCGCGAGCAATTGGAACGTTTTGTCGAAAGTGCGCTGCACCTGGTCGCCCAGGCGCCACTCCACCCGCACGCGCGGCATGCCGAAGTGGTCGCGCTTGTCGGCCGACAACGTGACGCGGCTATCCGGATTGGGCTCCGCTTCGACGATGGCCTGCAGCGTCACGTCGGTGATCAGCGCGGGCCATTGCAACAGCCGCGTCAAACCGAAACCGACAGTGTGCAGCGGGTGCGCGATCATGGTCTCGATGTCGCGCTTCACGCTGCGGCCGGGCTGGTCCTTGCCCATCAGCGCTTCCTTGAAACGGATCAACGCCTCGGAACCCGCACTGCCTTCGCCGTACCATTTCGAATAGAGCCACACGCGTGAATTGAGCAGCTTCTCGCGTTCCATCCACTCCTGCTTCGGCGCGAACTGGGACGAGATCTTCGTGCCGTGCGCGGAGACCGCCACATTCTGGTAGTGATACTTGATGTCGTACAGCTTGTTGCGCGCGATGCCCGGACGAAAGCGCACCTTGCCCGACATCATGCGTGGATGGTCCATGAAGTAGCGGCCGACCAGATCGTTGGCATTGCCGAGCCCGGCAGCCTGCACGTTGTTCGACGCAAGCAGCAGGCGCGCGTTTTCGATGCCGCCCGTGGCCAGCACGAAAATCCGCGCGCTCACCGACATCGCGCGGCCGCTGATGGTGGCCACCTTCACTCTGGAAATCGTCGTGCCTTGCGCATCGGCGTCGATATTGAGCACGTTCGCATGAAGGAACACGCGCACCCGTGTCGAGCGCGACAGTTCCTCGCGATACACCTTGCCGAAGCGCACCGGCGGGCTGAACTGCGCGACGGTATCGCGCATGTCGCCGGTGGCGAGCGGCAGACGGCGCACGTCCTGACGCCCGATCTCCTGCTCCCAGTAAGCAGGGTCGAAATTCTGCGGACCGAGCTTCAGCAGTTCATGTGTGCGCGCATAGTAAGGCTCCAGTTCGTCGAGGCCGAACGGCCAGCCGCTGTGCGCAATCCAGTCGCGCTTTTCGAAGTCCCAGGGATCGAGCGGGCGGCACCAGCCGCCCCAGCAGTTGCTGCTGCCGCCGAAATAGCGGCTGCGCGAGCCGTCCGCGAACGTGTAGGGCAGCCCGATGTTCTCGCCGCGATAGAGGTCGCGGGTTGCGTCGTCAGGACCAAAACCACCGCTTTCCAGCATGCAGGCGTCGATACCCGCCCTCGACATTTCGAGCGCGAGCGTAATTCCCGCCACGCCTCCGCCGATGATGCAGACGGTCGTTTCAATGACCGTGTTTTGTTCAACAGTACGCGTATCGATGAACATCCGCTACTCCCCATCTGCTTCACGCATTTCCTGAGCGCGTCACGGTTCGCCAAGCGGAGTTGGCAACCAGGCCACGCAAACGTCGCGGCCGGAACTCGCATTGGTGCTGCCACGAACGCCGCTCACCATGCAGCGCGGCAATCCCATTGTGGCAGTCGACATTCCGGCAAAGCGACCTCGGCCTCCCAGCGTACAAAACGCTGTGGTTCTATGTCTGTGGTTCAGGTCACGGAATCGAACCGGTTCCTGATAAAGCGGCAAGGATTTCCGCCGTACACGCCCTCCGCTTCCAGCGAACGATGCACGACCGACAAAGGTGTCACGACCGCCGAGCGGCCGATGGTCACGCCCATTTGCACGACGCACTTCGAAGTGATCCAGACGCCGTCCTCGATGATGATCGGCGCGACATGCAGATCCATCGTCGTGCTCATGTCGTGAGAGCCCGCGGTGAGGAACGTGCCTTGTGAAATGCACACGTTCGAGCCGATGCGAATCAGCGTCTGGTTGTAAATCCACACATCGACACCGAACCAGCAGTTGTCGCCCACTTCGAGATTCCACGGCGCCTTCACGCGCACCGGATGCACGAATCGGCAACCTGTACCGATCTTTGCGCCGAACAGTCGCAGCAACGCAACGCGCACACCTGAGAACGGCAGCAGTTTGTTGTTGATCACACAGGCTTCCAGCACGAACCAGATGAGCTCGATCAGCGCACCGCGCTTGGCCTGATAGTTTCCTTTTCCGGCCTGCGACAGATCGATGACGCGGCCGTCTTCGCGCGCGCCATCGGCTTGCGGCATGCGCCCGACGTGTGGATCGTCGGCTACGTTACCCATCAGCTTTCTCCGAACCACGAACAGTGGTAAACATACGCAGGCATGCCAGGCAAACCTCTCACATTATGTTGCCGCGCCTGGCTCGACTTCGCGCGGTGGCTGTGAGGGCAAGCGTTTTGGCGGCTACACGCGTACCGGTTGGCGCACGATAGCTTTATCCCGACAGCATTTCCCTGGGGAATGAGATGATGACCTCGCTTCGACACACCGCTACCTGGACGTTTCTCGCGATCGCATCGTGCGCGATGCCGGCGTTCGCACAGAACGCCGCACCCAATCCCGCCACGGCCGCCCGCCCTCCCGCCGCGACGGCGGCCAACGGCTACGGTCTGAACGCACAGCTTCCCGCCGACCGGCGCGCCGCGCACCGCAGCAGCGAGCAAGGCCTGCTCGGTGCCCCGAACCCATACGGCACCGACGGCGCGCAAGGCAATACCAACGACGCCCAACGTGCCGCGCTGCTCGACTCGCAACGCATGACGGTGCTGGGCGGTGATCAGGCTGCGCAACCGGCGGTGGGCAAGGGCAAAGGCCAGCGCAAAGCGCCGGCTGCGGCCAACGGCCAGGTCCGTGTAGCCGGCCAGCCGGGACGGCCGAATGCGGCCGACGGTCTGACGCCCGAAGGCGCCGCAAGAGCCACCTATGCCGACCCCTACGCCACCAAGCAGGGTGTCTACCGTTCTCCGTGGTGAGATCGCCTTCATGACAAGGGCCGCGCGCCGGATCAATCCGGCGCGGCTTCCTCCGCAGTAGCCGGTTTTCGCCGGCGCCTCGCTGCAGCACCTGAAGGCCGCGCACCGAAAGACGGCGCTTCGCCTTTGCCGCGCTTACCGTCCACCTCAAGCAACAGCATCGCGAGCCGTTCCTCGAAGGCGCGAATCGTCGACTCCGGCGAGAGCGCGCGCTCCGCATAATTGCGCGCCGCCTTGCCGAGTGCCGTGCGCCGTTCCGCGTCGCTCGCCAGCACCGTGATCGCCGCCGCCAGCGCTTTCACGTTGTCCGGCGGCACGACCACGCCACGCGGCGCCACGGCTTCGTAGAGCGCCGTGCCGCGACGCGCCATCGCCACGGTCGCGCGTCCGCTCGCGAACATGCCCGTGAGCTTGGACGGCATGACGAGATCCGCCGCGTCGCCGCGTTGCGGCAACACGTGAATGTCGGCGAGGTTGAGCAGTTCGTTCAGGCGGTCCACCGGTTGCAGCGGCAGGAACACGCAATTCGTCAATCCTGAGCAGCGCGCGACCAGACTCTCTTTCGCGGCGCCGCTGCCGCAGAACACGAAGGTGAGGTCCGTGCGTGCGGCCAGCGCGACCGCTGCATCGGCGAGCGTTTCGATGCCCTGCTTCGCGCCCATGTTGCCGGAATAAAGAATCACTTTCTGCTCGGCAGGAATCCCGAGCAAACGCCGGAATTCGCTCGGCCGCGCAAGCGGAAAGATGGTCGACACGTCCACCCAATTGGGCAGGCAAACAACCCGCGACGCGTCGACGCCCTTGGTTGTCGCGCGCGCGCTCATCTGCCGCGTGATCGACGACACCGCATCGAAGCGCCGCAGCAATGCGCTTTCCACCCAGCGTGCGGTGCGGGCCGCGAACGAGCTTTTCAGCAATCCCAGATCGAATGCCGCATCGACCTCGTAGTCCTGAATATGCAGCCACGCGCGCGCGCGCGTGATGCGTGCGAGCATCAGCGAGCCCGGCGCGCACATCAAGGTCGGTGCGATCAGCATGACCGCGTGGGGGCGCCACAGCACGTGCCGCACGAGCAGCGGCAGCGAGGTCGCCGCAAAGGTCGCGAGATGCAGCATCCGCTTCAGGCCGCTCGGACGCGTCGGCACCCATAGCGGCGCGCGCCAGATCGCCACGCCGTCGCGCGTCTCGTGCTGATACCGCCACGAAACGTAGCCTTCCCCAATACGCCACTCCGGGTAGTACGGCGGCGCGCACACCACGCGCACCTCATGTCCGCGGCTCGCCAGCAGCACGGCCATTTCCGCCGTGTACTTGCCCACTCCCGTCAGCTCAGGCGCATAGTTGATGCCGTAAATCAATATCTTCATCGTGGCTGCCAGAACAAGTTAGGGCGTGATGCGCGCGACGTGGCTGGGCGGAGCGACTCAGTCGCTCAACATCAGTGCACAGCCGCGGGCGATGTTGGCAGCCGCGGAAGGCGGATCGAAACGGCGAATCACATCCATGCACCGGCGCGCGGTGCCGCCCGCGTCGGCGAAGGCCTCCATTGCCTTGAGCATGGTGCGTTGCAGGCCGGCGACATCGCCCGCTGTAAACGCATAGCCGCTCACCCCGTCGATCACCAGTTCCGGCACGCAGCCGCAACTTTCGCTGACCACTGCCGGGCAACCATGCGCGAGCGCCTCGTTGACCACCAGTCCCCAAGGTTCGCTGTAACTCGGCAGCACCATGCAGGTGGCGCCGTAGTATTCCCGAGTAAGCGGCTCGTCCTGCAGACTGCCGACGAACGTCACCGCGTCGCCGAGTTCGAGCTCAGCCACCTTGACATGCAACGCTTCGCACATCGGGCCGGTGCCGACAATGCGCAGCTTGGCCGCCGGAATGCGCCGCCGTAATCCGGCGAGCGCCTCGATCAGCGTGCCGATACCTTTCTCTTCGGACAAACGCCCCACGAACAGAAACACCGGCGGATTACCCGCACGAGCGGCGACCCGCTCGACCAGCGCTCGTTCCGGCGAAAACGAACCCGGCATCGCCGCGGCCTGACATGGCACGAAAATCTTGTCGCGCTTCGCGCCAAGCGACAGCAGATACTCGCGGCTGCGCTCGCCGAAGCCGAAGTAACCATCACACAGCGAGAAAAACACGCGCTTCGGAATCGACGTCAGCAGCTTTTTGGGCCGGTCACGCGCGGTCGAGTCGCAGAACACCGCACGCCGTTTGCCGGTCACGATGCACGCCGCGAGCATCGCCCAGTATTCCGGGCGGTGATAGCCCGGCAGCACGATCAAATCCGATTTGGTGCGCAAGACTTCCCACGTGAGCCGTGCGATCAGTTTCATGGTGGGCACGTCTTCGTAGCAGCCGTCGAACAGCTTTTGCATCGGATAGCGATGAAACGAGTAGTCGACGTCGGAAAAGCCGACGCGGTCGTGCTCCGTATCCGCGATCTGCACCATCGAATAGCGAATCGCTCCGGAAGCCGAAATGTTATGCAAGGCGGAAAACACGACACCCTTGTGGCGCGACCACACGACGTTGTGGAAGATCGTGACTGACGCTGTCATTTTTATGCCACTCCTCGAAAAATCGACCCGCGTGCCTTGCGCGTCCTACGCATGCACAGCGTCCCAAGCGGTCCTTTACTCCAAAGCCGCGCGCCTAGGCCTCGATGGCGGCAGCCGGTGTCGAACCAGCGTGTGATTCGACGAAGTCCCGGTACGTGGATGCGATTCCGTCCTCCAGACCGATCGTGGCCTGCCAGCCCATTTGCGCGAGGCGCGAGACGTCGAGCAGCTTGCGCGGTGTGCCGTCGGGTTTCGAGGCGTCGAATAAGAGCTCGCCCTCGAAACCGACGACCTTGCAGATGCATTCGGCGAGCTCACGAATCGACAGGTCCTCGCCCACTCCGACGTTGAAGAGGCCCTCCGTCACGTTGTGTTCGAGAACAAATAGCGTGGCCGCGGCAAGATCGTCGACGTGCAGGAACTCGCGGCGCGGCGTGCCCGATCCCCACACCGTCAACGCGGCGTCGCCATTCAGCTTCGCTTCATGCGCCTTGCGCACCAGCGCCGGCAACACGTGACTGCTCTTCAGATCGTAGTTGTCGTTCGGGCCGTACAGATTGGTCGGCATCAACGCGACGTACTGCGTGCTGTACTCGCGGTTGTACGCTTCGCACAGTTTGAGGCCGGCGATCTTCGCGATCGCGTAGGCGTCGTTGGTCGGCTCCAGCGGCGAGGTCAGCAGGTACTCCTCGCGGATCGGCTGCGGACATTGCTTCGGATAGATGCACGACGAACCGAAGAACACCAGCCGCTCGACTTTGGCGCGGTACGCGGCATGGATCACGTTGGTTTCGATCACCAGGTTTTCATAGATGAACTCACCCGGCTGCGTCGCGTTCGCGAGAATGCCGCCCACGCGCGCGGCCGCGAGCAGCACCACGTCGATCTTTTCGCTTTCGAAGAAGCGATTCACGGCCGCCTGATCCGTGAGGTCGAGCTCCTTGCGCGAGCGGGTGATCACGTTCTGATACCCCTCGGCGGCGAGACGCCTGACCAGCGCGGAGCCGACCATGCCGCGGTGGCCCGCGACGAAGATGCGTGCTTGTTTGTTCATCGCAAGTTACTCGTGATGTTCCAGCGCCGTGAATCCGGCCAGCGTGACGAGCGCGTCACGTCGTGCAATCTGATAATCCGAGCGCACCATTTCCTTGACGAGCGACTCGAACGAGGTGGTCGGCCGCCAGCCGAGCTTCGCATGCGCCTTCGACGGATCACCGAGCAGCGTCTCGACCTCGGCGGGCCGGAAGTAGCGCGGATCGACACGCACGATCACGTCGCCCGGCGACATCCTGATCTCGCGCCCTTCCACCTTCTCGACGATGCCGACTTCATCCACGCCGGTGCCTTCGAAACGCACGGTGACGCCCAGTTCAGCGGCAGCGTGCTGCACGAACTGACGCACGCTGTACTGCACGCCGGTGGCGATCACGTAATCCTCCGGCTGTTCCTGCTGGAGCATGCGCCATTGCATTTCCACATAGTCGCGCGCATGGCCCCAATCGCGCAGCGCCGACAGATTGCCGAGATACAAGGTCTTCTGCATGCCCACCGCGATACGCGCAACGGCGCGCGTAATCTTGCGCGTTACGAAGGTCTCGCCGCGCACCGGCGATTCGTGGTTGAACAGAATCCCGTTGCAGGCATAGAGGCCGTAAGCCTCGCGGTAATTGACCGTGGTCCAGTACGCAAACAGCTTGGCGACGGCATACGGGCTGCGCGGATAGAACGGCGTAGTCTCCGACTGCGGCACCTGTTGCACGAGGCCGTACAGTTCCGAGGTCGAAGCCTGATAGAAGCGCGTCTTCTCCTGCAAGCCGAGAATCCGGATCGCTTCGAGAATCCGCAAGGCGCCGAGGCCGTCCGCATTGGCCGTATATTCCGGCTCCTCGAACGACACCGCGACGTGGCTCTGCGCGGCGAGGTTGTAGATCTCGTCCGGCTCGACGCGCTGGATCACGCGCAGAATGCTGGTCGAGTCGGTCAGATCCGCGTGGTGCAGAAAGAGGCGCTGGTCCGGATCGTGAGGATCGCGGTAAAGGTGATCGATCCGGTCTGTGTTGAACAGGGATGACCTGCGTTTGATGCCGTGTACGTCGTAGTCCTTGGCGAGCAGCAGCTCCGCCAGATACGACCCGTCCTGTCCAGTGATGCCGGTGATCAGCGCGACCTTACGTTTCATGGAGCCTTCTCCTCGTTAACCTTTGCAATGCGAGTGCCACAAGCTTTGCTGCGCGGCCGGCAGTCGGCCGCTGTCTCAGCCGGCGATGCTGTCGTAGCCGTAGTAGCCGCCCTGATAGCCCGAGCCGAGGAACGCGCCTTCCTGCGGCACATCGGTCAGCAGCACGCCTCTGAGCCCCACGCCGCCATTGCGCAGCCGCTTGGCCGTCTCCATGACCTCGTTGAGCGGGTGACGGCCGTGGCGCACCACCAGCAGCGTCGTGCCCGCGTACTTGCCGATCACCGTCGAGTCGGTCACTGCCAGAACCGGCGGCGTGTCGACGATCACGAGGTCGTAGTGCGACTTCAGTTCTTCGAGCATCGTTTCGAAACGCTTGCTCATCAGCAGTTCGGCAGGATGCGAGGGCAGCGTGCCCTTGGCGAGCACGTCGAGACCCGGCAACACGTCGCGCTGGATCATCGAGCTCAGGTCACCGCCGCTCAGCACGTCGGACAGACCCGGCTGATGCGCGACACCGAAATGCGAGTGCACGTCGCCGCGCCGCATGTCGCCGTCGATGATCAGCACGCGCTTGTTCGCCGACGCCACCAGCGCCGCCAGATTCACCGACAGGAACGACTTGCCGGAATCGGGCCGCGAGCCGGTGATCATCACCACGTTGTTCTCGGCGTGATCGAGCGAGAGCTGCAACGAGGTGCGCAGATTGCGCACGCCTTCCACGGCGATGTCTTCCGGCGCCTGCTGCGCCAGCACATGCAGCCCGCGACGGCGCAGCATGACGTTTTCCTGCAGCTTCAACTGGGTCTGGCTGCGCGGCACCACCGCGAACACCGGCACGCCGAGCATGCCTTCGAGTTCGTCCGGACGTTCCACGCCGCCGTACATCGCGCGCTTGAAGAAGGTCAGCAGAATGCCGAGCACGAGGCCGCCTCCGAGCGCGATCAGGATCGCGATCACGCGCTTCGGACGCACCGGTTCATCAGGTGCTTCGGCGAAGTCGACCACGCGCACGTTGCCGACTTGTCCCGCTTTCGCCACGCGCAGTTGCTGCGCGCTATTCAGCAGATTCGTGTACAGCTCCGTATCGACGTGCACGTCGCGTAGCAGCCGCAATGCGGTTTGCTCCGTATCCGGCATCACCGCCACGCTGCGATTCATGTTGGCTGCCGCGCCTTGCAACGCGGCGATCTGCGCGTCGAGCGAGGCCACCGCCGGGTGATTCGCCGTGAAGCGTTGCGACATCTCCGCGCGTTGCTGCTGCAGATCCATCAGCTTGGTCTTGTTATCGACGATCTGTTGCAGCAGCAGGCGGCTTTCTTCACCCAGATCGACCGTGCCGTGCGTGTTGCGGAACTTGTTGTAGCGTTGCTCGGCGTCGTCGAGTTCCTTGCGCAAGCCCGGCAGTTGTTGATCGAGAAAGGCCAGCATGTGCTCGGCCTCGGTCGACCGGCTCTCCACATCCTGACGCACGAACTCGCGCGCCATGCTGTTGACGATCGCGGCCGTCAGGCCGGCGTCGCCGCCTTCAAGGCTCGCGCGGATCACGCCGGATTGCAGCGTGGTTTCCTGCACCAACAAAGCTTTTTGCAAACGGTCCACGGTGCTCAGCGTCGACGCGCGCTGCAATTCGAAACGCGAGCCCGCGGCGCCGACCAGCTTGTCGACGCGCAGCGTGATCGGGCCGTCGGCGGTATCCGTTTCCACGGTTTCGCCGACTTTCCCCGACAGAATCGCAATACCGTTCTTGTCCCGCAGCACGTACGACCCGTCATTGCCGGAAATCAGCGTGAAAGTCGCGTCGTACATCTCCTTCGAGGTGTCGAACCGCGACACCGAAATGCTCTCGTCACCCCATGCATAGCCGGACAGGTTGATGAACTGCGGCAACTTAAAGCCCCATTGCCCGTTCACCAAGCCCGCAATCATTCCGCCGATGAGCGGAAAATAGCGCGGCGTAGCCGTGATATCGAGGTGCAGTTTCTTGACGGTTTCTTCCGTGACGAGCCGCGACTTCAGCAACTCGATCTCGGCCGCCGTCGAAGGCTTGGTGTCGAACATGCCGGTGAGCGGCGGCAAGGAATCCTTGCCGTTCGCATTGGCATTCGCCGTCTTGTCCTCGACGTGAAACAGCACATCCGCGCGGTACGTCGGCGGCGCGAGGAAAGCGTACGCGCACCCCAGCGCGAGCGCGATCAGCGTCACCATCACGATCGTGCGCCAACCTCGCACGATCGTCCGCAGATAGTCCGACAAGTGAAGCTCGTCCGGACCGGACACGTCGGTGTAACGGTTTTCAAAGTTGATTGCCATTTTCTTCACCCAACAAAGCCCGGCGGTTCAAGATCACGTTGTACGGTTACTATTTCGCGAGGACGGCGCCCGTCACAGCCGCATTGATTGCCGGCAGCAGCAGGTTCAACACACGGTTGAAGCGGACCAGCCCGCCTTGACCGACATACACCACGTCCTTCGGCTGCAGTTCGAACTGATTGGCGAGCACCATCGACACCGGCGAGGTCGCGTCGAGGTGGTACACCTCAGGCGCTTCGCTCGTCGAGTTGCGAATCACGAACAGTTGCCGGGCCGCGGCCGTGTTCGAGTCGAAGCTGCCGCTGTCGGAGATCGCCTGCGAAAGCGTCAACGAGCCGTTGCGCATCGGCAGGATGGTCGCCGGCTTGTTGACCTCGCCCATCACGTAGACACCGCTGTCTTCGCGCGACGCCACCCGCAGCATGTCGCCCGGTTGCAGATAGATGTCCGACGGATTTTTGCCACGCTTGATCAGATCGTCGAGGTTGAGCTGATACGGGACGCCATTGCGGATCAACACCACGCGGCTGCGATCCGCATTCGCGCTGAGGCCGCCGCTCAAGCTGATCGCGGTCGTCAGCGACATCGGAATGTCGTTGACAGCCTGAGAGCCAGGCGTGCGCACTTCACCGTCGACATAAACCTGCTGCGCGCGGAACGAGGCCACCCGCACCGTCACTTCCGGCTTCTGGTACACCTTGCTCAGACGCTTCGCCAGGTCCTTCTGGATCGAGGCGACGTCCCTGCCCGCCACATGCACGTTGCCTGCGTACGGAAACTGCACATCGCCGTTTTCGTCGATCAGGAAGCCAGGTGCGGCATCCGTCGTCTTCGTGTTCTGTGCCGGCTGACCGAGTGCGGCAGCCAGTTCCGGGTGATCCCATACGACGATCTGCAGCACGTCGCCGGGGCCGACCTTGTAAACGGTCGGCTTGCCGAACAACGCGACCGTTGCCGGCGGCAGCGCCGAGCTCGTCTGAGCCTGGTTCATCTTGCGCAGCAGCGCGAGGTTGATATCGGTAATCGGGATCTGCTGTTGCGATGCCGCTTCAGTACTGTAATCACCACCCGTGTCCTGAATTGCCGCAGGCGTGACCATCCGCTGACCCGGAGCGATGCCGCATCCGGAAATCAACGTTGCAGTAGCGAAAACCAGGAGACTTCCCGTGCGTAGACCAAGCGAGCTCATGATGTTTCCTCCTTGTGCCACGGCGTTTTTCCTCAAAGTAGAAAGCGCGTAGCGTTTTTAACAACTAATAAGCGTTTCGATGCACCAGTCCGGCGACTATCGTCGCGCCGATAATCCGCATGTCGAGTGCGAACGACCAATGGCCCAGGTAATACAGGTCATGTTCGACACGACGTTCCATCTTTTCGATGCGGTCGGTTTCGCCACGAAAACCGTTGATCTGTGCCCACCCCGTAATCCCCGGTTTTATGCGGTAGCGATTGATATAGCCCGCGACCACTTTCTGATAGAGGTCGTCGTGCTCGAGTGCATGGGGACGCGGTCCTACGACCGACATGTCGCCACGCAACACGTTGTAGAATTGCGGCAGTTCGTCGAGGCTCGTGCGGCGCAGGAAAGCGCCCACTTTGGTCACGCGCGGATCGTTGCGCGTGGCCTGCCTGACGGTGCCTTTTGGCTCGATATGCAAACGCATCGAGCGAAACTTGTAAATCGTGAATACGTGACCGTCTGCGCCTTTGCGTTTCTGCTTGAACAGAACCGGACCGCGCGACGACAGCTTCACCGCGATCGCAATGGCGAGCATGACCGGTGCAAGAGCGATCAGCGCGGTCAACGCGAACAGACGGTCGAAAATTTCCTTCTTCAGCATCGAACTGGCGGACAGCGGCGAAGCCACGAGATTGATCGCCGGCACGCCGAGCAGATCGATCACGCCGCTGCCCTCGAAGAGCGCGAGGCTGCGCACGTCCGGCATGAAACGGATGTTCACCAGATCGTCGCGGAATTCGCCGACCAGCGAACAGATCAACGGCTCTTCGGAAAGCGACAGCATCAGCCACAGTTCATGCACGTCGTTGGTCCGCATGTAGCCGGCCAAAGCATCGACGGTATCGAACACCGGCACGCCCGGGCTCGCGACCGACGACACGTCCGGACGCGCGTTGTACACGGCCGTGGCGCGAAAACCGGTGGTCGGCGCGGCGTTGATCCGGCGAATGATCGCGTCGCACTGCGAGCCGCTGCCGACAATGGCGACCTGGTGCAGATTCATCCCGGCGCTGCGCGCGCTCGCCAGCACGGCATGCGTCATCAGCCGGTACGCGATCAGCAGGCCGCCGGTCACCGCCGTCCAGTACGAGAACCACAGCCGCGACACGAAGTCGATCCGATGCAGCGAATACATCAACACGAGCGCGCTGCCCTGCACCATCAGCCACGCGAGCGACACCTGGCCGGCCAGCACCAGCTTGGAGCGGCCGCGCCATGATTCGTAGACGCCGAACGCCGGAAAGATGGCCAGCGCGAAGGCCGCGGAAAACATCACGAGCGCCCAATAGAACCCGGATTGAGCGAGGTAATCAAAGCGGATTTGCGACGCCACCGCCGCTCCCGCCAACACCAATGCAACATCGAAAACCCGCGCGAGCAAATCCTGAAACTTGCGCATTTTGGTCACCTCGTTCTTGCCGTTCTTGTCCGCAGTTGAGTCCGGCGTGCTGTTTAGGAGCAGCGGCCGTAGTTGTCGTTAAACCTCACAATGTCGTCTTCACCGAGATAGGTGCCTGACTGGATTTCAATGATTTCGAGCGGCACCTTGCCCGGGTTTTCGAGCCGGTGGCGGGTGCCGAGCGGAATGTAAGTCGATTCGTTTTCACTCAACAGAAACTGCTCTTCACCGCGAGTGACGAGCGCCGTGCCGCGCACGACGACCCAGTGTTCCGCGCGGTGGTGATGCAATTGCAACGACAGTTGCGCGCCCGGCGTCACGACGATCCGCTTGACCTGGAAACGCTCGCCATGGTCGATCGAATCGTAGAAACCCCACGGGCGGCGCACCTTGCGATGCGCGTCGGCCTCCGGCGCGTGCTGCGCCTTGATGCGCGACACCAGACCCTTCACGTCCTGCACGTGCGAGCGGTCGACCACCAGCACCGCGTCGGCGGTTTCGACCACCACGACATTGGTGGTGCCGACGCAGGCGACCAGCCGCCCTTCCGAATGCGCGTAGCTCGATACCGCGCCTTCGAACGTCACCCGGCCGCGTCCAGCGTTACCGTTGGCGTCCTTCTCCATCGCGGCCCAGACGGCGTCCCAGGAACCCAGGTCCGACCAGCCCGCATCCAGTCCGACCACCACGCCGGCGGGCGTCGCCGGCGCGCTCGCAGCCGCGCCATCCGTCGTTTCCGGCTCGGCCGTCTCGGTCAGGCGCTCCATCACCGCGTAGTCGATCGAATTCGCCGGCGTACTGAGGAACGCATCGACCAACGGCCGGAAATACGCGCCGTCGACACGGCCGCCGGTGAATGCGCGTTCGCAGGCCGCGTGCATTTCCGGTTGCAGACGCTTCAACGTATCGAGCCACACGCTGGCGCGGACGATGAAGATGCCGCTGTTCCACCAGTACATGCCCGCCGCGACGTACTTCGCCGCGAGTTCTTCCGCGGGCTTTTCGACGAAACCGTCGATCGCATGGCCGCCGCCCGCCAGTTCGGCACCGATGCGGATATAACCGAAGCCCGTGTCGGGGCGCGTGGGCGGCACGCCCAGCGTCGCGATCGAGCCCTGCTCCGCATAGCGTGCCGCGAGTTCCAGCGCGGCCTGCAAGGCGGGCACGTCGGCGATCGAATGATCCGCGGGCATGACGACCAGAATCGCGTCGCTACCATCCGCGCACGCCAGCGACGCCGCCAGCGTCAGCGCAGGCGCCGTATCGCGTCGCGCCGGCTCGACAATAAGACGAGCGTCGACGCCATTTTCATGAAGTTGTTCTGCGATCACGAAGCGATGTTCTTCGCCGCATACGATGATCGGCGATGCGTCCACGCTCCAGCCGGCCGGAAAGCCTTCCATGCGCCGCGCGGTGGCTTGCAGCAGCGAGTCGGAACCGACTACGTCGATCAGTTGCTTCGGATAGTTTTCCCGCGACACCGGCCACAGGCGCGTGCCCGAACCGCCCGCCAGGATCACCGGGACGATGCGCGCGCAACGCGCGCCTGCCGTCGCGCCATCCGCACCGGTCGGGGCGACCGACGCGGTGCCTACAGCTCCCTGATTCGACATATTCGCATTCCTTATAATTTCCAAAGATCAACGGAAGTACGGACCGGATGCCGTGTTGCCACGGCGATCCGGCTGGCCCCGTCGCGCTATTCGCCGACTAGTCGGCGACTTTGAATCCGAAATTCGGTCGGCGAAATTCTCATCCGCTTGCGAAACACTTTCGCGAGGCGGTCGCCGTTACCCATACCCGTGCGCCGGGCAATCTTGTCGACCGGCAATTCCGATTCGGTCAACAGGCTGCAAGTCACCGCAAGGCGTTCGTGCAACAGAAAACTCGAGGGCGTAATGCCCATTTCCATCTTGAAGCGGCGCAGAAAGTTGCGCTCGCTCATCGCGGCGAACTGCGCCGCGTCGGCAATCGAAATCGCCTGCTGGCAGTTCTCTTGCAGCCAGCGAGCTGCCGCGCGCACCTTGTCGCCGGGACTCAGACCACCGTCTTCGCCGAGCAGCGGCGCGAGATTCGAGCACGAATCCGCCAACAGGCGCTCGGCAACCGTACGCGCCGTGGCGCCGCCGAGATCGCGCTTGATCATGGCGAGCGCGCTTCGCATCGATTCGAGGCGATCGCCCGCATCGGCCGTCTGTTCCGGCTGGCGCGCCGACACCGGCTGCGCCTGTGAGTCGCCACCTTCCTTGCTGTCGGGCACATACGCCGCCTCGAGCAGCGCGCGGCCCTCCGCGATCGGCCGGATCATGCCGGTGTTGCGGCGCACACGGCGCAGCCACGCGATCAGGCGTTCATCGCCGGCGGCGGCGAATGCGCCTTTGCCGCCCGCCACATACAACGCGTCGAAACCACCGTAATGCCGCGCGTCGAGGCCGTCTGTCCAGACCCGCAGCGCGGACGACGAAGTCACCATGCCGCCATCGGCCGACAGGAAGGACACGTCGTATAACCAGCCGCCCGAGCCAGACGAAGCCATTTCGTTCGCTGCCTGGAACACCTCGGCAACGACCCCGGCTCCCTGCAGCGAGCAGTCGTTGAACATCAGTATCGCGATGCGACGCATACCCTTGTTTGGAGCGTGCACCCAGCGCAGCATTGCGGACTCGAGACTCGCGCAGGTCATAGTCATCCTCTCACCAGAAAACGGATCTACTTTTCACCTTGGACGGCCGCAGAGAGGCCGGCCTCTGTGCAGCGCATCATAGTCACCGCCAATCAAGCATTTAGCCGCCATGACCGAAAGCGCAGACATGTTGGCGTATGGACAGGGTGACCAACCAGGGATTTTCGGAACACCCCCACTACCGCCGTCTTTTCAACGAATTAATTGCCGATTCCACATAGGAATGAATTGGCATTCTGCGAATGTTAATGCAAATAAAAGCGCCATTTCGTACGCCACCGCACACACCACGACTACTCGAAAACGGCGCAGTTACAATTTGATCCATCCATCGCCATGCCGATTTGAAGTGACTTTTTCCCATCGGGACGCCAGAATGAGCGCAACCTGCTTCGCTATTCCAGCGCCCGCCGCGCCCCTTGCCTACTTGGGTTTCTTCTGACGATATATCCGCGGGGATGGCAATAAGTAAAACGAACATCCAATATAAGCACTTGAGAGTGCGACAAAATTATTTAGTTGGTTGTTATTGGATCTCACGGATATAAACGTGACGATTAATGTTTCAAACGTGAAACACGGGAATAAGACCACTTTAGGCGGCACGGCAATAGACGGGCCAGTGGCGGAATGTGTCGAGTGGCAACCGGGCTATTTCCGCCAGCGGTTTGCGGAAATACACTATGCGGTTTCCGCAACACATTGCTTCGAGAGGCGGGTCGAGGCGGCTTTGACCTGGTGAACTAGTAGTTCGGCGACGCGTCTGTTGCCTTGGAAGGACAGCGAACGACACGGGGAACACATGTCGAATGTACGCGAACAGCGCGCGCCGCGAAAGCGCGTCGACGGCTTTTCCGGCGGCAGTCGAGGACTGAGGAGTGGCATTGCCGCCTCGGTGACGGCCGTCGTCCTGCTCGGCCTCGCGGCCGGTCGATGCGCTGCGGCCGATGCTGCGCCGCAGGCAAATGGTGGGGGCAATGGCGAATTCACCGCGGACGGCAGAAAGTGGACGCCGTGTGCGGCGGAATACGGCACCTGCCGTTTCAACGGCACGCGCGACGTGCTGTATGGCACTGCACAACAGCACGTCGTCAAAACGTTCTCGAACAGCGCGGAGTGCAACAACGGCGTATTCGGCGATCCTGCACCGGGCGTGGAGAAGCGTTGCGCGATGGCGCCAACGGTGGCGAATAATGCAACCGCGTCTGTCGCGAAGCAGGACGCAACGCCGAATGCGGCAATGCAATCCGCCACACCCACGGACCTGAAGGCGCCGCCCGGACAAGGGCTGCGTTGCTCAGCGCCTTCGTCACAGGTCCCCACGGCCGCGAGCGGCGATCTGCTCGAAGCCGACACGCCCAGCGACGGCACGCGTCTCTTCGCCATGAACAAACCGTTCGCGCTGGTTTTCGCCACCCGCCCAGCGCAAGCCGACACGCTCAACTGGCAGATACGCGACACATGGAATGCCGTGCGCGCCAGCGGACGCTTTCCCGTTGCAGCTGGTGCGACGCTGTCCACGTTGAGCTGCGCGTCGAGCGTGGCGGGCTACTTCGCGGTGTCCGCATCGCTGGAACGCGGACACGGGCAGTTCGAATCGCGCGGCACGCGTCCCGCGGGCATCGTCACCTTCGGCGTGCTGCCGGATCCCTCCGCTGCGTTACCCGGCGTGCGTTTTCCGTATGAAGATCTGCATCGGTTCGGCGGACAGGGGGCCGCTTATCTTGCGCCGGGTCAGCACTGCTGCGACGGCGACGGCTATCGGCCGGTCTATACCGCTCTCGGCCTCACGTGGGTCAACGACAATCGCAACTGGTATATGGAGGAGCCGAAAAAAACCGGCACGTTCGACCCCGCGAGCAAACAGCTCACGCCCTTCTTCCGGCGCGGCGACCTGCTGCGGCTGATCCAGCTCGACGGCATTCCGCAGTGGGCAAGTCCGACGAACAAGGAGACCCACAGCTATGTGCCGACCTCGCTCGCACAAATGAAGGACTACATGGCCAAAGTGGGCGCCGAGTCGAATCGCGTTCGCATGACTTACTTTCCCAAACAGCGCGACAACTACTATCAGGTGACGTGGGAACCGGACGCCGACGGCGGTCTGCCGTGGCGCGACACGGACGCGAATTTCATCGCCATGTACAAGGCGGTCTGGGAGGGCATCCATCAGACGGATCCGCATGCGGTGGTAATGGGTCTGACCTATTCGTCGGTGCAGGGCAACGTCACATGGATGCGCAAGCTCGGCCCGCTTGGAATCGGCCGCTATATGGACGGCATGACGATTCACGGTTACTACGACATCGGCACGACGCCTTCGCATCCGCCCGAGCGCGCCGCGGATTCCGGCAATCAGGGCACGGTGCCAGGCGCGTTGCCCGCCGCGATGCGGGCGCTGCGCCACGAAATGCGTCTTTACCTGAAGCCCGGCGCGCCGCTCTTCGTGACTGAAACCGGCATCAGCTACGACATCGGGCAGTCGTATGGCAAGAACTATCCGGGCGCGAACGTGCTGTATGCACAGGCTGCCGTGACGGCGCGCACGCATCTGATTTTGCTCGGCGAAGGCGCCGACATGACCTACGTGTTCTATCTAGCGGATATGCCGGACGCCGCGCCGGGCTACGGCATTTTCTTCGAGCTCGATCATCCGAAAGGCGCCTACGGTCCTTCCCGCATCAGCCCGAAACCCGCGGCGCTCGCGGTGGCGGCGATGACGCGAATCATCGACGGCACCGACACGCTCGGCCCGCTCAAGGATCTGCCCCAAGGCGTCTACGCCTACGCGTTCCGCCGGCTCGGCGGCGGCAAGATCGTGACCGCGTTATGGACGCATGACAACGACAAGTGGAACGCCAAAAGCGGCTTCGACGCGAGCCGCAGCGTGGACTATCGGCTGCGGGTCGACGCGCCCGGCACGACCGGCGAAGTGACGGCGTTCGACATGATGGGCAACGCGACGAGCGTGCCCTACCGCGACGGAATGGCTAGCCTGAAACTCTCGCCCGCGCCGGTCTATGTCGTCTCCGGCAATGCCGAAGTCTTCAGGAACGCAGTCACCACGCCCGAGGGTTACATGGCGCATTAGCGGCGCGATGTGACGATAGTTCGGCGTGATGTGACAGGTTCTGTGGCCCTTGGCGCACATAGTATGCAGGCGGAGGCACGTTAGCATGCCTATCAACACGCTGGAGCCGAAACATGAGCGGCCTTGCATGGATGATGCTGATACTGGCCGCGATGATCGGCGCATTTCTCTTTGCGACGATCGGCGCGATTGTGCTCGCGCTTCTTCTGACGAGCGTCTCAAGCCGGCTCACGCGGGACGATGATCAACATCGTGACTACTAGCTGACCTGGCGCTCAACCAGCGCGAGAAGCGGGGGAGATGACATGCTGCTGACCGAGATCGATTTCCTGGACGTGGTCCGCCTCACGCCCCTGGTCGCATTCGATCTGATCGTCAGCGATGCTCAAGGGCGCGTGCTGATCGGCCGACGCCGCAACCGCCCTGCCCGTGGCACATGGTTCGTTCCCGGTGGCCGCATTCATAAAGACGAAACACTCGACGCCGCGTTCACGCGCATCGCCGACGCCGAGTTGGGCATTGCGCAACTGGCGCGCTCGACGGCACGCTTCGAAGGCGTGTTCGAACATCACTACAGCGACAACTTCGCGGGCGAGCCGGACGTGTCGACGCATTACATCGTGCTCGCCTATTCGCTGACGCTCACGGGCACCGCACCGCTCGGACGGCCCGAGCAGCACAGCGAATATGTGTGGCTTGCGCCTTCGGAACTGCTCGCGCGCGCGGACGTCCACGAAAACACCAAGGCCTATTTCCGCTGATACGGGAGCAAGCCATCACGCGGGCCTGAACCCGCGCCGCATCGCAATCTGGCGCTGACTGTGAGTTCGGTAACGTGCCGGCCACGGTCGCTACAGTATGATGCGAGCTCACCGTCAGAGCTCGAATCACTATGCGACTACCGGCAATCAGGCTCGTTCGCGATTCTTTCACTGCTTTACTCGCGGTTTTCTTCTTCACCTTCCTGCCGGGCACGGCGCGCGCGGCCGATTGCGGCGCCGGCACGCTGGTCACTGTGGTCGCGCACCTCGACGACGATCTGCTCTTCGTGGACCCCGCCATCAGCGAGCGTCTCGACGCGGGCTGGTGTATCACCACGGTGCATCTGATCGGCGGCGCCAACGGCGGGGACTTCGCTTATGTTCAAACGCGCGAGCGGGCCTCGCGGCTCGCCTATGCGCGCATGGCAGGCGTGCCTGACGAGTGGCTCGAATCCAACGTGACGATTGCCGGCAAGCTCGTGCATCAAATGGTGCTGAAGGCCCGGCCGCAGGTGCGCCTGCTCGAATTGCGCCTGCCCGGCGGCGCCGTGCGCGGCGGCCGCGTGCCGCTCGGCCTGCTGTGGGAGCAGCACGCCACGATCTCCACTTATCCGATGAACGCGGACGGCTCCGTACGCGTGAAATACGATCGCGACGCGTTGTCGGCCACGTTGAAAGTGATACTCGCGCAAGCGACGCTGATCTACACGCTCAATCCGGACACCGTTCCGTTTATCGAGCATCCCGATCACATCTATTCCGCGCGCATTACCCGCCACGTCGCGCAGACGCTCGGCAAAGGCGTCCCGATCGTCTATCACGTCACCTATCCGACCGGCGGCTGGCCCGGCAATCTTCCCGCCGCCGAAGTGCAGCGTAAGCGCGACATCGTCGCCAGCTATTTTTCGATCGACGGCAGCGAGTCGTCGCATGTATTCGGCGAGTTTCAATGGGACGGCAACTGGATTTCGCGCCGCTATGCGTTTGCCGATCGCTCCGATCGCCGCGTGCCCGATTTCGTGTCTCATCCGATTCAGCTCTTCAATGCGGCGGCGAGCCGCTGCCTGACCTCCGCGGGTCCAGGCCGCGCGCCGACACTCGCCGCGTGCACGGACTCGTCCACGCAGCAATGGCGATGGGATCCGCTGACCGTGTATCCCGGCAATACGCGCAACGCGGCGCTCGTGAGCGTCGCGACTTCGCAATGCATCGCCGAGCGCGACGGCTATCTGGTCGCCGAGACTTGCGATCAATGGGACCTGGCACAGCGCTGGACGCCGTGGGACTTCGGCCTCGTCTATACGCCGATGCGGCATTGCCTCGGCGAAAACGATGGCAAGCTGACCATGCGCGGCTGCACCGCGCTCACCACCCGCTACCGTTGGGCCACCACGCAACGCACCCAGGCGAACGACCTGAGGCTCGCCACGGCGATGGTCGGCGACATCGCCGGCTCGGGCGAGCAGTCCGCCGTGTACGTTCAGCGGCAACACGACGGCCCGGGATTCGACGTGTATGCCGCGTCGCTCGCGAAAGCGTCGCCGCCCGCGCTCTGGTACGCGGGCGCCGTCCCATTCGATCCTCTGGCTACCGCACCGAGCTGTGCCGGCGACAAACTGTGCTTCGACAGCGTGCGCTTCCTGCTCGGCGATTTCGACGGCGACGGCAAGGCGGATCTGATGATCGTCGCGGCGCGCCAGGGCGGGACCGCATTCTGGTTGCTCCGCAGTGCCGGCGACCGGTTCGAGGCGCCGCGCCTCTGGCTGCAGACCAGCAATGCGTTCAAGCCGGAACTGACGCAGCAATATGTGGCGGCGGACTTCACGGGAACGGGACGGGCCAGCGTGCTGATCGCGCAGAAGCGGCCCGACAGTGGGCTCGATCTGTGGATCGCGTCTTCGCAAGGATCGGGCGTCTCAACGGGAGCGGCGCCGGCGCTCTGGGCGCAGGCCAAAAACCTGCCGCAGAACGTCAATCTGCTGGTGCGCGAAACGGCGGGCGCGCGCGCCTCGCTGGTCGCGGTCGACGGCGCGAACCGCCGCCTCGCGCTCACGCCCATCACCAACGAGGGCTCGCGCATGAGCGTCGGCGAACGCAACGTCTTGCCGGCAAGTTTCGCCCCCAACTTCGTGAAGGTGACAATGGGCGCCGTGCACGGCCGCGACAGCAACACGCTGATTTTGCTGAGCCCGCATCTCGACGAGTCGAGCGAAGAAGCGATGGTCGACGTCGCCACCCTCGACCTGAGCGGCGCGGCGAGCGCGCCAGCCCAGGCGGCGATATTGCACGGCATGACCTGGTCGGATGTGTTTCCGCAATTCGTGCGCGACAGACAGGGTGCCGCACTCGTGCTGTTTCGACGGACGGACGCGACTCTCGGCGATTTCTATTTCACCGGCGGCGCGCCCGCGCTCACGCGCTATCCATCCGGAAACGGCCTGACACTGGGCGAAGCTCAGGAACTCGGCAAACTGCCGGGGCTTTTCTCGGAGACAGTGCGAATCGACCGGCTCGCGCAGTAGCGCGGACCGGCCGGTCCGATAGACGTCAGGCCGAAACCTGTAGCTGAACGAACTTGCGCGCGATCGTCATGTAACGATCCGCGGTGTCGTGCAGCGTGTAGCCGGCCAGTTGCCGGTTCGCGCGCGGCGTGTCGAGCGCGTGCAGCAGCGCGCGGCCGTAGGCTTCCGGGTCGGTCGTATCGACCAGGTTGACGCCGGCGAAAGCGCTCGCAAAGCCGAACGAGGGAATCCGGCTCGCCACGACTGGAATACCCGACGCAAGCGCCTCGAGAAAACCAATGCTCTGCGCTTCGAAACGCGACGGCATCGCGAAGACACGCGAGGCGCGCAGGATCGCGGCGACGTCGGAACGCGGCCCGCCCACCGTCACCTTGCTTTCCAGGCCGAGTTGACGAACGAGCGACAGCACCGCTCTGTGATAGTCGAGATCTTCGACAACGCCGCAGAACAGCAGATGCGCTTCCGGCTCCGATTGCAGCACGCGCTCGAACGCGCGGATCGTGTCCAATTGGCTCTTGCCTTCGATATAGCGGCCGAGCTGGACGATCTGCTTCGGGTGCATGCCGATATCCGGCGCGACGGCGTCGTTGGCTTGCGCGAATAATTGCGCGTCCACGCCATTCGGAATCACGACCATGGACGGATGCCGGCCAATCTCACGAAGGTAGTCGTCGATATTCTGCTGCGACACGCCGATGATCGCTCTCGCCCGTCGCGAGAGGAGGCGTTCGGCCCGCTTGAGCGCGCCGTTCTCGAAGTCGTTGACGCCGGAATGCATCACCCACGCAATCGGCGTATGGACCGGCAGGAGGCGCACATACAGCGCGGCAAGCGTGGCGTGAGCCACGATGAAGTCGGGCCGGAACCGCCGTACCACGCGATACAGGTGCAACAGCTTTCCCACCCTGCCGTAGCGAACCTCGGGAAACAGACACGTGACGCCCGCCGCCTGAAGTTCTGCGTGAATGGCGGCGAAATCGTCCTGCTCTGGGAGCAGCGACGTCATGCAGACTTCATGGCCACCGCGCTGATGGTGAATGGCCAATCCTTTTACGAGTACTTCTGCTCCGGACAAGCGCGGTGCATGAACCAGTTGAAGAATCCTCACGATTTATCTCTCTGGATAACCGCCTTTTTTGCGCAGCGGAGGGATACCGCCCCCGTTATTGCAGACCCCAAATAACGTCGGCATCCATCATCGTGTATCGCGCGTTCCCTTTCGCGGAGCGCGTCAATGGCTCAGTAAAACAGCGACAGTTCCGCTGCGAAGTCCATGTCGCGAGGAAACGTTACACCCAAGGCCCAGCACTTTTACGCCAACCCCAAGAGCTTTTCGGCGGGTCAATGAGCGCTAGCGCCCATTTCTCAGTCGATTAGCCGTGCCAGATAGTTAGGCATCCGTTTCAAATTATTGCGACCCCAATTCGTTATGGCGAAAAAATACTAGTTTCGCCTGACGGATATTTTCATGCGATCAAAGCAATTAGTACTGCATTAATGTTCATACGTAACGACTCGTTACTTCTTTTAAACACACTAATGCGTATTGTTGCGGTCGATTCTTCCCAAATTGAGCTTTTCTAGCTTACAGGACAGTAAAAAATTCATCGGCTCGCGCCGTGAATTCATGTAATGCGATCTGAATCGCGCTGTTCCTCAACTCGCTGGCCGTTTTCGTCGTACCTTCCCCGGTCGTCCGATTCCGCCAAATCCGCTTCTGTCAGCGGTTCGGTTTCGTATGACAAGAGTTTCTCTACAGAGAAATGCGTTCGGGGCCGACATCCCGGGAAGGCATCACCTTCGCGCAGCCGCAAAGCTGCGCACACAGGACGCCAGTGTCGAAGCCTCGGTCATCGGCTGGCTTGCAAATGAACCCCGATGTTCGCTCCACCTCCCGACGCGCTTTGCGCGAGGACACGGACGAAGCATCAGCTAACGCATTGCTTACAGATTGATGAAATCGCACCTACTCGCACTCTCGACACTCTCCCTCGCACTCGCCGCATGCGGCGGCGGTGGCGGCGGCAGCACCACCAGCACCGCGGCAAGCCAGTCCAACGGCAACAGCAGCAGTTCGAACAGCTCGGCCAGCACGTCTGCCGCTAACAACCCCAGCACCGGCACCACTGCGCTGAACGCCACGGGCGGCACCGCGGCCATGAGCTGCGCCTCGCCCTCCACGTCGGCCGGCTCGGGCAGCGCGACGATCTCCGCCGATACGCCCAGCGCCGACGGCACGCGCATCTTCGCGGCCGGCAGCACCTTCCAGCTCGCCTTCAACACCAACGCGCCGAGCGCGGACACGCTGAACTGGGCCGTCACCGACACGCTCGGCCGCGTCGCCGCGAGCGGCAGCACCGCCGTGCCGAGCGGCGCGAAGACCATCACGTTCAATTGCACCTCGACGCTCGCCGGTTATTTTGCGGCGACGGGCACGCTCGCCAAGAACGGCGGCCAGCTGCCGCAAGCCGGCACGCGTCCGGTCGGCATCGCCAGCTTCGGCGTGACGCCGAACCTGTCCGGCGTCGTTCCGGCCGTCACCTATGCGCGCCAGGAACAGCATCGCTTCGGCATGCAGGGCGCAAACGACAACGGTCCGCTGCTTGCCGCGCTGGGCATTTCGTCGACGATCGACGACCGCCAGCTCTCCACCATGGAACCGAACGGACCGAACACGTTCAATCCGTCGGCCAGTAATCTCGATTCGTTCTACAAGAGCGGCAACGTGATGCGCCTGATCCGCCTCGACGGCATTCCCGCCTGGGCGAGCAGCACCGGCGCCTTCCAGGACGACACGACGCTGCCAACCGATATTTCGTACTACCAGAGCTATATGAGCCGTGTCGGCACGGAATCGAACGCGATTCGCGCCGCGTACTTCCCGACCCAGTCGGCGAACTACTATCAGGTGACGTGGGAACCGAACCAGATGTGGACCGATACCGACGCCAACTTCGTCGCGTTGTACAAAGCGGTCTACCAGGGCATTCATTCAACCGATCCGCACGCGATGGTGATGGGCCCGGCCGATGCCTTCCCGAGCCTGACCACGACGCACCTGAAACGCCTCGCGCCGCTCGGCTTCGGCCAATACATCGACGCGGTCGCCACGCACGGTTACTACGACGCGGGCACCTCGCCGTCGCACCCGCCTGAGCGCTACGACAGCGACCCGTCCACTGCGGATGGTTCATTGCGCGGCCAGATGCGCAACCTGCGCACGGAGATGGCCACCGACTATCGCACCGGCATGCATCTGTTCTCGACGGAAGCGGGCATCAGCTACGACCTCGGCAGCTCGTACGGCCCGAACTATCCGACCGCGAACGTGCTGTACGCACAAGCGGCGGTCGCGGCGCGCATGCACATCATCACGCTCGGCGAAGGCGCGGATCAGACCTACGTGTTCTACGGCGCGGACTATCCGGATGAAGTCGGCTACGGCACCTTCTTCGACCTGAGCGATCCGCAAGGTGCGTTCGGCGCGTCCAACATCAGCCCGAAGCCGGTTGCCATGGCGATCAGCGCGATGACGCACACGCTCGACGGCACCACGACGCTCGGTCCGGTGAACGGCACGCCGACCGGCGTATACGCCTACGCGTTCCAGCAGGTGGGCAACGGCGCGGTGGTCACCGCTTTGTGGGCGCACAACAACAACGTGTGGAGCGCGAGCGCGGGTTTCAGCTCGACCTATAGCGTCTCGTACAGCCTCAACGTCGATGCGCCGGGCACGAGCGGCACCGTGAAGGTGGTCGACATGATGGGCAACGCGACCAATGCGAATTACAGCAACGGTGTGCTGACGCTCAACCTGACTGAATCGCCGGTGTATGTGGTGTCGAACAATGCGTCGGTCGCCAAGGCCAACGCGACGACGCCGGTGGGATACGTCGCTATGTAAGTTGCGCGTTTGATGGACCCGAATTCGGGTACTCGGTGGACATGAAAAACGTCAGCCGGCTCATAGGCCGGCTGACGTTATTTTTTTGGACGCTCGAAACAGGCAAGGCATGTTCGGCGTCGAGATCGAGTCACGATGTTCTCGTGGCGCTGGCGATTGCTTTCATCGCGCTGGCAAAAACCGGTCAGATTTCTTGCATGACTTGTGCGCCGGCCAAACTGCTGGGCCTGATGTGAGCTTCGCCGAGACCACAGCCAGGCAAGCGCCTTAAAAACCAGAAACCCCAACATAAAGCACAAAACAGGCGCACACTACCTTATTGCTCCCCTGCGGAGCAAAAACCGCCAATTTGGGAGTCCATCATGGCAAAAGGTCAAATGCGCAGTAACCGCGAAGTCAAGAAACCGAAACAGGCGAAGAAACCCCAACCCGCCACCTCGCCATCAGGCGCGCCGCCGATTCGCGTAGCACCGAGCGTGTCAGCGACCCAGAAGAAGCACTAAAGCGAGCAAGCCCGCCCCACACAGGCGGGCATCCTCCTCGACAAACTACTTCGAAATATCCTCCAACGCCACGTCCCGCGTCTTCGGCCCAAGCGTTCCAATGGCCAGCATCACCACTGCCATTGCCCCGGAGATAAACACGAACACGCCGTCCACGCCGAAGCGGCTCAAACATCCCGCGATCACGAACGCGGAGAACATCGCCGAAATCCGGCTCCACGAATAAACGAATCCCACGGCCCGCGCCCGAATGCTAGTCGGAAACAACTCGGCCTGATACGCGTGATAGCTATACGAAATAATATTTCCCGCTAGCACGAGACAGACGCCCAGGCTCACCAGCAACACCGTCTCGCGCGCCTGGCTGAACGCCAGCCCGCACACCACGTTGACCGCCGCCATGCAGATAATCACTGTCTTGCGCTCGAAGCGGTCGGCGATCAGCAATCCCAGCAACGGCCCGAGCGGTGCGGCAATCGCGATGATGCTCGCGTACATCAGACTCGTCGTCACCGTAATGCCCTGCTTGATCAGCAAGGTCGGAATCCAGTTTGCGAAGCCGTAATAGCCCATTGTCTGGAACACGTGGAAGATGATCAGCATCAGCGTGCGCTTGCGATATGGCGGCACCAGCAGATCTCGAAACGCCGCCCGTGCGCGCACCGGTTCGGGCGAGGCCGGCTCCGGCAACGGCCGTCCGTATTCGCGCGCCACGCGTGCTTCGAGCCGCGTCATGATCGCGTCCGCTTCGTCGATGCGGCCTTTCTGCGCGAGCCAGCGCGGGCTCTCCGGCAAACGCAGGCGGATCCACCACACCACGATCGCGCCGACCACGCCGGTCAGCACGACCAGACGCCAGCCATCCAGGCCGAAGTAGCGATGCGGCACCAGCAGATACGAGAGAAACGCGACGATCGGCACCGCGCAAAATCCCACCGCCTGTGAACACGCCGACGCGCGTCCGCGCACATGCTTCGGCACGAGTTCGGAAATGTACGTGCCGATCGTGACGATCTCCACGCCAATGCCGATCCCCGCAATGAAGCGCCACAGGTTGAGCCCGAGCGCCGTGTCCTGGAACGCCATGATGATATTGGCCGCCGTGTACCAGAGCAGCGACCACGTGAAGATCGCGCGCCGGCCAAAACGGTCGGCGAGAAAGCCGCACGCCGCCGTGCCGATGAACAGGCCCGCGAACAACGCCGCGATGAAACTCGCGACGCCGCTGGTGCCGAACAGACCGTGCGTGGTCGCGGTGAGAATGCCGCTGCGCACGAGTCCCGGCGCGATGTAGCCGGAGAACATCAGGTCGTACAGTTCGAAGAAGAGCCCGAGGCTCAGCAGCATCACCAGCTTCCAGATCGAACGCGTGGCCGGCAGGCGGTCGAGTCGCGCGGAGATACGCGCACCATCGAGCGCGATTTCGTCCGCGCGGCCGTCCGCCGACGCACCCGCGCCGGAGGGCAAACCGCCGAGCGCGCCGGCATCGCCGACCGCTGTCGCATACACCGCATGATTCGACGACTTCATCGTCTGTCTCCTTTGTCCGGTCTTGCGCCGGATGAGATTGATTTGATTGCGTTCCATACATCGAACGCCGCGCTCATGCAACGGCCTCACGCGGCTTCCTGCGGCGCCTGCTTCGACCCGCCGCCCAGCGCCACGATCTGCGCCTCGTCGTAGCCGAGATCGCGCAGCACTTGCGCCGTGTGCTCGCCGATCTTCGCGATCGGTTGACGTGGCTGCAGACGCGCGCCGTCGAGTGAAATCGGCAGCAAAGGCATGCCGGTTTCGCTGCCGTCATCGAGCGTGAGCCGAGCAAGACCACCGCTCTGGTTCAGATGCGGATCGTCGAACAGCTCTTCGGGTTTCGTGATCGACGCGAACGGAATGTGATCGCGCTCGAACTGGGGCGCGAGCGCCGCGCCTTCGAACTGGCTCAGCGTTTCGCCGAGTGTCTTCAACAGCCATTCGCGCGCCAGCACGCGGTCGTTGTTGCTGGTGAGGCGCGGGTCGGCCAGCAGATCCGCGCGGCCGAGAATCGCACACAGCGCGCGCCACTGTCCGTCGCCGGTCGCGGCGATGAACATCTGCTCGTTGTTGGCGAGCGTGAACACGTCGTACACGGCCCACGCGCTGATGCGCTCGGGCATCGGCGCGGCTGGCACGCCGGTCGCGGCGAACTGCTGCATGTGCTGCGCGGACAGCAGCACGCAGTTCTCGAACAGCGCGCTCTGCACTTCCTTGCCGCGTCCGCTCGCATGCCGTTCGTGCAAGGCGGCGAGCACGCCGATCGCGCCGAACATGCCGCCCATGATGTCGTTGACCGAACTGCCCGCGCGCAGCGGACGGCCCACCGGCCCGGTCATGTAGGCGAGGCCGGCCATCATCTGCACGACTTCGTCGAGCGCGAGACGGTGTTCATACGGACCGTTCAGGAAGCCCTTGTGCGAGACGTAGATGAGCTTCGGATTGCGCTCGCGCAACGTCGCGTAGTCGAGACCGAGGCTCGCCATGCGGCCCGGTTTGAAGTTCTCGACGAACACGTCCGTGGTATCGACCAGCTTGTGCAACGCGGCCAATCCCGCTTCGCTATCGAGGTCGAGCGCCACGCTCTTCTTGTTGCGATTGAAGGTGCGGAAAAAGCCCGCGCCGGTGCCGAGCAAACGGCGCGTACCGTCGCCGCGCGGCGGTTCGACCTTGATCACTTCAGCGCCGAGATCGCCGAGAATCATCCCGCAGGTCGGGCCCATCACCATATGCGACAACTCGATCACACGAATGCCCGCGAGCGGCAGCGCGCCTGGCTGCGGCAAAGAGGTGGAAGTAGAGGAAAGCGGATTCATTGCAGTACCTGCGAGTCGGAGAATTCGAAACGTTGACGGGCGGCGCTGAACTGCTTCGGCAAGCCGGCGCGCGCCAGATAGCCGTACAGCGGTTCGCCGGGCAAAGCGTCGGCGAGCACGGCGCGCGACGCGAGCAGAAGGTCGAGGTCGATGCCGGTCGTGTAGCCCATGCTGTCGAGCATGAACACGAGGTCTTCGGTGTTGACGTTGCCGGTTGCGCCCGGCGCATGCGGACAGCCGCCGAGTCCGGCCAGCGACGCGTCGAATTCGCGGATGCCGTGTTGCAGCGCGACCAGTGTGTTGGCGAGACCGAGGCCACGCGTGTCGTGGAAATGCAGCGAGCGCAGCCTGCCGCCCGCGACGTTGCGCACCAGTTCGATGATCTCGCCGACCTGGCGCGGCGTCGCTTCGCCGGTGGTGTCGCCGAGTGCGATCACATCGGCGCCTGCTTGCACCGCGGCGTCGGAGATCGCGGCGATATCCGCGTACGGCACGGCGCCTTGCAGCGTGCAGCCGAACACCGTCGACAAGCCGGCGATCAGTTCGACGCGCCGCGCGCCCGCTTTCGACGCGCCGTCGATCAACTCGCGCATCGCCGCGAACGCCTCGATCATTTCCGCCGGCGTCTTTCGCACGTTCGCAAGGCTATGCGCGCCGCTCACCGAAATCGGCGCGACGATCCGATGCACGCCGCATTCGAGCGCTCGTTGCGCGCCCTTCAGATTCGGCACCAGCGCCGTGACAATCAGATCGTCGTAGGTGAGCGCGTGGGCGATGACTTCGTCGGCATCGGCCATCTGCGGCAGCAGCTTCGCCGGCACGAAGGAGGCGACTTCCATATGGCGCACGCCGGCAGCATACGCGGCGTCGATCCAGCGCCGTTTGGACTCGGTGGGCATCGTGAGGGCGATGCTTTGCAGACCGTCTCGCATACCGACTTCGGTCACGACGACGCGCTCCTGGGTGTCACTCATGGTCTTGAATCCCGGTCTTGGATGCCGCGGAGAATGAGGGGAATGAAGCAACTGAGTGACAGCGTGCCCGCGCATCGACCCGCGGCAAAGTCTGCGTTGGCGACGTACTCCATCGTCGCTCGCGATGGCGGCTCAGGCAGGCCGGACGGGCGTGAGCCGTCGCAAAGGGGAAACCCTTAAGGGCTTTTCAGAGGGAGGAGAGCAGGCAGATCGCGGCCGGGTTTCAGCTCAGACACTCAGCCCGCGTTCAGCAGATGATCGAGCAGATGTGACGCCGCGAGCGTGAGCGCCTGACGGTCGCGCATGCAAATCACGAAGCGCCGTTCGGCCCAAGCTTCGCTCAAGGGCACGGCCATGATGCCGTATTCGTCGGCGGCGTGACGCGGCAGCGCTTCGCGCGGCAGGATCGCGACGGCGAGGCCGGCCTGAATGAAACGATAGGCGGCGTCGAACGTCGATACGTAGGTGCGATAGTTGAGTTCGCGGCCCTTCTCCACCGCGATGCGCTGCATCAGTGCATTCACCGAGGCGTTCGACGAGAGTCCGAGGTGGTCGAACGCCAGCGTCTGCTCGAAGCTGACCGCGCCCTCGCCCGCGAGCGGATGGTCGCGCGGCACGATCAGCGCGAGATGATCGGCGCGATAGGGCAACGCGTCGAGACTGCCCATCGGCACGACATCGCGGCAAATGCCGAGATCGGCGACGCCTTCTTCCAGCCCTCGAACGATCTCCGCGCTCACGCGCTCTTCGACGTCCACGCGAATTCGCGGGTTCGCCTTTAGAAACGCCGAGAGCGCCTCAGGCAGAAACTCCACCATCGACGACACGTTCGCCAGCACCCGCACATGGCCGCGCGCGCCGGCCGCGTATTCACTGAGTTCGGCTTGCAGGCGTTCGTGGCCGCGCATGATGAGCCGCGCATGCCGCAGCAGCGCCTCGCCGGCAGCGGTCGCGCGCACGCCGCGCTGGCTGCGCGAGAGCAACGCGACATCGACCAACGCCTCGAGATCCGCGAGCCGTTTGCTGACCGCCGACGGCGCGATGAACTCGCGTTCGGCCGCGCGCGCAATCGTGCCTTCCTCGCAGACGGCAATGAACAAGCGCAAGGTCACCTGATCGATCTGCCACATGAGCGGGCGTGCTCCCAAGGTCTGAAGTGGGAAAATTATGCCCGACGATGACGGCGGCCGAGGCCCTCTCAGGGTATCCACCGCGGAGGTTGCTGGGGTTGCTGGGGTTGCTGGGGTTGCTGGGGTTGCTGGGGTTGCTGGGGTTGCTGGGGTTGCTTGGGCTGTTTGAGCCGCTTTAACCCGCGATCATTCCCGCACTTGCCCGGCTTTTCCGGTCTGGCTATGCTGAGGGCCTTGCCGGCCGCGAGCCTCTGCGCAGCACGCGAATCGCGGCACGAACCAGAACAATCGACCAGAACCAGAGAGAGCCATGTCCACCACCAGTCTCTTCCTCACCGCCGCAGGCGTCGGCCTCGCGATTGCCGCGCCGGTCGGCCCGATGGGCATGCTGTGCATCCGCCGCACGTTGACCGGCGGTCCGCGTGCCGGGCTAGCCATCGGTTTCGGCATTGCAACCGGCGACGCCGCTTACGGTCTGATTGCGGCACTCGGCCTCGTCAGCATCTCGCAGTTCATGCTCGCGTACGACCGGCCCTTGCATCTGCTCGCCGGATTGTTCCTGTTGTATCTGGGCGTGCGCACGCTACTGCAGAAAGCACCTGCCGACGCGTCGAACGGCGACGGCAACGGCGACGGCAACGGCAAGCTCGCGCAAGTGGGCCGCGCCGGTGCGCTGCGCGCCTATGCAAGTTCATTGCTGCTCACGCTGACCAATCCGCAAACGGTCATCATGTTCGCCGCGCTGTTCACGACGCTCGCCCCGCGCGGCGCGTTTTCATCGGGCATCGCGCTGACCACGGTTGGCGGCGTATTTTGCGGCTCGATCGCGTGGTGGTGTTTCCTCGTGACGGTGGTGTCGCTCGCGCGCCATGCGATCGGTAGCAAACTGCGCGTTGCCATCGACCGGATCGTCGGGTTCACGCTGGCGGCGTTCGGCGTCGTGGAAATTCGCCGGGCGCTTTGAGCAAGCATCCGCGCACAGCACCACGTGTTAGCGCTGCGGCTGGGTCGGCCGCTACGCTCCCAGCCTCTGCCTCACGAGCGCCCGCGCAACGCCACGAGCACCACACCGCAGATCGCCAGCAAACCACCGCATAGCGTCGCGAGCCCCGGGCGTTCTCCGGTCAGCAGCGCGGACAAGACTGTCGCCACGGCCGGCGTCAGATAGAGAAAACTGGCCGCGCGCGCCGCGCCGAAATGACCGAGCGCGAAGGTCCACGTCGCATAACCGAGCGTCGCCGGAAACACGCCGAGCACCAGCACCGCCTGCAGCGTCCCGTGTGGCGCGCCGTCGAGCGAATGCACCGCGCCCGGCAACCAGGGCGTCAGCAGCAGCGCGCCGGCCAGCAATGTGTAGGCGGTGCAGGTCAACGCGCCGTAGACCGGAATCAGACGCCGCTGCAGCACGAAGTAACTCGCGGAACACAGCGCGGCGCCGAGAATCAGAGTGCTGCCCGCGCCGAGCGTCAGGCCGCCCGGCTGCCCGCGCGCAATCACGGCGATACCCGCCAGGCTTATCAGCGACCCGAGCCATCCCCAGCGGTTGAAACGCTCGCCGAGTACGACGGCCGCCAGCAGCGCCGTAAAAATCGGCAGCGTATTGACGATGAAACTCGCCGCGCCCGCAGCCACGGTCTTTTCACCGGTATTGAGCAGCGCGTTGTAGAGCGCGATGCCGAGAAAACCGCACAACGCGAAGCGCAGGCCATCGGGCCATGTCGGCAGACGCGGGCGCCGGTAGGCGAGCCACGCGAGCACCAGCAGCGCCGCAGTAGCGAATCGCGCTGACGCCAGTTGCAAAGGCGGCAAGCCCTGCAAGCCGATCCGAATGAATGGAAAAGCGGATGCCCACGACACAATCGTGAAAGCGACCGCACCTGCCGCCAACAGCGGCTGACGCGCAAAGCGCGAGGGACTAGGCGAAGTGAGTGTGTTCATGCCGCGATCGTGCCTCGCCATGAGCTGCTAAGCTAGAACACAAATGAACACCGTGATGTGAATATGGCTCACACCTCGCCACACGCCGCGTCCGCGCGGCCGCCGCTCGCCAGCCTCGAAACCGTCTGCCATGTGGCCCGCGAAGGCTCGTTCCTCGCCGCCGCGGAAGCAGCCGGGCTCACGCACGGCGCGATCAGCCGGCGCGTCGCGGCGGTAGAAAACTGGCTCGGCATGACATTGTTCGAACGCCATGCCCGCGGCGTGCGGCTGACACCGGACGGGCAGCGTTTTGTTGGGCGGATCGAGCAGGCTTTCGGCATTATCGACAGCGCGGCGGACCAGTGGCGTTCGCCGCGCAGCCCGCAACTGGTCAAGCTGAGCGTGGTGCCCGCATTCGCCAAGCTGTGGTTCTTCGAGCGCCAGGCGGCGTTCGAAACCGAGGCGCCCGCGCTGCGCATCCAACTCGACATCGACCATCGCAACGCGGACATCGTCAGCGGCGACGCGGATCTGGCCATTCGCTACGGGCGCGGCAACTGGCGTCATCTGGAGGTCAAGCCGTTCTTGCCGGAGAAGCTGTATCCGGTGGCGCATCCCGCACTGGCCGCGCAACTGGCGAAGCAGCGGCATAAGCGCGGCGACGCGGCGCTACTCGACGTGCCGCTGCTGCACGACTCGGACGTGACAGGCTGGCGCGCATGGTTCGATGCGCTGGACATGCCGTTGAAACCTCGCCCGCAGGACCGGCGCTTCGAAGACTACACGCTGGTGCTGGCCGCCGCGGAAGCGGGACTCGGCGTGGCGCTGGCACGCGTGCCGCTCGCCGACGCCTATCTGCAGCGCAGCGGCCTCGTACGCGTGAGCCGCCATGAAGTCGCCTCGCCGCTGACCTACTACTTCGTGCATGCGAAAGGCGAAAACCGGCCCGAAGTCCTCGCGCTGATCGATCGTATGCAGGCCGCGCAGCGTACCGCTTCATACGCAAACGCGGCAGTTTTGCGACAATAGCGGCTTTCGCCGCGCCGCGGCGGCCTTTGCGCCGCCCTCCATCGACTGTCGAAGGCCGGCGCGCCGGCCTTGCCGCCTATAACCCGTCCCACCCGACCGCCAGCGGTCCGCTCAATGGCACTTCCCCACATCGATCTGTTGTACTCCGTCTCCGGCCTGTTCGTCGGCTTTCTGGTCGGACTGACGGGCGTCGGCGGCGGCTCGCTGATGACGCCGATCCTGGTCCTGCTGTTCAATGTGCATCCGGCCACCGCGGTCGGCACCGACCTGCTGTACGCGGCGGCCACCAAGGCCACCGGCACGCTCGTGCACGGCCTGAAGGGCTCCGTCGACTGGCAGATCACCCTGCGCCTCGCCGCCGGCAGCGTGCCGGCCGCCACGATCACGCTGATCCTGCTGCATCGTTATGGCATGGACACGCCGGGCGCGAGCCGGCTGATCCAGGTCGTGCTCGGCGCGGCGTTGCTGGTGACGGCGGTGGCGCTGGTGTTTCGTCCGCAACTCGCGGCGCTCGGCGCGCGCAAACAGCGCACGCCGCGTCAGGGACGCACGCTCGCGCTGACCATGCTGACCGGCGCGGTGCTCGGCGTGCTGGTGTCGCTGACTTCGGTCGGGGCGGGCGCGATCGGCGTGACGGTGCTGTTGCTGCTGTATCCGCTTTTACCGACCACGCGCATTGTCGGATCGGACATCGCGCACGCGGTGCCGCTCACCCTGCTGGCGGGCGCCGGCCATTGGCTGCTGGGCTCGATCGACTGGTCGATGCTGCTGTCGTTGCTGGTGGGATCGCTGCCGGGCATCGCGATCGGCAGCTATCTGTCCTCGCGCGCGCCGGACGCGCTGCTGCGCAACCTGCTCGCCGCCACGCTCACACTAGTCGGCGTACGTCTCGTGCTGGCCTGAAACCGCCCTAAGGATATCGACGCACGGCGGCGCGAACGTCCAGCGGCTACTTGAAGAACCGGCAGGTCAGATCGGCCTCGAACTGCCGGATCCACTGACCGTGACGATCGTGATAGGACTGCGCCCAGCCGCCGCGCCGCACGGTGACGAGGCGCTCGTGCGCTTCATCGCTCGGATCCGCGCAGGCACTGATGTCGAAATGGACCGGTGCAAAACCGTGCCGCGCGCACACCAGTTCGAAAGCCGCCCGATCGCCGATGGGCAGATCGGTATAGCGCAAAAGCGAGGTGTCCATGACTTTGACTCCGGTTCCTTACGCATCACAGTACGCTTTGCAACGCGTCAGCAGTGTGTCACAGCGCACAGACGGACCGTGGCCGCGCCGCCGTCCCATTCGAAACGGCTGAGCCCCATCATCGCCGCTTCAATAATCGCCAAATAAATAAAAAAAGGCCCCGGTTTTTTGCCGGAACCTTGGTGCACGCCTGCATCACGATGGCGCATGACGGCGTGAGCCGTCCGCGCCAGGTGCCGCAGCCTGCTTACTGCTGCACAACGGTCAGCTTGTTCGACACCGACGTCACGCCGGCGACGCCCTTGGCCGCCTGGCCGGCAGCGTCGATCTGGCCTTCGTCAGGCACCGAACCCGTGAGGGTCACCGCGCCGCCACGAGCACGCACGGCGATGTTCGACACGTCGACGCCTTGTGTCTTGGCCAGCGCGCTACGCACCTTGCGGCCCAGCTGGCTGTTCGCCTTCTTGGTCGACTTGGCGCTGGCAGCCGGCGCGGCGGTCGTGCCGGTTGCCGTTGCGTCGCTTGCCTGAGCGTACACATTGCACGCCACCACCATTGCCACAACCGAGCCCAGCGTTTTCAGAAAACCGACCGATTTCATAGCTTTTCTTCTCCTTAGCTTCACATTGGACCGCATATACAAGCGGCTTCGTTACGACTACCGGCAGCCATGCTGGGCGCGCACGACAAGGCGCGGCCAAGCAACGGCCGACTAGGGCTGTAACACGATGTGCGAGAGGCGAGAGAGGCCGGTTGCCGTTGCCGCCTGCGATGACCGATGACGGGCATGCAGTGCGGTACGAAACCGGCAAGCCGCGAAGTCCGCCGACGCGCCCGGTTCTTGTGTGTCGTGCCGGGTCGCGCCGCGCAAACATCTGTTCGCGGCAGCGATGCACAATTTAATCTAGCCGGGCCAGAAGCGCAAAGGGTTTAGTCGCGTTTAGTCACACTCGAGATGCGAATCGCGTCAGACGCGCGGGCTGTCACGCCACGTTCACGATTTGTTACGGGTTTGTCGTCGCTGGCCGCCGCCGCGCGTTCCGCCGTGCGGTGAATCTCAGGTACCATCGGCGCGACGCAAGCTGCCGCGCGGCTTGCGTGCCCTTCGCGGCAGCCTGGCCACAAGCCGCGCGTGCTTCGCACCGCTTTGCGCGCGGCGGAGCGCCGTTCCTGTTCACTTTCGACCGTAGCCCGTCACGTCATCCGATGAAGCCAGCCTCCGGCCGCAAAAGCCCTCCCCGTCTCGTCGCCCGTTTCGTCGCGATCTCCTGGCGCGATCTCGCGGTTTCGTTCGGGCCGATCCTGCTGATCGCCGCCGTCGCGATCTGGTTCGCCGTGCGGCTGATCCAGCCCGCGCCGCCCAGCACGCTGACCATCAGCGCCGGCCCCGAAGGCAGCACCTTCTGGACAGCGGCGCAAAAGTACAAGGCGATTCTGGCGCGCAACCGCATCACGCTGAACGTGCTGTCGTCGGAAGGCTCGCTGCAGAATCTCAAGCGGCTGTCTGATCCGAAGTCCGGCGTCGATGTCGCCTTCGTGCAGGACGGCGTCGCGCCCGGCGCGGCGGCCGACGGGCTGATGTCGCTCGGCAGCGTGGCCTATGTGCCGCTCGCGATCTTCTACCACGGGCCGACCGTCACGCGGCTCTCCGAGTTCAAGGGCCAGCGGCTCGCGGTCGGCGCCGAAGGCAGCGGCACGCGCGAACTGGCGCTCGCGCTGCTCAAGGCGAACGGCATCGTGCCGGGCGGCGCGACCAAACTCCTACCGCTTTCGGGCGACGACGCCGCCGAAGCACTCGTCTCCGGCAAGGTCGACGCGGCGTTCCTCGCCGGCGATTCGGCGCAACCCGCGGTGATGGGCAAGCTCTACCGCACGCCGAACGTGCAGTTCTACGATTTCTCGCAGGCCGACGCCTACACGCGGCGCTTTCCCTACCTGACGCAACTCGAAATGCCGATGGGCGCGTTCGACCTCGGCAAGAACCTGCCGTCCGCGCCGATTCACATGGTGGCGCCGACCGCCGAGCTGGTGGCGCGCGATTCGCTGCATCCCGCGCTTTCCGACCTGCTGATCGAAGCCGCGCGCGAGGTGCACGGCAAGGCGAACATCATGCAGCGCGCTGGCGAATTCCCCGCGCCGCTCGCCCACGATTTCCCGGTCAGCGACGACGCCGCGCGCTACTACAAGTCCGGCAAGAGCTTCCTCTACCGCATCCTGCCGTTCTGGCTCGCGAGTCTCGCTGACCGCCTGCTGGTGGTCGTGGTGCCGCTGATCGTGTTGCTGGTGCCGGCGTTGCGTCTGGTGCCGTCGCTGTATGCGTGGCGGGTGAAATCGCGCATCTATCGCTGGTACGGCGCGCTGATCGCGATCGAACGCAGCGCGCTCAGCGACCATTCGCCCGCCGAGCGCGCGTCGCTGATCGAGCGGCTCGACGCGATCGAGGAGTCGGTCAACGGTCTGAAGATGCCGCTCGCCTATGCGGATCAGTTCTACGTGCTGCGCGAGCATATCGGCTTCGTGCGCCAGCGGCTCATGCAGGCCCGAGACGCCCAGCGCGACGACGCCGCCAACGAAGCGGAAGGCGCGGAGAACGGATCGGACGAAGCAGGCGCCGGACCCACGCCGCCCGCCGCGAACGAAGCGGCTGAAATCGGCGAAACGCGCGACGACCGCGACGCGAAACCATATTGACGGGTGCAAGCCGCGGCTGCACCGCGTAAGATCATTACAAATCCGACGGTGCAGCAGACGCGCCGTGCGGAACCGGCAATTCGGGAGACATTTATGACCGTTGGCATCGACGCCAGGCAACCGCTGTGGTTCTACGACTTTGTCTCGCCGTTTACCTACCTGTTGCTGGAGCAACACGACAAATGGCCGGGCTTCGACTTCGTGTTCACGCCGGTCGTACTGAATGATCTGTATCGTCACTGGGGACAGCGGCCGGCTTACGGCGTGCCCTCGAAACGCACCTTCCTGTACCGGCACGCGCTGTTTCGCGCGGAGCAACTCGGCATTCCGTACAAGATGCCGCCGGCGCATCCCTTCGATTCCATGAAGCCGTTGCTGCTCGCCACCGCGGCGAATGGCGACATCAACTTCGTGCGCGAGATTTTCCGATTCATCTGGCGTGAAGGCCGCGATCCGTCCACTGACGAAGCCTTTGCCGAGTTGTGCGACCGCGTCGGTATGCCCGACGGTCCGGAGATCATCAGAAGCGCAGCCGTGCTGGCGCAATTGCAGCGCAACACGGCGGATGCGATCGGCCTCGGCGTCTACGGCGTGCCGACCTTCTTTCTGAACGATCAGTTGTTCTGGGGTGAGGACGCGTTGCCCATGGTGCTGTACTGCGCGCGCACGCCGAACTGGCTCGAATCGAGAGAAGTCAAACGGATCAGTTCGCTGCCGTCGGGGCTTGCGGACATTCAACCGTAGGCGATACGTAAGCGTAAAGCGGGCTAAACGCGCGCCGCACGGCGCTTGCGCGGGCCGATTGCAGGTCGATAGCGGCAAAACAGCCTTGCTGATGCCGGCCATACCGTGCCCGCTATGCCGCTACACCGCAAACGGGCCTAAGGTTATGACCTTCGCGCCGTGCGCGTTGGCGCTGCGCTCTCACGAGACTCTCGCGGGCGGCTCCGTACGACGCCTTATCGAATGATCCGTTTGCCCCGCCTCGCTTAAACCATGGACGACACCGCCGCCTCCCTCGATATCTGGCTCGTGCGCGTGCTGCGCACGCTGCTGGTCGAGCGCAGCGTCACGCAGACCGCGTTGCGTCTGAATCAGACCCAGCCTGCCATCAGCACCGCGCTGCGCAAACTGCGCGAGACGCTGAACGACCCGATCCTCGTGCGCGGCAAGTCGGGCATGGTGCCGACCGAATACGGCGAATCGCTGCTGGCTTCCGCGCAGCGCGTGCTGCGCGAAGTCGATTTCGTCGCGACACCGCATGGAGACTTCGATCCCGGCCGCTCGCGCCGTACGTTTCGCGTGGCCGCGCCGGATTATCTGAACGACTTCTTCATGCCGACGGTGATCGCGCAGTTTCGCGAGGCGGCGCCGCACGCGCGGCTCGAAATCGATTCGCTGAGCCCGATGCTCGATCATTCGGCCGCGCTCGATGCCGGCGAACTCGATCTGGTGATCGGCAACTGGCCGAAGCCCGAGCCGCGCTTCGAGCGCAGCGATCTGTTCTCCGACACGGTCGTGTGCATGATGCGCGCCGATCATCCGCTGACGCGCATGCCGTTGACGCGCGAGGCGTATCTTGCCGCGCCGCATCTGGCGCCGACGGCGTATAGCGGCGCGAGCAGCGGCGCCATCGACATTGGTTTCGCGCGGGCGCGCGCCGAGCGGCGTATCGTTGCCACGCTGCCCTACTTCGGACTGGTGCCGCAAACGCTGCTGCAATCCGATTTGATCTTCACGACCACGCGCCGCTTTGCGATGCACTACGCGGACATGCTGCCGCTCGCGGTGGTCGATGTGCCGATTCCGTTTCCGCGCATCAAGTGCTATCAGTTGTGGCATCCGCAGCCGGACCGGCCGAGCGATGTCGGCTGGCTGCGTACGCTGATGTCCGAGGTGTCGGATACGCTGGTCGCGCAGAAGGTGCGGCGCGCGAAACGGGCGCCCAAAAAGGAAACGTCAGCCGCGATGGGCTGACGTTTGGGTTTGCAGTGCGATCGGCGGCGGTTGAACGCCTTCGTCTTGATCGACTTCTAGCTATCAGACACTCGCGCAGAGCTGCTGCGTTGCGAGCTGCGCCACGACCTGCCGCGTACGAATCTGCAGCAACTCCGCGCACACCGCCACGGCGATCGCCGAAGGCGCCTTATCGACGATACCGGCCACGCCGATCGGACACGTCATCTCCACCAGCCGGTCCAGATCCACGCCACGATCGAGCAAACGACGCTCGAATTTCACGCGCTTCGTCTTTGAACCGATCATGCCGAAGTAGGTGAAATCGCGCCGCCGCATGATGCGTGCGGCGAGCGAGAAATCGAGCGCGTGATTGTGCGTCATCACAAGAAAGTACGCGCCTGGCGGCGCCGTATCGACAATCGCGTCCGGCGTGTCGGTCGCTTCGATCTGCACGTTGGCGGGCGTTTCGTCGGGGAACAGTTCGTCGCGCTCGTCGACCCACTGGACGACGCACGGCAAGCTGCCGAGCAGCTTGATGAGCGCGTGCCCGACGTGCCCCGCGCCGAACAGCACGATATGCATCGGCGCCGGACGCGGCGTCTGCACGGCGCTGCGTCGGCCGATCTGAACGGATGAAAAATCGTTCATGGCGATCATTCCAGTGAGTGTGTTGTTCACGCGCTTCTTTCCCGGCTCATTGCTACGCTGGTTGCCGCGGTGTTGCGGTTGCGGCCCGCACCGCGCCGACCGCCTTGAGGATTTCCTCGCTGGTCGCGGGCGCATTCAGCGGCGGATTGACCTTGTGGTCGCCCACGGCCGACACTGCGTCGCGCACGGCGAAGAACACCGAGAACGGCAGCAGCAGCGGCGGCTCGCCGGTCGCCTTCGAGCGATGGATGCTGTCCTCCGCGTTGCGGTTTTTGAAGAGACGCACGCGGAAGTCGGGCGGCGTATCGTTGACGGTCGGAATCTTGTAGGTGGACGGCGCATGCGTCATCAACTTGCCGCCGGCGTTCCACCACAGTTCTTCGGTCGTGAGCCAGCCCATGCCTTGAATGAAAGCGCCTTCCACCTGGCCGACGTCGAGCGCCGGATTCAACGAAGCGCCCACGTCGTGCAACGCGTCCGCGCGCAGCACGCGCATTTCGCCGGTCAGCGTGTCGATCACCACTTCCGATACGGCCGCGCCGTACGAGTAGTAGTAGAACGGCCGGCCTTGCAGCTTCGATTGATCCCAGTAGAGCTTCGGCGTCGCGTAGAAACCGTCCGACCAGAGCTGAATACGCGCGACGTAAGCCTTCGCGATCACTTCTTCGAACGGCACGATCGCGTCGCCGACCACGACCCGGTCATGCACGAAGCGGACTTCCGACGCGCTCACCTGCCCCGCGCCGAAACGCTCGGCGGCAAACGCCGACAGACGTTCGCGCAACTGACGCGCGGCGTCCTGCGCAGCCTTGCCGTTCAGATCGGAACCCGTCGAGGCCGCCGTCGCCGACGTATTGGCGATCTTGCTGGTGTCGGTGGCCGTGACGCGAATGCGGTTGAAACCAATGCCCAGTTCATGCGCGACGACCTGCGCGACCTTCGTGTTCAAGCCCTGGCCCATTTCGGTGCCACCGTGGTTCACCAGCACCGAACCGTCGGTGTAGATGTGAACCAGCGCGCCGGCCTGGTTGAAGTGAGTCACGTTGAACGCGATGCCGAACTTGACCGGCGTGAGCGCCATGCCCTTCTTCAGTATTTCGTTATTCGCGTTGAACTCGTTGATCGCCGCGCGACGCGCGCGGTATTCGCTGGTCGCTTCGAGTTCGTCGATCAACTCGTGAATCACGTTGTCTTCGACGATCTGACCGTACGGCGTCTGGTTACGCTCCGTCTTGCCATACAGATTGCGGCGGCGCACGTCGAGCGAATCTTCACCCACCGAGCGCGCGACGTTGTCCATGATGTATTCGATCGCGAACGCGCCTTGCGGACCGCCGAAACCGCGGAACGCCGTATTCGACTGCGTGTTGGTCTTGCCGCAGAAGCCGTCGATCGTGACGTCGGAGAGCCAGTACGCGTTGTCGAAGTGGCACAGCGCGCGCGTCATCACCGGACCGGACAGGTCGGCGGAGAAGCCGCAACGCGAGGTCATGTCGACCGTCACGCCGTCGATCACGCCCTTGTCGTCGTAGCCGACTTCATACGTGTAGTGGAAGTCGTGGCGCTTGCCCGTGACCATCATGTCGTCGTCGCGGTCCGGACGCAGTTTCACCGGGCACAGCAGCTTCCATGCGGCGAGCGCCGCGCAGCACGCGAACAGACCCGATTGCGATTCCTTGCCGCCGAAACCGCCACCCATGCGGCGGCATTCGATCAGCACGTTGTGCGACGCCACGCCCAACGCGTGCGCGACCATGTGCTGCATTTCGGTCGGGTGTTGCGTCGAACAGTAGACGTGCATGCCGTCGTCGTCCTTTGGCACCGCGTACGAAATCTGACCTTCCAGATAGAACTGTTCCTGACCGCCGAGCAACATTTCGCCGGTTTCGCGACGCGCGGCGCGGGCGATCTTGGTGTCCGCTTCGCCGCGCGCGAGTTTCATCGGCGGCAGCACGTGCTGGTTCGCGGCGCGCGCCTGCTGCGCGGTCAGAATCGCCGGCAGTTCCTCGTAGACGACTTCGGCGCGGCGCGCGGCGAGACGCGCGGTTTCATGCGACGTCGCGACCACGATGAAGATCGGCTGGCCGATGTATTGCACGAGACCGTCGGCGAGAATCGGATCGTCGCCGTGGATGATCGGGCCGACGTCGTTGACGCCCGGAATGTCGTCGGCGGTGAAGATCGCGACCACGCCCGGCGTGGCGCGCACCTTGTCGAGCGACATCGAGACGATCTTCGCATGCGCTTTCGAGGACAGGCCGAGCGCGGCGTGCAGCGTGCCGGCGAGCGTCGGGATGTCGTCGGTGTACGTGGCGCGGCCGCTCACGTGCAGATGCGCGGACTCGTGCGGACGCGAGATGTGCACCTGGGTAAAGTCGTCGAGATCCTGAAGGTCTTTCAGGAACGGTTCGGCTTGCTGATTCATTGTTGTGTTCTCCGTATCCTTTGGGCTTCTACTTAGACTGCGGCCGGCGCACAGGCCGCGGCGACCGCGCGCACATCCAGCGCGCTCTTGGGCAGCGGATTGTTCGGACGCGTTTCGAGCCAGAAGCGGTACAGCGTGTTCTTCGCCGATTCGAGGCGGTAGTTGCTGGTCGCGCGCATGTCCGAGAGCGGCGCGTAGTCGTTGCCGAGCGCGAGCATCGCGGCCTGCGCGGTGGCTTCGTGCCATTCGGCGTCGCGCAACACGGCTTCCGCATGCGTCGCGCGCTTGGACGTGGCAGCCATGCCGCCGAACGCAATGCGCGGCTCGCGGATCAGATTACCGTCGGCGATGAACGCGAACGCGGCGCACACCGCCGAGATGTCCGAATCGAAGCGCTTCGAGAGTTTGTAAGTGCGGAACTGCAGGTTCTGACGCACGCCGGTGCGCGTCGGCACTTTCAGTCCGACGACGAACTCGTGCTCCGCCATGTCCTTCTTCTGATACGCGAGGTACAAGTCTTCGAGCGGCATTTCGCGCTCGATCTCGCCGCCGCGCACGATCACGCGCGCGCCGAGGGCGATCAGGCCCGGCATCGAATCGCCGATCGGCGAACCGTTGGCGATATTGCCGCCGAGCGTGCCGGCGTTACGAATGGGCAGCGACGCGAAACGCTGCCACATCTCGTTCAGTTCGGGGTATTGCTTCGCGATTTCCGCGTAAGCCTTTTCGACACTCACGCCCGCGCCGATCTCGATCCATTCGTCGTTGGTCTCGAGCTTCTGCAGTTCGGCGATCTGCCCGACATACACGATGTTGCCGAGGTCGCGCATCATCTTGGTGACCCACAGGCCGATGTCCGTGCTGCCGGCGAGGATACGCGTGGCCGGTTCGGCTTCCTTGATCTTTGCGAGCGCTTCGACCGTACGCGGCGCAGCGAACTGCTGGCCGGCGTGCTGGTAGTGGAAAGTGTCCTTACGTTCGAGCGTGGCGAGCGTTTTCGACAATGCTTCGATGTTGACCGGCGCTTTCGGCGCGGGCGCTTCGAACATGCGCACTGCCGCGTCGACAATCGGACGATAGCCCGTGCAGCGGCACAGATTGCCGGTCAGCGCGTTGCTGATCGCGTCACGCGACGGCACGCTCTTGTTCGCGCAGCTATGTTCGTGGCCGTGCTTTTCGTACAGCGACCACATCGACATGACGAAACCTGGTGTGCAGAAACCGCACTGCGAGCCGTGGCACTCCACCATCGCTTCCTGCACGGGATGCAGCGAGCCGTCCGGTTGGCGCAGGTCTTCGACGGTGTAGAGCGCTTTGCCGTCGAGCGTCGGCACGAACTGGATGCAGGCGTTGACCGCCTTGAAGTCGACGCCGCCCGCCTCGTTGCGCTCGCCGATCACGACCGTGCACGCGCCGCAATCGCCTTCGGCGCAGCCTTCCTTGGTGCCGGTGCAATGCGCGTCTTCGCGCAGATATTGCAGGACGGTGCGGGTGACGGGCGCGTCCTTGATCTCGCGGATCGCGTTGCGGTGGTAGAAGCGAATCGGCTCAGTCATGTCTCGTTACTCTCGAATGTTCTGTGTCCGTGGGGACGTGCAGCAGTGATGATTCGAAAACTATCACCGTCAATAAATACAACCCATAGCTCGGGTCGCATGCGGGACATATCCGCGAAAAGATATCGAGATTGGTTTGGGGGACGGTTGGCTTATGGTGGTTGTGTTATTTGACCGCATTTTTTCTATTTTTGTTGATTATTTGCCAATTTGAGGAGGACAGTTTTGACGTACCCACCCGAAAAAGTGACCTCTGAAGAGGCTAAAACGGACCACTATATGGTTCCGGCACGGGGTTTTTGTTAGACGAATTATTAAGCAAGTCCTGCAAGAGAATCGGTTCCATGGGAAAATCACGTCTTCCCGCCGATTTCAAGTCTCGTTTTCCCCATGTCCACCGACTCAGCGACACCTCGCAGCGAATTTGCGACGACCATGCAGATCATTCCGGTCGTCTTTTTCACGTTTCTTTGCTATCTGACGATCGGAATTCCGCTGGCGGTACTGCCGGGCTACGTCCACGACGACCTGGGTTACAGCGCCGTGCTGGCGGGTGCGGCGATCAGCGTGCAATACCTCGCGACGTTGGCGTCGCGGCCGCTGGCCGGCCGTTCTGCGGATACGTTGGGGCCGAAGCGGACCGTGTCGATCGGTTTGCTGGGTTGTGGCGCAAGCGGGGTTCTGTTGTTGCTGGCTGTGCTGTGCGGACGCTGGCCGGTGTTGAGCCTCGGCCTCCTGGTATGCAGCCGTCTCGTGCTGGGGTTCGGTGAGAGCCTGTGCGGCACGGGGGCGATTCTGTGGGGTATCGGCCGGGTGGGCACGAGCAACAATGCGCGGGTGATTTCTTGGAATGGCATCGCCACTTACGGCGCGCTGGCAGTCGGCGCGCCGCTGGGCGTGGCGATCGAGCATACGGTCGGGTTTGCAGCGTTGGGAATTCTGGTCATTCTGCTGGCGGCGCTTGGTTTTTACCTGGCTCGTCCGATGGCGCCTGTGCCGATCGTGCACGGCGAGCGCATGTCGTATCGCAGCGTGTTCACGCGGGTGCTGCCGCATGGGATCGGGTTGGCGCTTGGCTCGGCCGGGTTTGGGTCGATTGCTACTTTCATCACGCTGTTTTATGCGGCTAAGCATTGGCCCAATGCGGCGTTGTCGTTGACGGTGTTCGGGACGCTGTTCATCGGGGCCCGGTTGTTGTTTGCCAATACGATCAAGACCTACGGTGGGTTTCGGGTCGCGATTGCTTCGTTTTCGTTTGAATGCGCCGGGTTGTTGATGTTGTGGTTGGCGCCTGAACCGCATATTGCGCTGGCTGGCGCAGCTTTGACCGGATTTGGGTTTGCTTTGGTGTTTCCGGCTCTCGGGGTCGAGGCTGTTGGGCTCGTGCCGCCGGCCAGTCGGGGGGCGGCTTTGTCGGCTTATTCCGTGTTTCTGGATCTTTCTCTCGGGATTACCGGGCCGTTGGCTGGGTATATTGCCGGCGAGTTTGGGTATGGGTCGGTGTTTCTTTTTGCGGCTGTTGCCGCTGCCGCGGGTGTGGGGCTTTCTACTTTGCTCTATTTGCGCAATGCCAAGGTGAATAATTTGCCTGCGGCGCTTTGAGTCTGGATGCGTTGTGGTACGGGAGTTTTGGCCTTTCCTTGAGTTCACGGTGGTCTATTAGCGTTGCCCCTGTGCGGGGCAATGCTCTCAACTTAAGCCCCATCCCATCAAGCGACGTTGTGCGCAAGATGGAAATGGGGCTTCGCTTTTTTCTCGGTGGCGGATCACTGCAAGCACCCGATTGAGGTTGTCCAGATAGCGCCGGATACGCAGAAGGCACGCGCCGAGGATGGGCTTGAGCGCGCCGAGCAGGCAAAGAAGAACCTACCTCCCCCCCGACAACCCCCTCTCCAAAGCCGCGACCCCCGCCGGCAAATCAACCTTAACCCCCAGATCCACCATAGTCCTCCCAAGCGCATGCACAGTGCGAAAGAGGTTATGTTCCCGACACTGCTCTCCCATCTGTCCCACGCGAACGATAGGCAATCCAAAAGACCCCGAAATCTCCACCTGATGCATCCGCGAAATATGCGAGCACACATCTGCCGGACTGAACCCTTCGGGCACCTCGATGCCAACAACAGAATTCAACCGACAAGCGTCAGGCGTATACAACCGCAGCCCCATCGCCGCGACCCCATCCTGCAGCGCCAACGAACACTTCAAATGCCGCGCAAACCGCTTCTCCAGCGTCTCGGCACAAACAAGCCGCAAAGCTTCGTGTAAAGCCAAAACGCCAGAAACAGGCGCCGTATAGTGATACCCCGCGTTGTGCCAAAAATTCTCCGCAAGCGTCGCATCCAGGCACCAATGCGCATTCGGCGCCGTGCGCCCTTTCACGCGCTCCCACGCCGCATCCGAAAACGCGATCAACGACACACCGGGAATCGACGACAACCCCTTCTGCCCACCCGTAATAACGGCATCGATCCCCCAGGCATCCATCTCCAAAGGCATCGTACTCAAGGTACAAACCGCATCGACGATCACCAACGCGCCCGCGGCTTTCGCCAACGCGGCAATCTCCTTCAGGTGATAATTCCACACCGTATTCGACGTCTCGCCCTGCACCACCGTCACGATCTCCGGACGCTCGCGTCGAATCGCCTCGGCAATCTCTTCGAGACTCGCCACCGAGCGGTCGGCAACATCGAGCGTGCTCACCCGCGCGCCGACGCGCCGGCCCATCTCCGCCATCCGTTCGCTGAAGAAACCGTTCTTGATGGACAGCACACGCGTGCCTTCCCACGCGAGGTTCGAGATCGCCATCTCCATCGCGGCCGATCCAGGCCCGGCCACGCCCAGCACCCATTTCGAATTCGTCTGGAACACATAGCGCGCCATCGACTTCACCTGCCCAATCACCTTCACCATCGTGCCACCCAGATGATTGATCACGATCGCGTTGGCCTTGGCCACCGCCGCGGGAATCGGCACGGGGCCGGCGCCCATCATCAGGAGCGGCTCTTCGGGAAGAATGGCGTCGAGCGACTCGACAACCGGACAGGGCACTGCGGAAGATGCGGATGTGAATGATGAAGTCGGCATGATGATCGGTACGTGAATGTCAGGACGCAAAGGAGCAAACGGCCCCGCCAGCATTGACGCTGGCGAGGCCGCCTGTTCGATCATTCACCGATCCGCGCGATTGCGCAAGTTTTTTGACTATGCTTGACCGCACAGCACGGCGGACAATCCCGTCACTTCACCTTGGTCTTATCAAGCTTCTTGCCCGTGGACGCATTGAAACGCTCGACATAATCTTCGATCAGCTTGCGCAGGGCGCGGCCGATCTGCCGGTAGTCGGACTCGTTCAGATTGGCCAGCGAGACGCGCCCCGACGGATGCTGAGTGCCGAAGCCGCGGCCCGGCAGCAGCACCACCCGCGCTTCGCGCGCGAGACGGAACAGCAGTTCGGAAGGCTGCGTGTTCTTCAGTAGCCACTCGACGAACTCGCGCCCGAACATCCGCTCGCCGAGGAATTCGATGTCGAGAATGGTGTAGTAGTCGACCTGATTCGGATCGTCGTCCTCGAACGAAATGCCGACCTCTTCATAGAGCGCCTGCTTGCGCTTGCGAATCAGCCGCTTCAACGCGTTCTTGTACGCGTCCGGCGTGTCCATCAGCGAGAACAGCGAAAACAGCACCATCTGTACCTGCTGCGGCGTCGACAGGCCCGCCGTGTGATTCAGCGCGACGGTGCGGCTGTCGGCCACCAGGCGGTCGATGAACTTGAGCTTGTCCGGCTCCGTCGTGATCGACTCGTAACGCTCGTGCAACTGCTTCTTCGCGTCCTTCGGCAGTTCGGCGATCAACCTGTCGAGCACGTTGTCGCGATGCGTCGCGATCGTGCCGAGACGCCAGCCGGTCGCGCCGAAGTACTTCGAGTACGAGTACACGAGAATGGTGTTCTTGGGCGCGAGCGCGAACAGCGACACAAAGTTATCGGCAAAGGTGCCGTACACGTCATCGGTCAGCAGGATCAGATCGGGCCGTTCCTTGACGATGTCGGCAATGTACTGAAGACTCTCGTCGTCGATCTTCACCGAAGGCGGATTGCTAGGGTTCACCAGGAAGAACGCCTTCACCTTCGGATCGCGCAGCTTGTCCAGTTCCTTCTTCGAATACTGCCAGCCGTTGGCCACGTCGGCTTCGAGATTCACGACGTTCAACTGGTAGTCGTTCAGGCGCGGAATCTCGATGTACGGCGTGAAGATTGGCATGCCGAGCGCGATCGTGTCGCCGGCCTTGATCAGGTGGTTCTCGCGCATCGTGTTGAAGATGTACGTCATTGCCGCCGTGCCGCCTTCCACCGCGAACACGTCGAATTCGCCGACGAACGGATGGTCGCCGATCATCTCGCGCCGCAGATACTGGCCGACGATCAGCTCGGACAGTTTGAGCATGCGGTCGGGCACCGGGTAGTTCGAAGCGAGAATGCCCTCGCACATTTCATACAGGAAGTCGCCGGCCGAATATCCCAACTGGTCGCGCACGTAAGACACCGCGCCGCGCAGGAAGTCGATGCCCGCCACGCCCTTGTTTTCGCGCAGGAACAGATCGAAGCGTTCTTCGAGGCCGTCGCGTCGCGGAAAGCCGCCCACGCCTTCCGGCATGTAGGCGAACGAGCGCTCCGATTCGCGCATCGCAAAGAGGCCGAGTTGCCAGAAGCCGTGGCGCGGAATCGTCGCGAGAAAATTCGGATTGCCGCGGCCGGCGTTGAGCATCGATGCGTTGGCGGGCCGCTCCACGGCGCCGCCGCCGGCGGCCTTGATCAATTCGTCCTTCAGCTCGAACGGGCTGAGCGCGGCCATACCTGCTTGTGCCATATCCGAGTGTTTCTTGTCGCCCTTCTCTTTTGCCATGATGCGTTCTCCTGAGCCAAGTGAAAGACGCCGGCGTGGCGGATGATCGCCCGATAAGCGCCGGCGTGAGAGATCGATAGACGCCCGCGCTAGACGAGCCCGACCACGAGCGGGCCGAGCAGCGTCAACGCGACGTTCGCGATGGCATACGTGATCGCGAACGGCACGGTCGGCACTGCACTTTCCGCCTTGTCGAGCACGCCGCCGAATGCCGGATTCGCGCTGCGTGAGCCGGTCAGCGCGCCGGCCAGGATGGCCGCGTTGTTGTACTTCAGCACGTAGCGGCCGAACAGCATGGTGAGCAGGAGCGGAAACAACGTGACGAACACGCCGAGCAGGAAGATCGTCATGCCGCTTTGCTTGACGGTGACCACGGCCTGCAAGCCGGAGTTCAGCCCGACCACCGCGACGAAAGCCGCGAGGCCGAAGTCCTTCAGCAACTGCGAGGCCGCCGTCGGCATCACGCCGTACATCGGGTGCTTGCCGCGCATCCAGCCGAACAGCAGCCCAGCCAGCAGACAGCCGCCGCCCGAACCGAGCGTGAGCGGAATGCCGCCCACGTCGATGACGATCAGTCCGATCAGCAAGCCCAGCACGATGCCGACGCCCATATAGATGAAGTCGGTCTTGATGCTGTACGGCAGCTCGTAGCCGGCTGCGTCGACGGCGCGCTTGGTGTCTTTCGGCGAACCGTAGAAGGTGATCACGTCGCCGTGTTCCAGCTTGGTCTCCGGCAAGATCGGCAGCGGCTGGCCGGCGCGCGATATGCCCTGGATGTAAACGCCGTGGCGCATATCACGATCCAGCACTTCCCGCGCGGCGGCGATCGTTGTGTGGTTCATGCCTTTGCGTGTGAACACGGCTTCACGCGTTTGCATAACCACGCCGATGTCTTCGACTGCGGCAACTTCGCCGCCGCTCGCACCGAATGCGACCACAGCCTCGCGGCGGCCAACAACCAGCACCACGTCATCGGGCTTCAACACCAGATCGGGCGTTGGGTCGAGTTGCTGCCCGTCACGCTTGATCCGCTCGATCGTCAGCATGTCCTGATGTTGCGTCTCGACGGCCTTCACCGTTTTCCCGGCGCTGACATCGATCTTGTATGCTCGGCCGACCATCTCGGGCAACGCGGAAAGCTGTCCCGGCGCGATGGACGGCGCACCGGAGGACAGCTCGCGTTCCGCCTGGATCGAGGCGTCGCGCAAACTCTGCCCCATGAACTTGGGCAGAATGTTCACGCACACGATGATCGCGCCCAGCGAGCCGAACACGTAGGTCACCGCGTAGGCAATCGCCACGTCCGATTGCAGCGACTTGACCTGATCGGCAGGCAGGCCGAGACGCGCGATCGCGTCGCCCGCCGTGCCGATAATCGCCGACTGCGTCAGCGCGCCGCCCGCGAGCCCGGCGGCGAGGCCCTTGTTCAGGTGGAACAGCTTCGCGCACACCACTACGGTGATCAGCGCGGTGACCGCCAGAAAGACGGCCATCGCAATCTCACGCAGCGTCTTGCGGTTCAGCGAATTGAAGAAGCCCGGACCGGAGTCGTAGCCGACGGCGTAGATGAAGACGGCGAACATCACCGACTTCACACCGTTGTCGATGGTCACGCCCGCCTGACTGATGACGACCGCGGCCAGCAGCGACCCGCCCACGCCGCCCAACTGGAACTTGCCGAAGTTGATCTGCCCGATGAAGTAGCCGGCTGCGAGCGACAGAAACAGCGCGATCTCGGGTGATTTCTGAAAGATGTGATGTAGCCAGTCCATCGTGCCCTCGCTGGATAGTTTGCGATACTGAGTACTGGGTGCGGCCCGCGCATGCGAGGCGCAATCGTGTCGCGCGCCACATGCCACATGCCGCCTGCCGCATCGACCGAACGTGGCATGGCGCGCCGCGTCCGGTACATCTGGCCGCCTAGTGGAATTTCCCGGCGAGGCCGACAACCACCGGCCCCATCAGCGGCAACAGAATGTTCGAGAGTGCATAAGTGATTGTGTAGCCGATCACGGGAGTGGAGTTGCCGGTGACGCCCACCAATGCGCTGATCGCGGGCGTGCTGCATTGCTGGCCGGCAATCGCGCCGAGCAGCATGGGCGCCTCGAGCTTGAGGAACATGCGGCCGATCCATAGCGACAGCAGACCCGGCACGAGCACCATCAGAATCCCGGCCACCGGCAACGCGAGACCGTATTCGCGCACCAGCTTGATGGCGTCCGGTCCCGCCGACAAACCCACTGCCGCGATGAAAGTGGCGAGACCAAAGTCCTTGAGGATCTGCGCGGCCGCCGAAGGCAGCGAACCGACCAGCGGATAACGCGAACGGATCCAGCCGAATAGCAGCCCCGACAGCAAACAACCGCCGCCCGTACCGAGCGCAACCGACACGCCGCCCACCCGTCCGCCGAGATGGCCGATCGCCATGCCGACCAGCACGCCCAGACCCAGATAGACGAAGTCGGTCTTCTGCGTCGCGACGAGCGCGTAGCCCAGCCGCTTCGCGCCGCGCTCCACATCGGTTTTCGTGCCCACCAGCGTCAGCACGTCGCCGCGATTCAGTTCGGTGCCTGGCAGCGCCGGCACCGTGCTCTCGAGCCGCGTGACCGCCGCGATGTAGACGCCGCGTCCGTTTTCCGGCGTCGCCTGTTCGCGCACCTGCGCGATGGTCCGGCCGTGCAGGTCGCGGCGCGTCAGCACCACGTCGAGCTTCTCGGCGATCACGAGGCCGAAGTCGGTGCCACTCACTTCGTCACCAAGCGCGGCAGCGGCCGCCACTATGGCTTCACGTCGCCCCGCCACGAGAATGACGTCGCCAGGTGCGAGCGTCAGTTGCGGTTCGGCCGGTACGTCCAGGCCGTTGCGCCGCACGCGCTCGACCGTCAAATTGAAGCCGTACTGCTGTTCGAACGCCCGAATCGTCGCGCCAGCCGCCGTGCCGACGAGAAACGCGCGGCCCACCAGCGCCGGCGCGGCCGCGTGCTGTCCCTCGCCGAATGCGCCGTCGCCGCCGAGCTTGCGCCACACGCGCTCGGCTTCGTCGCGCAGATTGACGCGCAATAGCAGCGGTGCGAACTGGCTCGTAAAGAGCACGATGGTGATCAGGCCGAACAGGTAGCTCACGCTGTACGCGGTCACGATATTGGCCTGCAGGCGGACCGTTTCCGCGTCGCCGAAGCCGAGCTTGGCAATCGCCTCGGACGCCGTGCCGATCACGGCCGACTCCGTCGCCGCGCCGGCCAGCAGACCGGCCGCGGTACCGGCATCGAGCCGCATGACGGCCACCGCGATGATGATCAGCACCAGCACCGACACGATCTCGACCACTGACAGCAACCCGTAGCGCCAGCCGCGGCCGATGTTGGCGAAGAACTGTGGCCCGCCGGTAAAGCCCAGCGCGAAGATGAACAGCGCGAACGCGATGTTCTTCAGATCGGGGGCGATGCGCGCGCCCGTCTGGCCCAACAACAACGCAACGATCAACGTGCCGCACACGCCGCCGAGCTGAATGGGCCCGACGCGGAACGAACCAATGAAATATCCGATTGCAAGGCTTGCGAACAGCGCGATCTCCGGTTGAGACCTCAGCAATTCACCGATCATGTTGGCTCGCCGATTAACGGGTTTATTGGCAGGAAACCGAAAAATCGTTCGAGAAACTCGAATTAATTTATTCGGTCCCCAGTATGACGCACGCATTACTCAATCGGCATAGCGAATGAGTGAAAACTTAATTTATGGCAAGGGGATGACGCGAGTTGCGCCCGGGATGATTTGTCGCACTGCAGCGGCGGGTATTGAAATAGTCATTCGATAGCTCGACTGTCACTCTTTCCTCGCGAAGTTGCCTAATGCCTTGAAAAGACATCGTCTGCTGATGGCCAATTATTACAGCATGAGTGAACATGCCTTTTCGAACTGCCTTTTTTAATTGATATTGTAATTCCGCAGGGCTGTCAATATTATTTTTAACTCGCGTCCGCCTACCTTCGCAAAAAATGATCTTTAGCAAAGGCGAATGGATTGCAAGCACCTGGTCCGTGAGGCTTACCCTATACTGGACCGTTCGCCTGCCGCGCCATCAGGCCGCTTCGTTAGCGCCGGCACGTATTCTTCGGAGCCCGACATGCGCATGATCCTGTTCAGCAGCCGCCAATACGACAGCGACACGTTCACCGAAGCCAATGCCACGCATCGCTATGAACTGCACTTCCAGGAGTCGCACCTCGACAGCGAGACGGCCATTCTCGCTCAGGGCTACGAAGTGGTATGCCCGTTCGTCAACGACAACGCTAACGCAGCGGTATTGGAGCGGCTTCATGCCGGCGGCACGCGCATGATCGCGTTGCGCTCGGCGGGCTTCAATCATGTCGATCTGGCCGCGGCCGAGCGTCTCGGCATCACGGTCGCGCGGGTGCCGGCTTACTCGCCGCACGCGGTCGCCGAACATGCAGTCGGCTTGATTCTGGCGCTGAACCGGCGCCTGCCGCGCGCCGCCGCACGTACTCGTGAAGGCGACTTTTCGCTGCACGGGCTGCTCGGCTTCGATCTGCATGGCAAGACCGTGGGCGTGGTCGGCACGGGCATGATCGGCCGAGTATTCGGGCGCATCATGGCGGGCTTCGGCATGCAGGTGCTCGCGTACGATCCCGGCAAGCCCGCCGACGATCTGCTCGCGCTCGGCGCCCGCTACGTGCCGCTCGACACTTTGCTCGCCGAATCCGACGTGGTCAGCCTGCATTGTCCGCTCGTGCCGGACACGTACCATTTGATCGACGGCCCCGCGCTCGCCAAGATGAAGCGCGGCGCGATGCTGATCAACACGGGCCGTGGCGGCCTCGTCGAAAGCAATGCGCTGATCGGCGCCCTGAAAGATGGCCAGCTCGGCCACCTCGGGCTCGACGTGTACGAGGAAGAAGGCGGCCTGTTCTTCGAGGATCACTCGAACCTGCCCTTGCAGGACGATGTGCTCGCGCGTCTGTTGATGTTCCCGAACGTGATCGTCACCGCGCATCAGGCGTTCTTCACGCGCGAGGCGATGAACGAGATCGCCCAGACCACGCTCGACAACGTCGTGGCGTGGCAGGCCGGCACGCCGCGCAACGTGGTGCGCGCGCCCGCTTAGGTGCCGCCGCCGGTGTTCAGCGGCGTCGCGCGGACCACGGTGCGCGCGTCGTCGGCGGCGCCGCAGAGTTCGCGCAGCAACGTCGCCTCACGCTCGTGCACTTCCACCGGAAACCAGCGCGCGCCCGCATCGGCCAGATAGCGCGCGCGATGCTGGCCGTTGCGAAACGCCACCACGCCTTCGCGCTCCAATCCGAACCAGCCCAGCAGACCCGGCGCGCGACGCGTCGAGATGGTCACGTACGGCATCTGCGGAATACGTGGGTTCTCTGGATCGAGAAACTCGCGAATGCCGCGCACCTTGCCCGAGTGCCATTCGGCGACCGGCTTCAGCACGTAATCGGTATTGTCGCGATCGGCGCAAGCGAGCAGCTTGCGCACGTCGACGAGGACAACCTGATGCCGCGTGCCGTCCGTGACGAAGACGCGTTTCAGGCGCACGTGGTCGTACCATGGATGCTCTTGCAGAGGCACGGTCCAGACCGTCTCGGCACAAGCCGGCGCGGCGGCTGACGATGAATTGGACAAGGGCAAAGGCAGGCTCGTTAAGCCGGCGAAAAGACGCCAGCGCATTAAAAGAGCGCTTACGCTACGAGCCGATTGTGTAAGAAGCATGACAGACCACGGTATTAATTACTCTGCATGAGCACACGGCTCACAACCCCGCACCCAGCGGGCAGACGCTGATGACTTCTACGGTGACAACGATGATAACCACGCAAAATTTCAATGACCACGTGCGCATCGAAGCTAATCAGGATATCGGCGTGGCGACGATCATCCTTGAGCGCCCTGCGCGTCGAAATGCCGTCGACCGTCCTGTCGCTGACGCGCTCAGCGCCGCGTTCGCCCGCTTCGAAGCGGAGCCGGCCTGGCGCGCGGCGGTGCTGTTCGGCGCGGGTGGCACCTTCTGCGCGGGCGCGGACCTGACCGCCCTCGCCGACGACACCCGTCGCAACGAATTGCATGCCGACGGCAGCGGTCCCGGCCCGATGGGACCGACGCGCATGAGCTTCAGCAAGCCCGTGGTCGCCGCGATTGCCGGTTATGCGGTGGCAGGTGGCCTGGAACTGGCGGCCCTGTGCGACCTGAGAGTCGTCGAAGACGACGTGGTGCTCGGCGTGTTCTGCCGGCGCGTCGGGATTCCGCTGATCGACGGCGGCACGATCCGCCTGCCGCGCTTGATCGGCCTGTCGCGCGCGCTCGACCTGATTCTGACCGGCCGCGCGGTGAGCGCGCAGGAAGCGCTCGGCTTCGGTCTCGCCAATCGCGTCGTCCCAAAAGGCACGGCACGCGCCGCGGCGGAACAGCTGGCCGCCGAACTGGCCGCCTTTCCGCAGGCTGCGTTGCTCGCCGACCGCCGTTCGGTGTTGGAAAACAGCATGCTCGACGATGTCGCAGAAGCATTGCGCCGTGAAGGCGCCGGCGGTTATCAAGCGGTTTTCGACGAAGGTGTGGCCGGCGCGGCGCATTTCGCCAGTGGTGCCGGCCGCCACGGCAAAACGCTCGGCCCCGGCGGTGGCAGCCGCTAGAAACGCAGCGAGGCTCGCGTTTGACAGCGACTTTCAGCAAAAAACAACATCCGTGTCGACGATCAGCAAGCCCGTTTTGACTTAGGTAGAATCCCCTACTGTTTTACCCCTGTACGGCGCACGCGTTTTCGCCCCGAAAACGCGCGCCGGCCGCGCGACGCTTCCCGTCGCGCCGATTCACGCTCCTTCACCATGCCTTTGCCCCTGCTTGCCCTTGCCGTTGCCGCGTTTGGAATCGGTACCACCGAATTCGTGATCATGGGGCTGCTGCCCGATGTCGCGCGCGATCTGTCCGTGTCGATTCCGGCAGCCGGCATGCTGGTGTCGGCGTACGCGCTCGGCGTCACCATCGGCGCGCCGATCGTCGCAATCGCGGTCGCCAACATGCCGCGCAAGAAGGCGCTGATGAGCCTGATCGGCGTGTTCATCGTCGGCAATCTGCTGTGCGCGGTGGCGCCGGGCTACGCGGTGCTGATGGCCGCGCGCATCGTGACCGCGTTCTGCCATGGCGCGTTTTTCGGCATCGGCTCGGTGGTCGCCGCAGGCCTTGTTGCACCGAACCGCCGCGCGCAAGCCATCGCGTTGATGTTCACGGGCCTCACGCTCGCCAACGTGCTGGGTGTGCCGCTCGGCACCGCGCTTGGCCAGGCGGTGGGCTGGCGCGCCACGTTCTGGGCGGTGACGGGCATCGGCGTCGTCGCGGCGGCCGCGCTCGCCGTGTGCCTGCCCGCGAAGATCGAAATGCAGAAGGCCAGCCTCGTCCACGAATTCAGCGTGCTGAAGAACTCGCAAGTGCTGATGGTGCTCGGCATCAGCGTGCTCGCGTCGGCGAGCCTCTTTTCCACCTTCACGTACATCACGCCGATTCTCGAAGACGTGACCGGCTTCACGCCGCACGCGGTCACCCTCGTCTTGCTGCTATTCGGCCTCGGCCTGACGGTGGGCAGCACGCTCGGCGGCAAGCTCGCCGACTGGCGGCTGATGCCGTCGCTGGTGGCGTTTCTGCTGGCCATCGTCGTGATTCTGACCATCTTCGCCGGCACGATGCATTCGGAGATCCCGGCGATGATCACGATCTTCGTGTGGGGCATTCTGGCCTTCGCGATCGTGCCGCCGCTGCAAATGCTGATCGTCGACCGCGCGAGTCATGCGCCGAATCTGGCTTCGACCTTGAACCAGGGCGCCTTCAACCTCGGCAATGCGACCGGCGCCTGGCTCGGCGGCATGGCGATCGGCGCGGGCGCACCGCTCACGACGCTGCCCTGGGTCGGCGTGGCGACCTCGATCGGCGCGCTGGTGCTGACACTGTGGTCGGTGTCGATCGACCGGCGCGCGCAACGCATGGCGATGGCGGGCTAACCGCCCTTCTGCTCGCTCGCGTCAAACCCCGCACAGGTGCGGATGACTCGCGGCCGTAGTAGCATCTCGGCCGATGAAAGTCATCTTCACCCGCGATTTCCTCGCTTTGATCCTTAGCGTCGCCGTCGTCGGACTCGGCAGCGGCGCAACGCTTCCCCTCACTGCCCTCGCACTCACGCAAGCCGGTTACGGCACCGACGTGGTCGGCCTGCTGACTGCCGCGCAAGCGGGCGGCGGGCTCGTCATCGTGCCGCTCGCGGGATGGATCGCGGCGCGTTTCGGTGGCCGCCAGGTGATCGTGAGCGCCGTGCTGGTAGTGGCGTTCGCCACGGCGCTGATGCAACTCACCTCGAACCTGTGGCTGTGGGCCGTCTTGCGTGTTCTGTGCGGCGCGGCGCTGATGCTCCTCTTCACGATCGGCGAAGCGTGGGTCAACCAATTGGCCGACGACGCCACGCGCGGCCGCGTGATCGCGATTTACGCGACCAACTTCACGCTGTTCCAGATGGCCGGTCCTGTGCTGGTGAGTCAAATCGCCGGCTTCACGCAGTGGCGCTTCCTGATTTGCGGGGCGATCTTTCTGCTGGCGCTGCCGATGCTCGCCACGATCCGCAAGACGCCGCAAGCGTCCGAGGATGAGCACGCGGCGCACGGCAGTTGGCGCCATGTTTTGCCGCAGATGCCGGCGCTCGTGATCGGCACTGGGTTCTTCGCGTTGTTCGACACGATCGCGCTCTCGCTGCTGCCGCTCTTCGCCATGTCGCATGGCATTACGAGCGAGGTGGCCGTGCTGTTCGCGTCGGCGCTGCTGCTCGGCGATACGACGATGCAATTCCCGATCGGCTGGCTGGCTGACCGGCTTGGACGCGAACGCGTGCATATCGGTTGCGGTGTGATCGTCGTGGCGCTGCTGCCGTTGCTGCCGTGGGCGATGACTTCGCCGTGGCTCTGTTGGCCGCTGCTGTATGTGCTCGGCGCGGCGGCAGGCGCGATTTACACGCTGTCGCTGGTTGCCTGCGGCGAGCGCTTTCGCGGTGTCGCGCTGGTGTCGGCGAGTTCGCTGGTGGGCGCGTCGTGGAGCGCGGCGAGTTTCGGCGGCCCGCTGGTGGCTGGCGCGCTGATGAAGGGCGTCGGGAATGACGCGATGGTCGGGGTACTGCTTGTTGCGGCGTTGGCGTTTCTGGTGGCGGTCTGGTGGGAGAGACGGCGTGCGCCGGTACGAGTCGTTGGTTGATCGCCGGACATTGGTTTAAGCGTTTCGGCGTTTCGGCGTTTCGGCGTTTCGGCGCTTCGGCGTTTCGGCGCTTCGGCGCTTGGGCGCGGCGCCACTGCATGATGATGACCCATGAATAGCAAAACGGGGAAGCCACGATAAATGGCGTCCCCGTTTCTCGTCGTGCACGTTGCGTGCGGCTCGTCCGCTATTACAGCGTTACTTCAACGCCGGCAAAATCTCCCCGACGCATGCGCCGAAACCCACACGATAACCCTCACCCTGACACCAGCCGGCCAGCGTCAATTCGTCGCCGTCTTCGATGAAACTGCGTGTGCCGCCTTCCTGCAACTCCAGCGGCTTCTTGCCGTTCCACGTCAACTCCAGCAGGCTGCCGAACGAATCTTCGGTCGGCCCGCTGATCGTGCCCGAGCCCATCAGGTCGCCCACGCGCGTATTGCAGCCCGATACCGTGTGATGCGCGAGCTGCTGCGCCATCGTCCAGTACATATGCCTGAAGTTGGTTCGCGCAATCGTGCTCGCCTGCTTCGCCTGCTGCGGACGCAGCTTCACTTCCAGCGTGATATCGAACGCATGCTCGCCGTCGTGCCGCAGGTATGCGAGCGGTTGGGGCTCCTGCGCCGGCTGCGCGACGCGGAACGGTTCAAGCGCGTCGAGCGTCACGATCCACGGCGAGATCGTCGTCGCGAAGGTCTTCGCGTTGAACGGTCCGAGCGGCACGTATTCCCATTGCTGAATATCGCGTGCGCTCCAGTCGTTCAGCAGCACCATGCCGAAGATATGCGCTTCGGCATCCGCGCACGCAACCGGTTCGCCCAAGGCATTGCCCGCGCCGATCACGAAGCCCGTTTCCAGTTCGATATCCAGCTTGCGGCACGCGCCGAACACCGGACGCTCCTGATCCGGCAGCTTCAACTGCCCGTTAGGACGACGCACGGACGTGCCGCTCACCACCACCGACGACGCGCGTCCGTTATAGCCGATCGGCATCTCCGACCAGTTCGGCAGCAGCGCATTCTTCGGATCGCGGAACATGGAGCCGACATTCGTCGCGTGCTCCTTCGACGAATAGAAATCGGTGTAGCCGGGAATCTGCACCGGCAGATGCAATTGCGCGTCGGCCTGGCGGATCAGCGCGCGGCTGCGCAGTTCGGCGTCCTCACGCAGCGTCGCGTTATCACGCGAGAGCAGCTTGCTTAACTGAATACGCACGCCGCGCCACGCGTCACGGCCGAGCGCGATGAAATCGTTCAACGCGTCGCGCACGAATACACTGTCGCCCGCACCCGACGTAGGCAGCGTCAGCAGACCCGCGCTTTCGAGCGCGGCCAGGTCGACGATGCTGTCGCCGATCGCGACGCCCACGCGGCGCGTCGCATTCAGAGCGTCGCTAAAGACGCCGAACGGCAGATTCTGAATCGAAAAATCGCTGGTCGAATCGTTGGCCGACTCGACCCAGCTTTTGCGCGACGGATCGAGCGTCGCCTGAAGATCGCTCGGTGCGTTCATCGTTGCTCCGGATTGAAGTGTTTCTTGAGACCTTGCCAGCACTCGTAGTAATGCGCCTGCAATTGCGCGGTTTCGAGCGCGAAGCGCGTGGGCTTGATCAGCGTGCGCGTTTCGAACATGAAGGCCATCGTGTCGGCGACTTTCTTCGGCGTCGACGTATCGCCGTGCGAGGCTTTCTCAAACGTTTCCGCGTCCGGGCCATGCCCCGACATGCAGTTATGCAGACTCGCGCCGCCCGGCACGAAACCCTCGGCCTTGGCGTCATACACGCCGTGCACGAGGCCCATGAACTCGCTCGCCACGTTGCGATGGAACCAGGGCGGGCGGAACGTATCTTCGGCTGCGAGCCAGCGCGGCGGGAAGATCACGAAGTCGATCGAATCGACGCCCGGCGTGTCGCTTTGCGATTGCAGCACCAGGAAGATCGACGGGTCCGGATGATCGAAGCTGATCGAGCCGATCGTGTTGAAGCGGCGCAGATCGTACTTATACGGCGCGTAGTTGCCGTGCCACGCCACCACGTCGAGCGGCGAATGGCCGATATCCGCGCGCCACAGATTGCCGTTCATCTTGGCGACGAGTTCAAAATCGCCTTCACGGTCTTCATAGGCCGCGTGCGGCGTGAGGAAGTCGCGCGGATTGGCGAGGCCGTTCGAGCCGATCGGGCCGAGGTCCGGCAGACGCAGCAACGCCCCGAAGTTCTCGCAGATGTAGCCGCGCGCCGTGCCGTCCGGCAGGCTCACCGCGAAGCGCACGCCGCGCGGAATCACCGCGATCTCGAACGGCTCGACGTCGAGGCTGCCGAGTTCGGTTGCAATGTGCAGGCGCCCTTCCTGCGGCACGATCAGCAATTCGCCGTCGGCGGTATAGAAGAAGCGGTCCTGCATCGAGCGGTTTGCCGCGTACAGGTGAATCGCACAGCCGTTCATCGATTCGGCCGCGCCGTTGCCCGCCATCGTCACCCAGCCGTCTATGAAATCGGTTGGCTCGGCCGGCATCGGCAACGCGTCCCAGCGCAACTGGTTGGGCGGCGTCGGCGGCACCTCCGCGAAGTTGGCGACGAGCCGCTCCGAAGGCAGCGGCGTGAACGGCTTGTGCACCGCCGCCGGATGAATCCGGTACAGCCACGAGCGGCGGTTGTGGCCGCGCGGCGCGGTGAACGCCGTGCCCGACAGTTGTTCGGCGTACAGACCATAAGCCGCGCGCTGCGGCGAATTGCGGCCTTCCGGCAAGGCGCCCGGCAAGGCCTCCGTCGCGAATTCGTTCGCGAAGCCCGACTGATAGCCCGGCTCGATTTCGAGCCGCGAACTGGCAGTGTTCGGCGTGCGTGTTTGGGTGTCCATGCAAGGTTCTCCGTTGATACTCGATCTCGTCATCTCATGCGGTCCGCGGCTCGGACGGCTGGCCGCGTTGGCGCGTCGCGGCGGCCAGCGCGATCACCAGCAGCGCGGAGCACAGCACCGGCAGGGCCGCCGCATGAAACAGCGCGGCGTTCGACCAGTTCAGCGCGATCAGTTGACCGCCGATCAGCGGTCCGATCACCGAACCGATCCGGCCAATGCCGAGGCTCCAGCCGATCCCGGTCGAACGCAGCGTGGTCGGATAGAAATGACCGGCCAGTGCGTTGACCGCCGGTTGTCCGCCGACCACGCAGAAGCCGCCCGCGAACACCACGAGCAACAGCCAGGGCAATGCATGCGCCACCGTGCCGATCGTGCCGACCGCCAGCGCCGCGCCCGCGAAACACACGAACAGCACGCGCACAAAACCAAACCGTTCAATGAACCAGCCTAGCAGCAAGGTGCCGACCACGCCGCCTGTTTGCAGCACCGTGCCGACAATCACGGCCGTGCCCGGCGAATAGCCGGCGTCGCGCATCACGGTAGGCAGCCAGTTCGACAGAAAGTACAGATCGATCAGGTTCATGAAACTGATCGCCCACAGAATCAAGGTTACCGGGCCGCGGCCGGCCCGGAACAATTCAGCGACCGGCGCGCCGCCGTTGCCCTTCTCACGCACGACGAGCCGCGTGTTCGCGTCGATCGGCAGCGCCGGGTTGAATTTCGCGAGCCAGCGCAACGCGCGCTCGCTGCGGCCCTTGAGAACCAGAAATTGCAGCGATTCCGGCAACGCTGCAAGCATCGCCAGCGCGAGCAGCAGCGGCACCGCGCCGCCCACCCAGAATACCGCGCGCCAGCCATAAGCCGGAATCAGCGCGGCGCTGATGAAGCCGCCGAGCGCCGCCCCCAGCGTGAAGCCGCACGACACCAGCATCATGCGCTTGACGCGATGCGCGGGGGTCGAGAATTCGCCGACCAGCGCCATCGCGTTCGGCATGATGCAGCCGAGGCCGAGACCGGTGATGAAGCGCAGTGCGATCAACGCGGGGATCGTGGTGACGAAGGGCGTGGCCAGCATCGACAGCGCGAAGAAGAAGGTCGAACCGATCAGCACCGGACGGCGGCCGATGCGGTCAGCCAGCACCGACAGCCCGAGCGCGCCGAGCAGCATGCCGAACAGGCTGGCGCTGAACACCGGACCGAGCGCCGCCTTCGAGACATGCCATTCGCCGATCACGCTCGGCGCGACGTAACCCATCGCCTGCGCGTCGAACCCGTCGATCACGAGGCACAGCCCGCATAGCGCGAGCAGCAGCAACTGGAATGCCGGGTGATGCGTTTCGCCGAGCACGCGCTCGACTTCGATCACATTGGCGGCGGCCGCGGCCGGTTTTGCACTCATTGGGTCGTCTCCTGATGCTGACTGGATTATTCGATGGTGGCGGCGCGGCTGAAACGGCCGGACAGCGCCAGTGGGCGGCGCATGCGCCGCGCGCACGGCACAAGTCACCCCGCCATCGCAGTCGCACTGCAATTTACGTATAGTAAAATGAATTATGATTAGTGAAATTAACGTAAACCCTCAATAACCATCTAAGAATCCCGGACAGCCAGTCGGCACAAGCGTTCGACGGATAACGTTATGAGCAATTTGTTCATGTGACGGCGGTGCAGACTGCTACCATCAGTGGATGCGGCAATCGAGTCGCGTTGCTGCGCGCCGAGCGCCTCACTATCGCCATCCATACGTCTACATGATTCCGCCGACCATCCCCAACCTCATTGCCCGCGCCGCCGATCATCCGTTTCTCGGCGAGCATCTGGTAATGGGTCAAGGCCTGCATCACGACGTCGCGCTGGCGCAATTCGACGGGGTCGAACTCGCCAGCGCCTATGAGCCGATCTTCGATATCAGCGTGCATGCGTTGGCGCAGTCACTGTCGTCGGGGGTCGAGGGGGTGGACCGTTTCGGCGATGAACTCGGCTTTCAGGCCGTCACGCACCGGGTCGAGGCGGCGCCATTCGACGTGTTCGATCCGTTCGACCGTATCGCCGACGATCAGGAACTGGTCGCGCTCGACCGCATGTCACGCGCGCTGCACGCCATCAATTTCTTCGGCGCGCAGCGGCATGGGTTGCTCTTTTTGCGCGTGCACGAGCGGCTGCTCAAGAGTGTGAAGTATGACCACGGGCGTCATTTTTCGAGCGTGCTGTTGTCGTTCGGATTGAACCCGTCGCGGGTGGTGATCGAGTTGCCGGCCGCGGCGGTCGCGCACAAGACGTTTCTCGGCTATCTGACCAAGAGCTACCAGCACTATGGGTTCAAGGTGGCGGGGAATCTGTCCAATGCCGGGCAGATTCTGTCGGTGTCGGAGACTGCGCGCCTCGACTTCATCAAGATGGATGCAGGGACCGCTTTGCGCGATGCCACGGTTAAACCGCTAGTAGGTTATGCCGGCCGCTTACGGATTCCGTTGATCTTCAACCGCGTGATGGATGAAACGCAGTTCGAGGCGTTGCAGCAGTACGACGTGCGCTTCGTGCAAGGCCCGTTGTTCAATGCGCATTATCACGATCGGGCGGTTTGAGTAGTTGAATCGACGCGTTGGCACACGCGCCGCCCGCTTCAAACCGTATCGCCCAAACGCCGCGCCAGCGCTTTCAGCCGCGGCGCGACGTTGTCACGAAACACATCCTCTCCCATCGACGACGCCGGCCCGCTGCAACTCAGCACCAGCCAGCGCCCTTCGCGCGGCTCGCGAAACGGCACCGCGACCGCATTGACATCGTCATGCCACGCACGGAACGAATAGCAGCAGCGCTGCGCGGCAAAGGCGGCGATTTCCTGCTCGGCGTCGGCGACCAGTTCGGCGCCGTCCTTCCCCGCCGCCTTCCTCAATTCCGCCAGTAACGCGGCGCGCACGTCGAGCGGCTGCACGGCCAGATAGGCGCGGCCCATCGAACTCGTCAGCATCGACAGTTTCGAACCGGACGCCAACCCAAGCGTCAACGCCGTTTCGCTGCGGATCGTCTCCAGATAAATCATGTCGAGCCCATCCCGGCAACCGAGCGAGACCGCCGCCCCCACCTCGCGCGCGAAGGTGCGCATGTGCGGGCGCGCGAGTTCGAGCGTGTCCGTGCCCGAGAGCAGCGCGAAACCGAGCGACAGCACACCGGCGTCGAGTGCGTATTTACCCAGGGTTTCGTCGAGCCGCAGATAGCCGAGCACGGTCAGCGTGTAGGCGAGACGGTTGACGGTCGCCTTCGGCAAACCCGTGCGTTCGACGAAATCGCGGTTGCCGAGCATCGTTTCGCCCGGCTTGAACGCGCGCAGCAAATCCAGCCCGCGTGCAAGAGCGACCACAAATTTGCGCTCGTCGAGCGGTTCGGAGGGAGTAGATGTCGGCGTCATGGGGTGATACACTCGGACGTGGTTTGCAAAACATTGTTTCGCATAGCGGAACTTAAGTCAAGCGCAAACACGTTTCCGTCAAGCAAGGAATCAGGAGATAAGCCATGGCCGAGGCCGCGCAGTTTCACTGGGAAGACCCGTTGCTGCTGGATCAGCAGCTCACCGAAGACGAACGCATGGTGCGCGACGCCGCCGCGGCCTACGCGCAGGACAAGCTGCAGCCGCGCGTGCTCGAAGCGTTCCGTCACGAGAAGACGGACATCGAGATCTTTCGCGAGATGGGCGAACTCGGCCTGCTCGGCCCGACGATTCCTGAGCAATACGGCGGCCCCGGTCTGAACTACGTGGCGTACGGTTTGATCGCGCGTGAAGTGGAGCGCGTGGATTCCGGCTACCGGTCGATGATGTCGGTTCAGTCGTCGCTGGTCATGGTGCCGATCTACGAATTCGGCTCGGAAGCGCAGAAGCAGAAATACCTGCCGAAGCTCGTCACCGGCGAATGGATCGGCTGCTTCGGCCTGACCGAACCGAATCACGGCTCCGATCCGGGCAGCATGGTCACGCGGGCCAAGAAGGTCGAGGGCGGCTATTCGCTGTCGGGCTCGAAAATGTGGATCACCAATTCGCCGATCGCCGACGTGTTCGTCGTGTGGGCGAAGCTCGAAGAAGACGGCAAGGACGCGATCCGCGGCTTCATTCTCGAGAAGGGCTGGAAAGGACTGTCGGCGCCGACCATCCATAGCAAAGTGGGCCTGCGCGCGTCGATTACCGGCGAGATCGTGCTCGACGAAGTCTTCGTGCCGGAAGAGAACCGCTTCCCGGAAGTCAGCGGCTTGCGCGGTCCGTTCACGTGCCTGAACTCGGCGCGCTACGGCATCGCCTGGGGCGCGCTCGGCGCGGCCGAAGCATGCTGGCACACGGCGCGTCAGTACGTGCTGGACCGCAAGCAGTTCGGCCGGCCGCTCGCCGCGAACCAGTTGATCCAGAAGAAGCTCGCCGACATGCAAACCGAGATCACGCTCGGCCTGCAAGGCGTGCTGCGCCTCGGCCGCATGAAGGACGAAGGCACCGCGGCCGTCGAAATCACCTCGATCATGAAGCGCAACTCATGCGGCAAGGCGCTGGACATCGCGCGGCTCGCACGCGACATGCTCGGCGGCAATGGCATCTCGGACGAGTTCGGCATCGCGCGGCATCTGGTGAATCTGGAAGTGGTGAACACTTACGAAGGCACGCATGACATTCACGCGCTGATTCTCGGGCGCGCGCAAACGGGCATTCAGGCTTTTTTCTGAAGGTTTTCTGAAGCGCGGATTACAACCATTTGCGATATAGCGATTGCCTCGGAGCCCGCGCGGCTCGATAAAAAAGCCGGTTCAATGTGAACCGGCTTTTTTCGTTCGACGCAGCGCGCCGTGGCTAACGGCCCGCTTCGTGGCGCATCAGCCGCTTACTTGTTCGGCTGCGGCGTCATGCGCAGATACGGACGCAGCGCCTTGTAGCCCTTCGGGAATTTCTGCTTGATGACTTCCTCGTCCTTCAGCGACGGGACGATCACCACATCATCGCCCTGCTTCCAGTTGCCGGGCGTAGCAACCGAGTGGCTGTCGGTGAGTTGCAGCGAATCGATCACGCGCAGCACTTCGTCGAAGTTGCGGCCGGTGCTGGCCGGATAGGTGATGATCAGGCGCACCTTCTTCTTCGGGTCGATCACGAACAGCGAGCGCACCGTGAGCGTCTCGTTCGCGTTCGGGTGGATCATGTCGTACAACTCGGCGACCTTGCGATCGCCGTCCGCGAGAATCGGGAAGCCGACATTGGCGGCTTGAGTCTCGTTAATGTCTTTGATCCACTCTTTGTGCGACTCGGCGCTGTCGACCGACAACGCGATGGTCTTCACGTTGCGCTTGTCGAATTCGTCGGCCAGCTTGGCGGTCAAGCCGAGTTCGGTCGTGCAGACCGGCGTGAAGTCGGCGGGATGCGAAAACAGCACGCCCCAACTATCGCCCAGCCATTCATGGAATTTGATCGGGCCGACACTCGACTGCTGTTCGAAATCCGGCGCGATATCGCCAAGACGTAGACTCATTGTGCAACTCCTATAGGGGTTTGGACATTGCCGCGCGACCATTTACCCGCGGCGCTCCGCAACGATAAAGCATACGGGAGGGACGGTGTATGACGAACGAACATCGCTTCACTACTTTATGCGTTTTTGTAATTTTCACCGATTTAGTGGAAACTTTGCGGGACAGATCAACTCCATCTTAGGCAAACTTGTCTGCACGTCGTGCAGGCGGTGGCGTTGTTTGTGGCTATGCTTCAACCGGGAACGGTTCGTGCGAAGTTGGAACCAACCGAGCCCTGCGCTCGCCAGCGGCCGTTTCTTTGGTTACGATTCACGCGTGGCGTGAGACGAAGGGGAGCTGTCAATGTCGGAAATCAACAAGGAGAGATTGATGTCGGATATCAAAACCGTCCTCGCGGACGCTGAAGATCTGCTGAAACAGGCCGCGAGCGCCACCGGCGAGCGTGCTTCAGAACTTCGTGAAACGGCGCTCACGCGCCTGAAGCAAGCCAAGGAAAAGGCGGCCGACGTTCAGGTCGTGGTGGTCGAAAAAGGCAAGAAGGCAGCCCGCGCCACCGACGACTACGTGCACGAGCATCCGTGGGCATCCATCGGCATCGCCGCAGGCGCCGGTGTGCTGCTTGGGCTGTTGATCAACCGCAAGTAACACTGCCGATGCCGCCGGGGCGTGTCTCGTCCGGCGCACCAGTAAATCGAGTTGACCGGCGCACGCCTGGCCGGTCCGCTTCTTCTGGCGCGCGCGCGCGCCGGTTAGGCCTTCACGCGCAACGCCCACAGCCATGACGATCGAAACACAATCGCAGCGCGGAGAACATAGTCCGTTACGCCGCATAATCGGTTCCGTGTTTGCCATTCTGCAAACGCGGCTGGAACTGGTCGGCATCGAACTCGCCGAAGAAAAGGACCGTTTGCTCGGCGTGCTGTTCCTCGGCCTTGCCGCCATGATGCTCGCCACCATGGCGCTGATCGCGCTGACCGCGCTGATCGCTATCGCCTTCTGGGACACTTACCGCTGGCAGGCGCTCGCCGGCATCACCGCGGTCTATGCGATTGCGGGACTAGCCTGTGCGCTGAAAGCGCGCAGCGGTTTGCGCAATGCTCCAATGGTGTTCGAAGCGACCCTCGCCGAGTTCGAAAAAGACCGCGACGTGTTCCGCAAACCGTGACCTTGAAGGCGCAACGGCGTGCCCTTCGCGCCTTGCGTCTTGCTTGAGAAGCTCGCGCGAAATGCAGCGCCGTTCCACCGCCCCACCATTCACTGCCGCCGACACGCCATGAGCCAGATCCATCCCGACACCGCATTCCGTAACAAGCGCCACCAGGCCAAAGATCTGAGCGCACCGCATTTGCGAGCACTGCGCAAGGAGCTGCTGCTGGTGCGTGCGGATGTCGAGCGTATGGAACTCGCTCAAGCGACCATCGAGTTGCGACAGGCGGTCACGCACTTCAGCTGGCTCAAATTTATCCTGCCGGGCTTCGGTGGCATGCGCGTCGGCAAGGGCTCGAAGGCGAGCTTTATCAACGCGGGGAGCATCGGCGCCCTTCTCAAACAGTATCCACTCATCAGCTCGATCGTCTCGATCCTCCTCGCCAAGCCACTACGTACGACGGTCGTGGCCGGCGCCAAACCCGTTTTGAAGTGGGGCAGTCTCGCGCTTGCCGGGTGGGAAGGCTATCGGATCTGGCAGCAGATAAAGCGAGATTCGGCGGCCTCGTCTGGCAACAAGGCTGAATCCACGGACAGCGGTTACTGAGGGCAGACGCTGCGGGCCGTGTCGCCTCGGCTCGACTCGCTAGCTTGTATTCCAGCAGTCGCCGATAAGGGACGTCGAACCGCTTGCCCCGTTTTTGTTGCCGCGTAATCCTGTCGCATCGAGCGTGAAAATGCCGCATGTGTCGTCGCGCATCGGGCCGGATTCGTTCGGCGTTGCCTCGATCGCATAGCCACCGTTTGCATCGTCCGCGGGCAGCACATGCAGGCGATAGACAGGCGTGCCGAATTGCGGCGCCTGATCGAGGCCGGGGGGCAATGTCGGCGCGCTGTCGCTTGCCGCTCCTTCGACGAATTGGGCCGCGCGATAGAGCGCGGACGCCGCGTCGATTCGATGAGTTCGCGCAATATGGCTGCGATACGAAGGCACGGCAAAGACGGCCAGCGTAGCGGCGATCGCTAGCGTAATCATCAACTCGAGCAGCGTGAACGCGGATGCATGCGGCTTCATGTCGCCTCCGTCAAAAAGGTCTGGCGGCAACGCGTCGCCAATGACGTTCGATTTTCTGTCCGTCGATCACCAGTTCCATTTGCAGCCATACCTGCGACTCGCTGACGCGGCCGAAGCCGCGCGAAGTCAATAAATACGCCCGAGCATCGGCACGAGTGGCTAGACGCCAGGCCTCGATCAGACATTGCGGCGCGCGCAGCGAGCCGGGCCATTGCGCCACCGGCGTAACGGCGCCTGCTTCGAATGCGGCTGCGAGTTTCCAATGTGTCGGCTCACCGGCTGCGACCGGCGTCGGCGCTCCGGACTGCGCGCTTGCAGCCGCGATGACACTGCGTGCGCATAAGTTCAGCGCCGAATCCGCGGCGTGAAAGGCCTGCAAATAGTCGCGGACGTTGGTCGTGCCGCGCGCTGCTGCGAGCGAGGTTTCGAACCATGCTGCGGAAGTGACCAACATCATTGTTGAAATCAGCAGGACGATCGGCAGGACCAAGCCGCGTTGGCGAGCGCGTGACACATTGCGACCCGTTCGGCTTGGGCCTGACAAGATTGCCGAGTCATCGTGGCATCTAACGCACTTCCCGTCCGCGCAGCTCGGCTGCATTTCCCTTCGTCGTTTTGTCACAGCGAATCCTCCACGTGGTTGCGTATCGCCACACGCCGCGAGAACGCCTGACGCGGCCGCGAGTCGGCGGCGAGAGCGCTCACGCCGTCGCAATCGACATAGCGCGCACGCTGTTGTCCCTGTGGCGCGCCGCGCACGAGAACACAGAGATCGACGGCGACGATCTTCGCCCATTGATCAGCCATCACGGCCGACGCGTCGATTGCGGCCAACCCGCCGGCCAACCAGTACTTGATCCGCAAGCGTTCGACGCCTTCGACCAGCGGTTGAGCGGACCCCGTCTTGCCGTTGCCCTCGCAGTAAAGCTCCGGCTCGCCGGTCGAACCGCTTGCTCTCGCGAAGTACCGGTTGACGACCAGCACGCCCTGGTCGCCGAGTGCCGCGTTGCTGCCAGTCACGGCCTGGCCGAGGCAGTCGGTCGTTTGTCCGCTGGTCGATGGCCATGTGGAGATGTTGTCGCCCACGTAGCGGACCGCGACACCGTCCGAGTGGCTGGGCAAGGTCTCGCAAGCGAGGCTATCGTCCGCGCCGGTCGGGCGGCCGCCCGAGCATCCGAACATCGGCGCGGGACTGTTGTATCGTGCGACGTCCGCGGGCACGAAGCCTGCCATTTGCAGTTGCTGGCCAATCAGCGTCAGCGCTGTCAGACCGGCCTCGCGAATCCGCATCGCATCGCTCGCGTGCTCGAACGCGCTCCGCTGCGTCGTATAGAGCGAGACTGCACCCGCAGTCACCAGTAGCCCCAGCGCCATAGCGATTACGAATTCGATCAGGGTGTGGCCGTAAGCAGGATTCGAACGCCGCATCATTTTGCAAACGCCAGCGCCACGCATGAAGAGCCAACCGGAAGATCCGCTCCGCCGCAGGACGCGGGCTTGTCGATGACATCGTCGGAATGCGGCATGTCGCGTAGTGATGTCCATGTCACGCGAGCAGCCGACACACCACCGTTGTCTCCCACCGAGGCTTCGCCATGCGGCAAGAGTACCGTGGCCCGTGCGCCCCATTGCCTGATTGCGGAGTCGCCAGCGGAGGGTGCGCTCATCGCTTCCGCGACGGAATCCGCGATCCAGGCAGCATGTTCGCGCATGGACATCGCGCGGGCTTCGCGTGCGGTCCACAACTGACCGGCGATCAAACCTAGTGCGGTGACCGCCATCAACGCGACCGCCAGCATGACCTCGATCAATGAACTGCCGCGACACTTCGACTCGCTGCGGCGCGAGTGCCGGCTCTGCGAATATCGGCTCATGACGCCGCTCCGCATGCACCCTCGACAATGCGCGCGCGGCCGCCCGCCGCGATACGAATGCAACGTCGCCACTTGTCCCCTTGCGTCGCCCTGGACGGCGCACGCGGCGCGATATCAAAACTGCGAAAGGTGCCGATCAATTGCCCCGCCGGCGGCGTAAACGTGAGATTCGTCTGCGTGCCGACGATGCTCACGGCCGCAAGCAGCGGTTGCGCACGCAATAGCGATAGCGTGCCGCCTCGTTCGGCCAGGACGGCCCAGCCGCACGACCAGTCAGCGACGCCATTGCCGCACGGCTGACCCGCGGCAAGACAATGCCGCGCGGCGTCGATCCGGCACACGGTGACGCGTGCGCCTCGGCGTAACGCCTCACTGCGCGCATAAGCGAGCGTCGACGCAAGCGCCTTTGCGCGGGCGTCGACCTGGTCGCGTACGTACCACGCTACGAACGACGGCGTGGCCATCACAGCGATGACAGCCAGCAGCGCGACCACGGCCAGCGTTTCGACAAGCGTAAAGCCGCGGCATCGCGGCGGACGGACTGCATTTCGATTCATCTGCATCCCTGATCGATTCGAAGAATGCAGTCAATCTAGCGATTTGCAAATCGCCCAACAATCGGCCGAATGGCCAGGTAGCACTCAGACGCTATCCCGCGCAAGAATGCACGCGACGAACCATAACGGCAGCGGGGGATACAGATGCGCGAAACAACGCGGGAGAAAACGGCGACTCAAACGCGACGCGAGATGCGACTACGTTCAGCGTTTGCGGGGGGGCTTGGGAGGAGAAGAGGCGCGGCGAAATTCTTCGATCACGTCTTCGAATTCGGAGACGTCTTCGAAACGCCGGTAGACGGAAGCGAAACGAACGTAGGCAATGGTATCGAGCGCACGCAACTCGTTCATCACGAGTTCGCCGAGGCGCTCGCTGCGCACTTCGCGCTCGCCGCTGCCGAGCAACAGATACTCGATGCGGGCGACCGCCGCGTCGATCGCGTCCGCTGCCACCGGGCGCTTGCGCAGCGCCAGTTGCATGCTCGCGACGATCTTGCGACGGTCGAATTCGGTGCGGCTGCCATCCTTCTTGACGACCGACGGCAACGCCAGCTCGACCCGCTCATATGTCGTAAAACGTTTGTCGCAGGCCGGGCAGCGGCGGCGCCGGCGAATCGTCGCGCCGTCTTCGGATACGCGCGAGTCGACCACTTGCGTATCGGCGTGACGGCAGAAGGGGCAATGCATGGCGGCTTAGCGGTAAACCGGGAAGCGCTGGGTCAGCTCAGCGACTTGCCCGCGCACACGTTCGATCGTGGCCGCGTCTTCCGGGTTGTCCAGCACATCGGCGATCAGGTTACCCACCTGCTCCGCTTCCTTCACGCCAAAGCCGCGCGTGGTCATGGCCGGCGAGCCGAGACGCACGCCACTCGTCACAAACGGCTTTTCCGGATCATTCGGGATCGCGTTCTTGTTGACGGTGATGTGAGCGGCGCCCAGCGCGGCTTCAGCAACCTTGCCGGTGATCTTCTTCGCACGCAGGTCAACGAGCATCACGTGGCTTTCGGTGCGGCCCGACACGATGCGCAAACCACGCTTGACCAGCGTCTCAGCCAGCACGCGCGCGTTTTCGACGACTTGCTGCTGATAGGCCTTGAACTCCGGCGACAGCGCTTCCTTGAACGCGACAGCCTTGCCGGCGATCACGTGCATCAACGGACCGCCTTGAATGCCCGGAAAGATTGCCGAATTGATCTGCTTTTCGAACTCGGCCTTCATCAGGATCACGCCGCCGCGCGGGCCGCGCAGGCTCTTGTGCGTGGTGGTGGTAACGAAATCGGCGTGCGGCACTGGATTCGGATAGACACCCGCGGCGATCAGGCCGGCGTAATGCGCCATGTCGACCATGAAGTACGCGCCGACCGACTTGGCGATCTTCGACAGGCGTTCGAAATCGATACGCAGCGCGAACGCGGAGGCGCCCGCCACGATCAGCTTCGGCTTGTGTTCCTGAGCGAGCTTCTCCGCGGCGTCGTAGTCGATGTCTTCGGCTTCGTTCAGGCCGTAGCTGACCACGTTGAACCACTTGCCCGACATGTTGACCGGCGAACCGTGCGTGAGGTGGCCACCATGCGCGAGGCTCATGCCCATGATCGTGTCGCCCGGCTTGAGCATGGCGAAGAACACGCCCTGGTTGGCTTGCGAGCCGGAGTTCGGCTGCACGTTGGCGGCTTCGGCGCCGAACAGTTGCTTCACACGGTCGATCGCCAGCTGCTCGGCGACGTCGACGTACTCGCAGCCGCCGTAGTAGCGCTTGCCCGGATACCCTTCAGCGTACTTGTTCGTGAGTTGCGAGCCTTGTGCAGCCATGACAGCCGGGCTCGTGTAGTTTTCCGACGCGATCAGCTCGATATGCTCTTCCTGACGGCGGTTTTCCTGCTCGATGACCTTCCAGAGTTCAGGATCGACGTTGGCGATGGTGCTTTGGGCTCTGTCAAACATACGGATTCCGTTGAATGTGTTCAGGTTAACCGGATCGTGCGCCGAATCTTGCGTAGAGGGTACGCAGCGCTGCTGGCGGCTGGGCCAGCCCTGACGTGGCGGATGGAGAGTCGCCGCACACGCGAGGCAGGACAGCCACCGTCAGCGCAGATCAATGCGCGCGGATCACGGCTGCCCAGGCGAACGGCAAAACGGCACCCTGCGCTTCACGGTGGGTTGTTCCACCTTGAACCCGGTTGCTTGAACCGGTTCTATCGCCAGTCACGCAGGGATGAGCGCGTTAGTTTATTGGAAGAGGATCGAATAGGCAACCAGCTTCCGGCCGCTGCCGCAGGCGCTCGCCGGGCGGCCCGCAGCGCCCTCTTGCGCGGCGCGCAAACATCTGAGGAAAGTCTTGCGAAAACCCGCGGCGCGTCCCTGCCACGGCCACTCGTACGGCTGGTTCATCCTTGCCGCAGCGCCGCAATGGAAGTAGGCTTGGGGCCTTTCTCTCTTATCAGCCTGGGAACCACTGCAATGATCGTGTTCGTCACCGGAGCGTCCGCGGGATTCGGCGCCGCCATCGCTCGCGCCTTCGTCAAAGGCGGCCATCGCGTCGTCGCCACCGCACGCCGCAAGGACCGCCTGCAAGAACTCGCCGACGAACTCGGCGACGCACTTCTGCCGTACGAACTCGACGTCCGCGACCGCGCCGCCGTCGAAGCCGTACCGGCCTCGCTGCCGGCCGATTTCGCCGCAGTCGACGTGCTGGTCAACAATGCCGGCCTCGCACTCGGCATCGAACCGGCGCAAAAAGCGAGTCTCGACGAATGGAACACCATGATCGAGACCAACTGCACCGGACTCGTTCAAGTCACCCACGCGCTCCTGCCCGGCATGGTGGAGCGCAATCGCGGCCACATTTTCAATCTCGGCTCGGCGGCCGGCAGCTGGCCCTACGCGGGCGGCAACGTGTACGGCGCCACCAAAGCGTTCGTGCATCAGTTCAGCCTGAATCTGCGCGCCGATGTCGCCGGCACCGCGCTGCGGGTGACGAACGTCGAACCGGGCCTGTGCGGTGGTACCGAGTTCTCGAACGTGCGCTTTCGCGGCGACGATGAAAAGGCCGGCAAAATGTACGAAAACGTGCAGCCGCTGACGCCCGAAGACATCGCCGACTCGATCTACTGGATCGCCACGCGCCCGGCGCACGTCAACATCAATACGATCGAACTGATGCCGGTGGCTCAATCGTTCTCCGCTTTGTCCGTTCATCGCGGCTGAAAAACGCGGCTGAGGGCCGCCGGACGGGGCACACATCTTGAAACAGACCTAGGGGTGTGCGTTCCGGTAAAATGCGCCGCATGAATATGTCGACCAGCCAGCCCGGCGCGGAAATCGGCTACACGTGGCCGATTCGCGTGTACTACGAAGATACCGACGCCGGCGGCATCGTGTTTTACGCGAACTACCTGAAGTTTTTCGAACGGGCGCGCACCGAATGGCTGCGCGCGTGCGGCGTCGACCAGAATCGGCTCGCGGACGAAACGGGCGCGATTTTCATCGTCCGCAGCACCGCGGTCGATTATCGGGCGCCGGCCCGGCTCGACGACGTGGTCAACGTGGTCAGCCGGATCGAGCGGCTCGGCAGAGCGTCGGTCGATTTCGCGCAGGAAGCGTGGCGGGACGGCACGCTGCTTGCTACCGGGTCCATCCGGGTCGGCTGCGTGGACCGGATTACGCTGCGGCCGGCCGCGATTCCTCCGCCGGTTCTCGCCGCCTTGCGGCGCGGGCCGGGCGTGAGCGAGCCCGGCGTGTCAACGGACAATGACTGAACCCCGTTGTTACGGGGCCAGTGAACTCGTAACGATCAAGCAACACAAAGCATGGTTCGGCTTGCAATATCGCCGATGCTTCCGTTTTGCTCACGGCAAGCTTCGAGCGGCCTTGCAGCCGGACGCCCCCTTCCGGGACGTTAAAACGAACCTTTATGAACACTACACAAGATCTGTCGATCGTTTCACTCGTACTCAACGCGAGCCTGCTGGCGCAGGCTGTCATGGCTCTGCTGCTGTTGCTGTCGCTGCTGTCCTGGACTTTCATCTTCCGCAAGTGGTTTGCGATCCGCCGGGCGCGCGCGCAAACTGAGCGTTTCGAACGCGATTTCTGGTCGGGCGGCGACCTGCAGGCGCTTTATCAAAGTGCGGCGAACAACCGTCACACCATCGGCGCGCTGGAACGGATTTTCGAGTCCGGCATGCGCGAATTCCTGAAAGGCAAGGAAAAGCGCCTGAACGATTCGGGCGCGATTCTCGACGGCGCACGGCGGGCCATGCGTGCCGCGTTCCAGCGTGAAATGGACGTGCTGGAAGCCAACCTCGCGTTTCTCGCGTCGGTCGGCTCGGTCAGCCCGTATATCGGTCTGTTCGGCACGGTGTGGGGGATCATGAATGCGTTCCGCGGCCTCGCCAATGTGCAGCAGGCCACGCTGGCCAACGTCGCGCCGGGCATCGCCGAAGCGCTGACCGCCACCGCGATCGGCCTGTTCGCCGCGATTCCGGCCGTGGTTGCCTACAACCGCTACGCGCACGATATCGACCGTCTGGCAATCCGCTTCGAGACTTTCATCGAAGAGTTCTCGAATATCCTGCAGCGTCAGGCACAGTAAGGAGTCCACGATGGCAGGCTCTCGCTCCTCCAGCATGCGCGGCAGCCGCTCGCGCCGCGCGATGGCCGACATCAACGTCGTGCCGTATATCGACGTGATGCTCGTGCTGCTCGTGATCTTCATGGTGACCGCGCCGCTCGTGGCCCCGTCGATCGTCAATCTGCCGACCGTCGGCGGCGCGGCGCCGCAGCAGCAAACGCCGCCCGTGATCGTGAACATTCGCGCGGACGGCAACATGAGCGTCAAGTACAAGGACGATTCGGGTGCGCAGCAGCAGGAGAACATAACGAAAGCCGATCTGAACGGCTTTATCGCCGACCGTGCACAGTCGCATCCTGACCAGCCCGTCGTGATCGCCGCCGACAAGACCGTCAAGTACGAAGTCGTGATGAACGTGATGTCCGAACTGAAAGCTCGCGGCGTCAAGCGCGTTGGATTGCTCGTCAAATCGCAATGATCCGCAAGAATTCCGAATACCCGCTCCAGCCACCGCGTGAACGCGGCACCGGGCGAGCCTTTGTGTTTGCGCTGGTGATGCACGCGCTGCTCGGGTTCTTCCTGTATCACGGCATTCAGTGGCAAAACAGTACGCCCGAAGGCGCGGAAGCGGAACTGTGGACCGAAGTGCCGGATACGGCGATCCCGCGTCCCGTTCCGCCGCCGCCCGTGCCGGTGGCCCCTCCTCCGCCGGTGCGAGACGAACAGGCCGACATCGCGCTGCAGGAAAAGAAGCGCCAGCAACAGGAGGCGGCTCGCCAGGCCCAGTTGGCTGAACAGCAGCGTCAGCAGAAGCTGCAGGCGCAACAGGAAGCCGAAGCGAAGCGTCAGCAGCAACTGGCGGCCGACCAGGCAGCGCAGCTCGCCGCGCAGAAGGCTGCGGCAGCCAAGCAGAAGCAGCAGCAACAGCAGCAGGCCGACAAGCTGAAGCAGCAGCAATTGGCCGACCAGCAAAAGCAGCAGCAGTTGAAGGAACAGCAGCAGGAACAGCAGAAGCAAGCCGAGGCTGAAGCGCAGAAGAAGGCCGATGCGCAGAAAGCGGCGAAGGCCAAGGCGCAAGCCGACGCCGCGGCGCAGGCGAAGAAAGTGGATGCGGAACGTCGCGCACGTCTTGCGCAGATGCAGGGCCTCGCGACCGGCGGCACCGGCTCGACGACCAGCGATGGTCTCGGCAAGAGCGGCACGGGCAGCGGCTCGGGTGGCACGGCGACATCGCCGGGGTACTCGGACAAGGTGCGTCGTGCGGTACGCCCGAATATCTCGTGGGGCGGCGAAACGAGCGGTCTGGAGACGGTGGTCTCCGTGCGCTGTTCACCAACGGGCACCTTGCTGGGCGCAACGATTTCGCGCAGCAGCGGCAACGCTGCGTGGGACGACGCCGCACTGCGGGCCGTCCAACGTACCGATCCGATGCCACAGGACATCAATGGCAAGACACCGACCAACTTCCTGATTACGTTGCGCCCGGCCGGTTGAGTCCAGTAGTTTGACAGTCAGTTGACAGCAGACGCCGCGCCCCGCCCACCGGGGCGTGCTCGGGAACGAATCAGTTCTTTTCGGGTCTGTCTGCTGTCTTGAAGCGTTAGTAAAACCGTTTTTGGGGAATCCATACAGCATGAGTTTGATGACCAAGCTAGGCCTGCGGACACTTGTAGCGTCGTGCCTGATCGCCGTCGGCGGCGCCGCCCACGCACAACTCAACGTCCTCGTGACAGGCGTCGGGTCCACCCAGTTTCCGATCGCAACGGCGAATTTCGCCAATGAAGCGAACTCGCCGCAACAGGTCAGCACGATCGTGCGCCAGGACCTGCAACGCAGCGGCAAATTCACGAACATCGACGCGGGCTCCACGCCGATTTCCGAAACCGATTCCGTCGACCTCGGCAGCTGGAAGGCCAAGGGGGCCAACGCATTCGTGTCGGGCAGCGTGAACCGCCTGCCGAACGGCCAGTACGAAGTGCGCTTCAAGCTGTACGACACCGTCAAGGGCGAAAGCCTCGGCGGCCTCGTGCTGGTGAGCCCGGAAAGCGGCTTGCGCATGAGCGCGCACAAGGTCGCGGACTACATCTACGCGAAGCTGGTGGGCGGCCGCGGCGTGTTCGCCACGCGCCTGTCGTACGTCATCAAGACGGGCGGCCGTTATCAATTGCAGATCTCCGATTCGGACGGCCAGGACGCGCACATCGCGCTGTCGAGCCCCGAGCCGATCATCTCGCCGGCATGGTCGCCTGACGGCACCAAGGTCGCTTACGTTTCGTTCGAAAAGAAGAAGCCGATCGTCTACATCCACGATCTGCCTACGGGCCGTCGCGTGGTCGTTTCGGACCAGAAGGGCAATAACAGTGCGCCGGCATGGTCGCCGGATGGACGCACGCTGGCCGTCGCGCTTTCGCGCACCGGCAACACGCAGATTTTCGCCGTCAATGCGGACGGCAGCGGCCTGCGCCGTCTCACGCAAGGCAGCTCGATCGACACCGAACCGTGCTTCTCGCCTGACGGCCAGTCGATCTATTTCACCAGCGACCGTGGCGGCCAGCCGCAGATTTACAAGATGTCAGCGCAGGGCGAAAGCGCCGGCGCCGCTCAGCGCGTCACGTTCACGGGCAGCTACAACACCAGTCCGCGCGTGAGCCCGGACGGCAAACAGCTCGCTTACATCTCGCGCGTCGGCGGCGGGTTCAAGCTTTATATTCAGGACCTGCAGGGCAACACCGCCACAGGCCTGACGGACACGACACATGACGAATCGCCGAGCTTCGCGGCGAACGGTCAGTACATTCTTTACGCCACACAGGTGAACGGCCGTGGCGTGTTGGCCGCAGTATCGACCGACGGTCGCACTCGGCAGGTCCTGTCCGTTCAGGGTGGCAGCGTACGCGAGCCGTCCTGGGGCCCGTTTATGCAATAACGTTGATGCAATAACACAAGGAGAGTACTCAAATGATGTCAAAACTTCGCTTCGCTTTCGCCGTATTGATGCTTGGTGCGCTGGCCGCATGTCACTCGGGCGTCAAGCTCGACGAAAACGCAAACAAGGGTGGCGCAGTCTCGACGCAGCCGAACCCGACCGATGTCGCACAGGTCAACGTCGACCCGCTGAACGATCCGAACAGCCCGCTCGCCAAGCGCAGCATTTACTTCGACTTCGACAGCTACTCGGTCAAGGACGACTATCAGTCGCTGCTGCAGCAACACGCGCAGTACCTGAAGAGCCATCCGCAACGCCACGTCCTGATCCAGGGCAACACCGACGAACGCGGCACCAGCGAGTACAACCTGGCACTCGGCCAGAAGCGTGCTGAAGCTGTGCGCCGTTCGCTGTCGCTGATGGGCGTGACGGACTCGCAAATGGAAGCCGTGAGCCTCGGCAAGGAAAAGCCGCAAGCTACCGGTCATGACGAATCGTCGTGGGCACAGAATCGCCGCGCCGACCTCGTGTACCAACAGTAAGTAACGGGTGATGAGCCGAATGACGCATCGTTTCTCCTGGCTGCGGTTTGCCGCAGCGGCCTGCGTCGCAGGCACAGCCTTCGCGGCTGTGCCCGCGCATGCGGGCATCTTCGACGACGATCAGGCCCGTCAGGCCATTCTCGATCTGCGTTCGAAGACCGATAGCCTGTCGAGTCAGTTGTCGGCCGCGCAGCGCACGATCCTCGATCAGTCCAACCGTCTCGACCAGCTGAACCAGCAGGTCGCTACGCTGCGTGGGCAGAACGAGGACATGGCCAACCAGCTCGCCACGGTGCAAAAGCAGCAAAAGGACTACTACACCGATCTGGACACGCGTCTGAAGAAATTCGAGCCGCAGCAGCAGACGGTGGACGGCGTCCAGGGCGAGGTGCAGCCGGGTGAGACCGATTCGTTCAACGCGGCTTCGCAGCAGTTCCGCAACGGCGACTTCAAGAATGCGGCGGCGTCGTTCCGCACCTTCATCTCCAAGTTCCCGAACAGCCCTTACCAGCCGACCGCGCAGTACTGGCTCGGCAACGCGCTGTATGCACTGCGCGACTACAAGGGTTCGACGGCGACCTGGCAGGGTGTGGTGCAGAAATATCCGCAGCATCCGCGGGCGCCGGAAGCGCTGCTGGCAATTGCGAACAATCAGCTCGAGCAAGGTCAGAAGGCTGCGGCCAAGAAGACGCTGGAGCAGATCGTCGCGCAATACGGCGGCTCGGACGTCGCGCAGTCGGCCCAGAGCAAGCTGTCGCAGATCAAGTAGTTCATACTGGTTGAGTAGCTGGCAGTAACGCGCAGTGTCCGACGTCATAGCCACGCGCGCCTCTCGCTGGAAAGCCCGGGTAGTGATGCCCGGGCTTTTCACTATCTGAAGTGCTGATAGCTCGGATGGCCGTGATGGGTTGACAGCGCGCCGCGGCTATCGCTATAATTTCGCTTCTCTTTTGGGTCGTTAGCTCAGCTGGTAGAGCAGCGGACTTTTAATCCGTTGGTCACAGGTTCGAATCCCGTACGGCCTACCAAAAGATTCAAGGGCTTGCACGCGTTTGCGTGCGAGCCCTTTTCTTTTTGCGGTTCGGCTTAAGTGATGCGTCCACGCGTGGCGCCGCTGCCGTCACCGGCAAATGTGGCTTTTCACGCCGGCTCCTTCTGCACTTCCCCTTCTCGCGCGCATCAACACCCAAACTCGCGCAAGAACGCCCGCAAAAATTTATGTCACAGCCGCATATAATTGCCGATCAGCGGCTGCCCGCTTTCCTGCGGAAATCTTCGCGTACGCTGACATCTTTTTTGACGACCGCAGATTTTTCCCACAACACTCGCCACGATTTCACACAACGCGATCAGCATTTTCCAGCGTCCAATCTGACCGGCACAAACAGGAAACAACGGACACCGAACAGAACATTTATTGAGACATAAAGACGTGCAATGATCGCCGCCGATTCAGCGAAACCCGCTGCGACTCTGCGTGAGCAGACGCTTTGGCAACGCCGCAGCCCCCTGCGCTTTCATTCCACCGATATGACCAATTTTCTGTTCGACCTGTTCTCGAACCTGGCTTTGCTTGCCTTCGTGCTGGCCGCATGTCATCTGTGCAACCGCCTCATCCCCGGCGCTTCGCTCAACGGCTCGCATATATTCGCCGCATTGGCATTGGTTGCACTCCTGCTCGATGCCGCGCTCACCTTTCTGGTGTTCGCCGACTCGCAGAACCGCTACGGCCAGTTCAGCACATCAACTGCGTTCTTCGAGCGCAGCTGCGCGTACCTGCTTGCGATCATCGCCGCTTTCACGTGGCGTCGTATCGCGCGGGGCGCGAAAGTCGGGGCCGGCAACGCGCTCGTCATCCACACGTCTCCGTATTCGAAATCGAACCTGCCGATGTAAGGCACGGCAAGCGCCATCGCGTCGAACGCGTCCGCCGAATCGCCTGCTTTTCCCGCCAGACAAGCCACATGAGCAACGGGAACGCTCCTTGCGAATGCCCGCGCCGTCGCCTATAACTTCCGAAGACCGAGTGTTACCCCGAGTTACCGCTTGCGCCCGTCGCCGGGCATTTGCCGCTGTATTGCACCACCGCTGTTCAATCAGTCGAAGGCAACTCACCCAACGAGGAACATCTTGGATCTCGAAACCGTACGCGTCTTCATCATGACCCGAGGCATCGACCTCGGCACCAAGGTCGTCGGGGCGATCGTTCTGTGGATCGTCGGCCGTTGGCTCATCGGCCTGATCACCGGCTTACTGCGCAAGGTCCTGGCGCGTAACGGCCGGGTCGATCCCACGCTAGCGCATTATCTCGGCTCGATTCTCGGCGCACTGCTGAACCTGCTGCTGATACTCGCGATCCTGCAGGTGTTCGGTGTGCAGACGACGTCGTTCGCCGCACTGCTCGCCGGCTTCGGCCTCGCCATCGGCACCGCTTGGGGCGGCCTGCTTGGCCACTTCGCGGCGGGCGTATTCATGCAGGTGTTGCGACCGTTCAAGGTCGGCGATTTCGTCACCGCGGGCGGCGTCACCGGCACGGTTTCGGAGTTGGGACTGTTCGGCACGACCATCGTGACGCCGGACAACGTAACGACCATCGTCGGCAACAACAAGATCTTTTCCGACACGATCTCGAACTACAGCATCCTGCCGGTGCGGCGTGTCGAGCTGACGGCGAAAATCGCCAACGGCGTCGATCCAACGGATGCGATGAACCGGTTGAAGGCCGCCGTCATGCAGATTCCGAATGTGGCCGAGAGTCCCGCGCCGGACATCGAAGTGCTGAGCTTCACGCCGGAAGGCCCCCTGCTTTGCGTGCGGCCTTACGCGCACAATGAGCACTACTGGCAGGTCTACTTCGACACCAATCGCGCCATCATCCAGACGTTCAAGGAAGCCGGCTACCCGACGCCGGAAACGCCGCTGGCGCCGCGTGCAGTGACCTGAGCATCGTCGTGCGACGCGGATTGCTCGCGTCGTCGATTGTCAAATCCACGAGATTCAGAAGGACCAAACGAAAACGGCGTCGCGAGATTCGCGACGCCGTTTTTTCATCTGGCTAGCAGTGCGATAAAAACGTCAGTGGCTACCCGGATTTGACGCGTTCTTACGCATCATCTTCCACACTGCGCCAAGCACGACGGGCACGATCGCCGCGCCGATACCCACCAGCACGATCACATTCAGATACTGACGGATAAACGGAATGTTGCCGAAGAAGTAGCCGAGCAGCGTCAGCAGCAACACCCAGAAAAACGCGCCGGCAAAGTTGAACAACTGAAACCGGCTCACCGTCATTTCCGATGCACCCGCAACGAACGGCGCAAAGGTCCGCACCACCGGAATGAAACGCGCGAGCACGATGGTTTTGCCGCCATGCTTCTCATAGAAGTTGTGCGTCTTCTGCAGCGCGCTGCGATCGAGAAAGCGTTCGAGGAAAGGAATGTGCGAATTGAACACCCGCGGCCCGATGGCTCGCCCGATCATATAGTTCACGGTATTGCCGCCGATGGCCGCCACGAGCAGCAGCACGATCAGCAAACCAATGTTCATCTCGCCGGTCGCGCAAAAAGCACCGCCGATGAACAGCAGCGAATCGCCTGGCAAAAACGGCAGAATGACGAGCCCGGTTTCGCAGAACACGATCAGAAACAGCACCGCGTAGACCCAGGCGCCGTACACGTGAATAAAGTCTCCGAGGAACTTGTCGATGTGCAAGACAAGGTTGACGAAATGTAGCAACGTGTCCAAAGAGAATCCTTTATTAAGCGAATGTGACGGTGGCGGAAACGGCCGTATCAACAGGCCTGTTAGCGATGGCGGCAAGCCCTCACTCGCCGCCGGAAATTGACCGCGTCATGATACAGAAAGTGCCCCGCTACAATTAAAAAACTCCCGCGTTGGGGTGCGCTTGCCCGCGCTACAGGCTTGTCGCGCCGAATCGCTATAATTTCGCCATGTCCGAATTCTCCGAAACGCCTGCCGGCCTCGACGCCGCGGCCGCGATTTCCGCCGCCGCGCCCGCCCCACGCCCGTTACGCGCGATCCAGCCCCTTCCCGATCAGTTGATCAGCCAGATCGCCGCCGGCGAAGTGGTCGAGCGGCCGGCCTCGGTCGTCAAGGAACTGCTGGAAAATGCACTCGATGCGGGCGCGCAGTCGCTGCGCATCCTGCTCGACGAAGGCGGCGTCAAGCGCATCTCGATCACCGACGACGGCTGCGGCATCCCCGAGAACGAACTCGTGCTGGCGCTGATGCGCCACGCCACCAGCAAAATCCGCTCGCTTGCCGAACTGGAAGCGGTTGCTACGCTGGGTTTCCGCGGCGAGGCGCTGGCCTCGATCGCCTCGGTCGCGCAGATGACCATCACGAGCCGCACGGCCGACGCGGCGCACGCGGTGCGCGTCGACGCGGAAACCGGCGTGCTGAGCCCCGCAGCCGGCACTCAGGGCACCACGATCGAAGTCCGCGAGTTGTACTTCAATACGCCGGCGCGCCGCAAGTTTCTGAAGAGCGAGCAGACCGAACTCGGCCATTGTCTCGAACAGATTCGCCGCGCGGCGCTGGCGCGGCCGGATGTCGCGATTTCGGTGCTGCATAACGGCAAGGCGGTCGAGCACTGGAACGCCAGCGAGCCGCCGGTGCGGGTTGCGAAGATTCTCGGCGAGACGTTCGCGACGGCCCACCTGCCGCTCGACGAATCCGCCGGACCGCTTGCCGTCTACGGTTGCGCGGGCCTGCCGACCGCGAGCCGCGGACGTGCCGATCAGCAGTATTTTTTCGTCAACGGCCGCTTTGTGCGCGACAAGCTGCTCACGCACGCCGTGCGCGCCGCTTATGAAGATGTCTTGCATGGCGAGCGCTATCCGTCCTACGTGCTGTTCCTCGATCTGCCGCCTGAAGCGGTCGATGTGAACGTGCATCCATCGAAGATCGAAGTGCGGTTCCGCGATTCGCGCTCGATCCACCAGTTCGTCTTTCACGCCGTGCAGCGCGCCCTGGCGCGGCATGCGGGCGCATCGCCGGAAACGACGGCGGGCGGGCATGCGGCGCATCTGGAGCCGTCCGTCGGTGGACCGGCTTCGTTTGGCGCAACGCCGCTGGGTGGCGCGGGCGTCGGCGGTGCCAGCTTTGGTGCGGGCAGCGGTGCAAGCGGCACCGGCGGCGGCTTTGGTGGTGCATCAGGCGGCAGCTTCGGAGCGTCGTCGCAGCCCGGCAATACCTGGATGCGCCAGGCGCGCATGACGCAAGGTACGCTGCCGGTCGCGCAACCGCTCGCGTTTTACGACGCGCTCTTCGGCCGCAAAGACACCAACGCCGGCACAGCGGAAGGCGCCACGCTCTTCGAGGCGCGCGATTCGGCCGCCGAATCGCCATCGCCGTACAACACGTCCGCGCCCTACCCGGCTCCCGCTTTTCATGCCGCCGACGAACAGCCGCTCGGCTTCGCACTCGGCCAGATCCACGGCATCTATGTGCTGGCGCAGAACGCGCACGGTCTGGTGATCGTCGACATGCACGCGGCACACGAGCGCATTCTGTACGAGCAGTTCAAAAACGCGTTGGCCGATCGCACGATTGCCGTGCAACCGCTGCTGATCCCGCAATCGATGCAGGCCGACCCGGTCGAAATCGGCACGGTGGAAGAAGAGCGCGATACGCTAGACGCGCTCGGCTTCGACCTCGCCGTGCTGTCGCCGACCACGCTCGCCATCCGCGCGGTGCCGGCGCTGCTGAAAGACGCCGATCTGCAGGTGCTGGCGCGCGCGGTCCTTTCCGACCTGCATGCTTTCGGCGGCTCGCGCGTGTTGACTGAACGTCAGCACGAACTGCTCGGCACGCTCGCCTGCCATCACGCGGTGCGCGCGAACCGGCGTCTGACGCTCGATGAAATGAACGCGCTGCTGCGTCAAATGGAAGCCACCGAGCGCGCCGATCAATGCAATCACGGGCGTCCCACGTGGTATCAGTTGACGCTGTCCGATCTCGATCGGTTGTTCATGCGTGGTCAGTGACGTGACGCTGTTTCAACGGGCGCCCGCTTGCCCATGACTTCACGCCTAGCCACAGTTGTTCCGTGCCTGCTCGGCCCGACCGCATCCGGCAAAACCGCTGCCGCGCTGGCGCTCGCCGCGCGGCGCCCGGTGGAAATCATCAGTGTCGATTCGGCGCTGGTCTATCGCGAGATGGATATCGGCACGGCCAAACCGACCGCTGAAGAACGCGCGGTGGCGCCGCATCATCTGATCGATATCGTCGATCCGACCGACGCCTATTCCGCCGCGCAATTTCGCGCCGACACCTTGCGGCTGACCGGCGAGATCCATGCGCGCGGGCGTCTGCCGCTGCTGGTCGGCGGCACCATGCTGTACTACAAGGCGCTCACGCAAGGGCTCAACGATTTGCCCGCCGCCGACGCAGACGTGCGCGCCACGCTAGATGCCGACGCCGCACGCGAAGGCTGGCCTGCCCTGCACGCGCGGCTTGCCTCGGTCGATCCCGTGACGGCCGCGCGCCTCGCGCCGAACGATTCGCAACGGATTCAGCGGGCGCTCGAGGTTTTCATGCTGACCGGACAGACCATGTCCGCTTTGCTGGCCGAGCCCGCTCGACAGGACGACGCTGCGGCCGCGTGGCGCTTCGTGCCGATTGCGCTGGAGCCGTCCGAGCGCAGCGTGCTCCATGCGCGCATCGAGAAGCGCTTCGATGCGATGCTGGCCGGCGGTTTCGTCGATGAAGTGGTGAAGTTGCGCGAACGCGGCGATTTATCGCCCGAGATGCCGTCCATGCGCTGCGTGGGCTACCGGCAGGTCTGGGAGTATCTGGATGGCGCCGTCGATTATTCGACCATGCGCGACAAGGGCGTCTTCGCGACGCGGCAGTTATGCAAGCGGCAGCTCACATGGCTGCGCAGCATGACAGAGCGCTTAGTGGTGGATTGCTGCGATCCGCACGCGACGGCGCGGGTGCTTGAAGCGATTGAAGCGTTGCTTTGAAATTGTGAAGCTTTGAACTCGCGCGGCGCCAACTATCGCACACCGCGCGGGTCCCAACAGCCTTTAGACCACGACAGTCTGAGCTTCACCGGCCGCGCTTTCGCGAATCACGCCGATCTTCCAGACTTGCTCACCGGCAGCCGACAGCAGACCGATCGCCGCATCAGCATCCGCAGCGGACACGATCACAGCCATGCCGATACCGCAGTTGAACACGCGGTGCATTTCCGCATCCGCCACACCGCCGTGCTTTTGCAGCCACGAGAACAGCGGCGGCAACGGCCAGCCGCGATGATCCAACTCAGCCGTCAGGCCTTCACGCAGCACGCGCGGAATATTCTCGACGAGGCCACCACCGGTGATGTGCGCCATGCCCTTGACAGCGATCTGCTGCATCAGCGCCAGCAGCGGCTTCACGTAAATGTGCGTGGGCGCCATCAGCGCGTCGGCGAGCGACCGGCCGTCGAAATCCGCGTTCAGATCAGGCTGCGCGCGCTCGATGATTTTGCGCACCAGCGAAAACCCGTTCGAATGGATGCCGCTCGAAGCCAGACCCAGCACGATGTCGCCTGGGGCGATGGTGCTGCCGTCGATAATCTTGCTCTTTTCCACCGCACCGACCGCGAAACCGGCCAGATCGTACTCGCCGTCCGGGTACATGCCCGGCATTTCCGCCGTCTCGCCGCCGATCAGCGCGCAGCCCGACAGTTCGCAGCCATGCGCGATGCCCTTGACAACCGTTGCCGCCGTGCCCACATCCAGCTTGCCACAGGCGAAATAGTCGAGGAAGAACAGCGGCTCGGCGCCCTGCACGAGAATGTCGTTCACGCTCATCGCGACCAGATCCTGGCCGACGGTGTCGTGTTTGTTCAGCTGAAAAGCGAGACGCAGCTTGGTGCCGACGCCGTCCGTGCCGGACACCAGCACCGGCTCCTTGTACTTCTTCGGCACTTCGAACAGCGCGCCGAACCCGCCGATGCCACCCAGCACGCCGTCGCGCATCGTCTTTTTGGCAAAGGGCTTGATCGCGTCGACAAGGGCGTCGCCCGCGTCGATGTCCACGCCGGCGTCGCGATACGACAGACCTTGGGCCGAATCAGTTGAATTCGGGGCGGATTTCGGTTGATTCATGGGGAAGAGCTCGAAGGTCGGTAAAATGCGATTTTACCCGATGCCGGCCGACTGGCTGGAATTTGCATCATCCTTAATGATCCGGTCGCGACGACACCTGGGAAACAACCTTGCAAGAGAACTCCTCGATTCTGACGCCGGTTCAGCGGCGCGCCTTCATCTGGCTGGCTATCGCGCTGGGCGTCGGCATTCTGCTGTGGCTGCTGAGTCCGGTCCTCACGCCGTTTCTGCTCGGCGCGATTCTCGCGTACATTCTGCAACCGGGCGTCACGTGGATGGTGCGCCGGCGCGTGCCGCGCGGTCTCGCCGCCTTGCTGATGATGCTGCTCTTCACGCTGCTGATGACGCTGCTGGTGCTGCTGGTGCTCGCCGTCATCCAGAAAGAAGGGCCGCAGTTGCGGCAGCAGGTCCCCGTGCTATTCACGCACGTGAACGCCTGGCTGCAACCCAAGCTCGCCATGCTGGGACTCGCCGATTCACTCGATTTCGCCAGCATCCGCGATCTCGTGATGGGGCAACTGGAAGGCAGCGCGCAGACCGTGGCGCTGTATGCGTGGACCTCCATCCGCACGAGCGGCAATGTGATGATGACGCTGGTCGGCAACGTGGTGATGGTGCCGCTCGTGCTGTTCTACCTGCTGTACGACTGGAACCGCATGCTCGCCCGCGTGCAGATCGTGGTGCCGCGCCGCTGGCTCGACAAGACGCTGCAACTCGCGCACGACATGGACCAGATGCTGTCGCAATACCTGCGCGGCCAGTTGCTCGTGATGGGCGTGCTCGCCGCGTACTATGCGATTGCGCTGAGCCTCGCGCGCTTCGAGATCGCGTTGCCGGTCGGTATTTTCACGGGGCTCGCGGTGTTCATCCCGTACATTGGTTTTGCCACCGGCCTCGCGCTGGCGCTGCTCGCGGCGCTGCTGCAATTCGGCGACTGGTACGGCTTCGGCGCGGTGGCGGTGATTTACGGTGTCGGCCAGATCCTCGAAAGCTTTTTTCTCACGCCGCGCCTTGTCGGTGAACGGATCGGCCTGCACCCGCTCGCGGTGATTTTCGCGTTGCTCGCGTTCGGGCAGTTGTTCGGCTTTTTCGGCGTATTGCTGGCGTTGCCGGTCAGCGCGATTCTGTCGGTCGCCATGCGCGAGTTGCGGCAAAGCTATCTGACGAGCACGCTTTATAACAACTGATTGCTCTTTGACTATTTCGGCCCGTTCTGCGGGCCATTTGCGGCCCAAGCCTCATTTTCGGCATTCACCTACTGTGCTTCGTCAACTGACGCTCGATCTCGGCACCCCGCCGCCATCGACATTCGACAATTTCTTCGCCGGTGCCAACGCGGAGCTGGTCACGCGCTTGCGCGAGCTCGAGAACGCGCTCGCCGCCGGGCCGGTCGCCGATCGCACGTTCTACATCTGGGGTGAGTCCGGCAGCGGCCGCACGCACCTGTTGCAGGCGCTCGTGCACGAAGCGTCGCCGGGGCACGCGCGTTTCGCCGGCCCGCAGAGCAGTCTCGCCGCCTTCAGCTTCGACCCGCGCGTCGCGCTCTATGCAATCGACGATTGCGACGGCCTGTCGGCCGCGCAGCAGATCGCCGTCTTCAACCTGTTCAACGAAGTGCGCGCGCATCCCACCAGCGCGCTGGTCGCCGCGGGCAACGCGCCGCCCATCGGCATGACGGTGCGCGAGGATCTGCGCACGCGCCTCGGCTGGGGACTCGTGTTCCATCTCGCGCCGCTGCCGGACGAAGGCAAGGCCGCAGTGCTGAAACACGCGGCGCGCGAGCGCGGCATCATGCTCGCCGACGACGTGCCGGCCTACCTGCTCACGCATTTTCGCCGCGACATGCCGAGTCTGATGGCGCTGCTCGACGCGCTCGACCGCTTCTCGCTCGAACAGAAACGTGCGGTCACGCTGCCGCTGTTGCGTACCATGCTGGCTTCGCCGGACGCCGAAGAACGGCGCGCTGTGCCGACCTCAGCGGCCTCATCCGCGTCATCCGCCGCTTCAAGTAAAATAGGCCCCCATGGCTAACCTCGCACTCTTCGACCTCGACCACACGCTCATCCCCACCGACAGCGACCACGAATGGGGCCGCTTCATGGTGAAACACGGCATGGTCGACGCCGAAAATTTCGCCCGTGAAAACGACCGCTTTTTCGCCGACTACAAAGCCGGCAGGCTCGACATTCACGCCTATCTGATCGCCATGCTCACGCCGCTGTCGAAGTACACGCGCGCGCAGCTGGCCGACTTCCACGCGCAGTACATGCACGAAGTCATCAAGCCGGCGATTTTCCCCGTCGCGCTGGAGCTGGTGAAGCAGCACCGCGAAGCGGGCGACCTGTGTTGCGTGGTCACCGCCACCAACGAATTCATCACCCGCCCGATCGCTCAGGCATTCGGCGTCGACACGCTGATCGCCTGCGAAGCGGAAACCGTCGACGGCGAGCCGCATTCGCCGTACACCGGCCGCCCCACCGGCACGCCGAGCTATAAGGAAGGCAAGATCGTGCGCACCGAAGCATGGCTCGCCTCGCTCGGCAAGACGTGGAGCGACTTCGAGCGCAGCTATTTCTATAGCGATTCGCACAACGACATTCCGCTGCTCGAAAAAGTCACGGACCCGATCGCGACCAATCCGGACGACACATTGCGCGCCCATGCGCAGGCCAAAGGCTGGCGCATCCTCGAACTCTTTCAACCCTCGTGATCAAAAAACTTATCCGCAAGCTATTCGGCCAGGACTCGGCGCCCGCTGACGACAGCCTGCCCGCCGAAGCCGAAGCAGACGAAACCGGCAGCGCACCGGCGCACGCATCGTCAAGTGCCAGCAAGGCGCGCCGCAAACCCGCCCGCGCGCCCGTCAAGACCGTGCGTGACCCAGACGTGCCGGTCATCATTCCGCACGACGTGCACGGCATCGACCAGGCGCTAATCTCGAGGAACGCGATTCGCGTCACCGAAGGTCTGCAACAGGCGGGGCACCGCGCGTTCATCGTTGGCGGCGCGGTGCGCGATCTGCTGCTCGGCATCAAGCCGAAAGACTTCGACGTCGCCACCGACGCCACGCCCGAGCAGGTGCAGAAGCTGTTCCGCCGCGCGCGCATCATCGGCCGCCGGTTTCAGATCGTGCATGTGCAGTTCGGCCAGGAAATCATCGAGACCTCGACGTTTCGCGCACTGGTCGATCCGCCCGCGGCAGACGCGCCTCCGGCCCGTCGCCTGAAACGCGACGAACTCGACCGCCGCACGCACGCGGTGGACGCAAGCGGCCGCGTGTTGCGCGACAACGTGTGGGGCGAGCAGCACGAAGACGCCACGCGCCGCGACTTCACGATCAACGCGATGTACTACGATCCGGCCACGCAAACCGTGCTGGACTATCACAACGGCATGGCCGACATGCGCGCGCGTCTGTTGCGCATGATCGGCGACCCGGCCACGCGGTATCGCGAAGATCCGGTGCGTATGCTGCGCGTGGTGCGTTTCGCGGCGAAGCTCGACTTCGAGATCGAGGACAGCACGCGCGAGCCGATCGCCAACATGGCCGATCTGATCAACAACGTGCCCGCCGCGCGTCTCTTCGACGAGATGCTCAAGCTGATGCTGTCGGGGCATGCGCTCGCGTGTTTGAAACGCCTGCGCCAGGAAGGCCTGCATCATGGCCTGCTGCCCTTGCTCGACGTGGTGCTCGAGCAACCTATCGGCGAGAAGTTCATCACGTTGGCCCTGAACAACACGGATGCCCGCGTGCGCGCCGGCAAGCCGGTGTCGCCGGGCTTCCTGTTCGCCACGTTGTTGTGGCACGACGTGCAGCAGCGCTGGCAAAAATTTGAAGCGAACGGCGAATATCCGGTACCCGCACTGCATCGCGCGATGGACGACGTCCTCGACATGCAGACGGAGAAACTCGCGATCCACAAGCGCTTCTCGTCGGATATGCGCGAGATCTGGGGCCTGCAGTTGCGCCTCGAAAAACGCTCCGGAAGAAGTGCGCTGAAGCTGCTGGAACACCAAAGATTTAGAGCGGGGTATGATTTCCTCCTGTTGCGCTGCGAATCGGGCGAACTCGATGAGTCGGTCGGTGCGTGGTGGACGGAGTTCATTGAAGGAGACATCGCCGCACGTGAGGCATTGCTCACGCAAGGCGGGAAGGACCGAAGCCCCAGAAAACGACGGCGGCGCAGCAGTGGCGCCAGAAACCGCAAGCCGGGGGACGGATTGGAGGGCGGTACGCCAGCCGAACGCACAGCCGACGACGCGAGCCATGACGGCCCGCACGAAGACTGACCTAGCGTTCGCTGTTGCCGTCGAACGAAAGTTGCAGGAAGTTATGCCATGACGGTTGCTTATCTCGGCCTCGGCGCGAATCTCGGGGACGCGCGCCAGACCCTGAAAGACGCGGTGGTGTGCCTCGCACAACAGCACACCATCACCGTGCTCGCCAAGTCGAGCCTGTATCGCACTGCCCCGATCGACGCGGGCGGTGACGATTATTTCAACTGCGTCGTGAAGATCGATACGACGCTCCCCGTGCGGCATCTGCTTGCGCTGTGCCACAAGATCGAGCATCAGTTCGGCCGCGAGCGGCCGTTTCGCAATGCCCCGCGCACGCTCGATCTGGACATTCTGCTGTTCGGCGATCAATCGATCGACGAAGCCGATCTGATCGTGCCGCATCCACGTTTGATCGAACGCGCTTTCGCGCTGGTGCCGCTCATCGAGATCGACCCCACGCTGGTCATCCCGCAACATGGCCGCGCCGAAGCGCTGCTCAGCGGCGTGAGCGATCAGCGCATCGAGAAGGTGAAGGGGCCTTGCCAGTGTCCTATGCTCAATGCATTGGCCGCCGAGAGCACGCCACCCAAAGGCCGCTGCGAATGAATTCAACGCCGCTCACCGTCACGGCGCCGCAACTGCGGCCTCCGTTCGGCTATCTCGCGATCGAAGGGCCGATCGGCGTCGGCAAGACGTCGCTCGCACGCCGCCTCGCGCAGCGCTGGTCGATGCACGAACTGTTCGAACGGCCGCAGGACAATCCTTTCCTCGAACGCTTTTATCGCGACACCGCGCGTTACGCGTTGCCCACGCAACTGCACTTTGCCTTGCAGCGCGCGCAGCAGGCGCAGGACGTGAGCGCGGCGCACCTGTCGGGCACGCCGCTGATCGCCGATTTCATGACGCAGAAGAACGACATCTTCGCGCGTCTGACGCTACAGGAAGACGAGTGGCAGTTGTATCGCGCGCTTGCCACGCGGATCGACGTCAACGCGCCGGCGCCCGACTTCGTGGTCTATCTGCAGGCGAGTCCCGAGGTGCTGTTCGCGCGCATCCAGAAGCGCGCGGTGCCAATGGAGCTACAGATTTCCGACGCGTATCTGCACGCGCTGTGCGACGCGTACAACGAGTTTTTCTATCACTACGACCGCACGCCCGTGCTGACGGTCAACGCCGAACACCTCAATCCGCTCGACTCAGACGCGGACCTTGCGCTGCTCGCCGAACGCATCGAAACCATGCGCGGCCGCAAGGAGTTCTTTGTCAAGGGCACGTCGCTGTAAGCGGCGCCGCCACCTCTCTTTTCTCAACGGATTGACCCATGACCTATTTGCAGGAAGCGAGCCGGAACGCCATCACCGTGCCGAAACTGCAGGCAATGCGCGATGCCGGCGAAAAAATCGCCATGCTCACCTGCTACGACGCGAGCTTTGCCGCGCTGCTGGATCGCGCGGGCGTCGACGTGCTGTTGATCGGCGACTCGCTCGGCAACGTGCTGCAAGGCCAGACGACCACCCTGCCCGTGGCGCTCGCCGACATCGCGTATCACACGGCTAGCGTGGCGCGTGCGCGGCCCGCGGCGCTAATCGTGGCCGACTTGCCGTTCGGCACCTACGGCACGCCGGAAGACGCCTTCAGAAGCTCGGTGGAGTTGATGCGCGCCGGCGCGCAGATGGTGAAGCTCGAAGGCGGCGAATGGCTCGCGGACACGGTGCGCTTCCTGGTGGAACGTTCGATTCCCGTATGCGCGCACGTCGGTCTGACGCCGCAATCCGTGCATGCGTTCGGCGGCTTCAAGGTGCAAGGCAAAACCGAGGCGGGGGCGACGCAGTTGATGCGCGACTCGCTCGCCGTCCAGCAAGCCGGCGCGCAGTTGATCGTGATGGAAGCGATTCCGACGCTGCTCGCGAGCGACGTGACGAAGCAGTTACGCATTCCGACGATCGGCATCGGCGCGGGCGTGGATTGTTCGGGTCAGGTGCTGGTGCTGCACGACATGCTGGGCATTTTCCCCGGTAAACGGCCGCGCTTTGTGAAGGATTTCATGCAAGGGCAGCCAAGTATTCTGGCGGCCGTGGAAGCGTATGTGGCCGCAGTGAAGGATGGTTCGTTTCCTGGGCCGGAGCACACGTTCTGAGTTTCAAGCGATAGAGAATGCGGCGGAACGGGCGTCTTCGCGCCCGTTTTGAGACCAATCGGATATCGTATGCAAAGCTGGTTGTCTGTCTTCGTCTTCCTGTTAATGCGGCTTGGCCGCGAGCCGGGGAGAGACCACCATGAGCCCATTTTGCCTGATCGATGTAGCGGGAATCCGCGACCCCGCCACCGTACCGCATGACGTGCGGAAATCCGCCTGGCATGCGCGCCTGACCGGCTGGATGGCTCGGCTACGGCATATTCTTCACGGCTGAAGCGCGCAGACAGGCGAGCCGGCGCCGCGTTTCCTGCTGCTGCCGTTAGCGGCTTACTCTCTCGCCTCTCTCAGTCCACAATCCGCGCCGGTACCGCGCCTCGCAGCGCATTGCACACCATTAGCGCTTCGGCGTTTTGCAAATCCGTCCGGCTCAGCACACGTTCGGCCACCTGCAAATCCGACACGTCCTCGAGTAGAACGCCGCGCATCACGCCGGGTAGTACGCCCGACACAAGCGGCGGTGTCCACCAGCGCCCACCCAACTTCACCAACACATTCGAACGGCCGCCTTCGGTCAACTCGCCTTGCGCGTTGAAGAACAACGTATCGAATGCGCCCTTCGCTTCGGCTTCGCGCCAGCCGCGATCGTATTCGGCGCGGCGCGTCGTTTTGTGGCGTAGCAGCGGGTCGGCGGCGTCGGTTGCCGGGAAAGCGTGATCGGGTCCAAGCAGCACGCCGACTGTCGATTCGGCTAGCGGCGTCAATACCGCGGCAGTGATCTGTATCGTGCCGTTTTTGCTCAACGCAAGCCGCATGCGATGCGGCGTGTGCGCAGGCAGCGACGCACACTTCGCCGCGATCTCTGCGCTAATGGCGTTTGCGTCGTCAAGTTTGAAGCCGAGCGTCGCGGCGCTCGACGAGAGCCGTGCGAGATGGCGTGATAGATGCCGCACGCCCTCTTCGCGTGTCGCATACATCGTTTCGAATAGCTCGAAACCCGGCTCGGCGCCGGTCAGAAAGCTGGCCTTCAATTGGCACTCCGCATATTCGTCTGTGGCGATGCTGTCGAGCACGATGCCCGCGCCGACGCCCATCTTGCCTTCTAGTTGGCCAGTTTGTGTCGAGTGGCTCAACGTCAGCGTGCGGATCGCGACGGATAAGCAGAAGTCGCCACAGGCGGTCTGGTTTGCTTCGAGCGTGGTTGTGTCTGTGGGATCAGCAGCCGATGAAGGCGCATCCAGCCAACCAATCGCGCCGGTATAGAGCCCGCGTGGCGTGCTCTCGAGTTCATCGATCAACTGCATCGTGCGATGCTTCGGCGCGCCGGTGATCGAGCCGCAGGGAAACAACGCGCGCAATATTCCGGCGAACGACGTGCCGGGCCGCAACGTCGCATGCACCGTCGAGGTCATCTGCCACACCGACGCATACGGCTCGACCGAAAACAACGCCGGCACTTTGACCGAGCCTGTTTGCGCGACCCGCGACAGATCATTGCGCAACAGGTCGACGATCATCACGTTTTCGGCACGGTTTTTTGGATCGTTGCCGAGGAATTCGGCAGCGCGCCGGTCCGCCGCCGAGTCGTCCGAGCGCGGCGCCGTGCCTTTCATCGGCCGCGCACGCAACATCGCGCCCTGCTTCTCGATGAAGAGCTCCGGTGAGCAGGACAGCACCCACTGTCCGCCCGGTAACACGATCAGCGCGCCATACGGCACCGGCTGACGCGCCCTCAACCGCCGATACAGCGCGGTCGGCGAGCCGAATACGTCGAACCCGAGCCGATACGTGTAGTTGACCTGATACGAATCGCCCGCGCGCAGGGCCGAGTGAATTGCATCGATCGCCGCATTGAATTGCGCCGTGTCGACGCTCGCGCGCACGTTGGCCGTACCCGCCACTGATGGCTCGGCCGTGCCTTCGTCGCGCGCCATGAGCCACGCGTCGACCTCTTCGCGAGCAAGCTTCTCGCAACGTTCGAACAATAAAAAACGCAGCGTGGCATCGCCACGCTGCGTTTTCAGAGACCGGTGTACTTCTCCGTCGAGAAGATTCCGGCCGAACTCATAGTCGGCGAGCACGACGGCATGCAAACCTCGCTGCGTCTCAGCGACCACGGTCTCGCACACGGCTTCGAGCTGCGCGGCATCCGCACACACCCGTTCATGCACAAAACCCGTGTACAGACGACTCGAACGGCGCGCCGCCGTCGCGTCGCAATCGTCGAGCAACGCGAACACCGCGTCGCGCTCATCTGCCGTCATACCTACCGCCAACTTCAAACTGCCATTAATCGAAGAAACTCTTCACCCGATCGAACCAGCTCTTGCTTTGCGGACTATGCCGCGAGCCACCCTCGACCAATGCCTTCTCGAACTGCTTGAGCAGATCGCGTTGCGGCTCGGTGAGCTTGACCGGCGTTTCGACTTGCACGTGCACGTACAGATCGCCGGCAATGCTCGAACGCAGCCCCTTGATGCCCTTGCCACGCAGACGGAACGTCTTGCCCGACTGCGTGCCTTCCGGCACGGTGAAGCTGGCGCGGCCCGCGAGGGTCGGCACTTCGATTTCGCCGCCGAGCGCCGCGGTGGTGAACGGAATCGGCATCTGGCAATGCAGATCGTCGCCGTCGCGCTCGAAAACCGAGTGCTGCTTGATGTGAATCTCGACGTACAGATCGCCCGACGGGCCGCCGTTGATACCCGGCTCGCCATTGCCGGCGGAACGGATACGCATGCCGTCGTCGATACCTGCCGGGATCTTCACTTCCAGCGTCTTGGTTTCCTTCACCTTGCCCGCGCCGTGGCAGTGGCCGCACGGTTCAGGAATGTAGGTGCCGGTGCCGTGGCACTTCGGGCAGGTTTGCTGAATGCTGAAAAAGCCTTGCGACATACGCACCGAACCCGAACCGCTACAGGTCGGGCAGGTTTCCGGCTTGGTGCCGGGCTTGGCGCCCGAACCGTGACAGACTTCGCACGAGACCCAGCTCGGCACGCGAATCTGCGTGTCATAGCCGTGTGCGGCCTGTTCCAGCGTGATTTCCATGCTGTAGCGCAGATCGGCGCCGCGATACACCTGCGGGCCGGCGCGGCCGCCGCCGCGTGCGGCACCACCGGCCGCCTGGCCGAAGATGTCGCCGAAGATATCGCCGAATGCGTCGGCAAACCCGCCGAAGCCTTGCGCCCCGGCACCGCCCATGTTCGGATCGACGCCCGCGTGGCCGTACTGATCGTACGCGGCACGCTTTTGCGAGTCCGACAGCATTTCATAGGCTTCCTTCACCTCTTTGAAATGCTCTTCCGCATCCTTGTTGCCCGGATTGCGGTCGGGGTGGTGCTTCATCGCCAGCTTGCGATAAGCCTTCTTGATTTCGTCGTCGCTCGCGTTCTTTGCGACGCCCAGAACCTCGTAGTAATCCCGTTTCGCCATATCGGTTCAACGCCACTCGCGCAATGCGCACGGTGGCTCCTCTTGAATGCTGGAGTCTCACGACTCGTCCGGCCGTCGTTTCATGCCGCCTGAATGCGGCTCAAAACAACGCCCTCCATAAAACAAATGTGCCCGGAGAGCCTAAAAGGCTCGCCAGGCGTGATAACCGCTCTTGCACGTTTCTGCTGTCCTGCTGTTCGACAAAGCTGGCGCAGTCTCCGGTGCAGCCGGGCCGCACACAAGGCTGTGTGCGGCTTTACGGTCGAAAGGCGACCTGGCTTTAGTCTTTCTTGACTTCCTTGAACTCGGCGTCGACCACGTCGTCCTGCTGGTGGCTCGCGCCACCGGCCGTTGCACCCGGGCTTGCCGCGCCCGCTGCCGCTGCTTCGGCACCCTGCGCAGCCTGCATGTCGGCGTACATCTTCTCGCCCATCTTCTGCGAGGCGGTGGCCACCACTTCGATCTTGGCTTCGATCGCGGCCTTGTCGCTCGAACCGCTCTTCAGCGTTTCTTCGAGGTCCTTCAGCGCGGCTTCGATCTTTTCCTTCTCAGAAGCTTCCAGCTTGTCGCCGTATTCGGTGAGCGCCTTCTTCGTGCTGTGGACCAGCGCGTCGCCCTGGTTGCGCGCATCGGCCAGTTCACGCAGCTTGTGATCTTCTTCCGCGTTCGCTTCGGCGTCCTTCACCATCTTCTCGATTTCGGCTTCGGACAGACCCGAGTTTGCCTTGATCGTGATGCGGTTTTCCTTGCCGGTCGCCTTGTCTTTCGCGCCGACGTGCAGAATGCCGTTCGCGTCGATGTCGAAGCTCACCTCGATCTGCGGCGTGCCGCGCGGTGCCGGCGGAATGCCTTCCAGATTGAACTCGCCCAGCAGCTTGTTGCCCGCTGCCATTTCGCGTTCGCCCTGGAACACCTTGATCGTCACGGCGCCCTGATTGTCGTCGGCCGTCGAATAGACCTGGGCGTGCTTGGTCGGGATCGTGGTGTTCTTGTTGATCATCTTCGTCATCACGCCGCCGAGCGTTTCGATGCCGAGCGACAGCGGGGTCACGTCGAGCAGCAGAACGTCCTTGCGGTCGCCCGACAGAACCTGGCCTTGAATCGCGGCGCCCACGGCGACGGCTTCGTCCGGGTTCACGTCACGGCGCGGATCCTTGCCGAAGAACTCCTTGACCTTTTCCTGCACCTTCGGCATGCGGGTCATACCGCCGACGAGAATCACGTCGTCGATTTCGCCGACCTTCACGCCTGCGTCCTTGATCGCCACGCGGCACGGTTCGATGGTGCGTTCGATCAGCTCTTCAACCAGCGCTTCCAGCTTCGCACGCGTAATTTTCAGGTTCAAGTGCTTCGGACCCGACGCGTCGGCCGTGATGTACGGCAGGTTGATTTCGGTTTGCTGGCTCGACGACAGTTCGATCTTCGCCTTTTCAGCCGATTCCTTCAGGCGTTGCAGCGCGAGCACATCTTTCGACAGATCCACGCCCTGTTCTTTCTTGAACTCGGCAATGATGTAATCGATGATGCGCTGGTCGAAGTCTTCACCGCCCAGGAACGTATCGCCGTTCGTGGAGAGCACTTCGAACTGCATTTCACCGTCGACGTCCGCGATTTCGATGATCGACACGTCGAACGTACCGCCGCCCAGGTCATACACCGCGATCTTGCGGTCGCCCTTTTCGGCCTTGTCCAGACCGAACGCCAGAGCGGCTGCCGTCGGCTCGTTGATGATCCGCTTCACTTCCAGACCGGCGATGCGGCCTGCATCTTTGGTTGCCTGGCGCTGGCTGTCGTTGAAGTACGCGGGAACCGTGATCACAGCTTCCGTGACCGGCTCGCCGAGATAGTCTTCAGCGGTCTTCTTCATCTTGCGCAGCACTTCCGCGGAGATTTGCGGCGGAGCGAGCTTCTGATCGCGCACTTCGACCCATGCGTCGCCGTTATCGGCTTTCATGATCTTGTACGGCATCAGGCCGATGTCTTTCTGCACTTCTTTTTCTTCGAAGCGGCGGCCGATCAGGCGCTTGACTGCGTACAGCGTGTTCTTCGGGTTGGTGACCGACTGACGCTTCGCAGGCGCGCCGACGAGAATCTCGCCGTCTTCCATGTAAGCGATGATCGACGGCGTGGTGCGCGCACCTTCCGAGTTCTCGATCACCTTGACCGAATTGCCTTCCATGATCGCCACGCACGAGTTGGTCGTGCCGAGGTCGATGCCGATGATTTTGCCCATTTTTACTAATCTCCTAACTTTGATCGCTGCGGGAAGCGCCTTGTTTGCCCAGCTGGCGGTAAGGCGATCCGCTCTCAATTCCTACCTGCACTCAACATAAGTGCGTCCGCATCGTTTTCAAGACCTCTTTTGCGATGCGGTCTTTAATTTTTTTCAATCGGGCGAACTTTTGCCCAAATTTGTTCCATTAACCGAGCCGCCTGCCTGCCGACGTGGAAGTGAAACCACGTGGCCGCGCCGTGCAGCATGAAGCGCCGGCCCAGTTCGCGATGCTCGCCAACGTTGCTGTGAAACCATTCGAGACCGAGCGCGCGAATCGCGCCCGGCTCACGGGCACGGCTTTCCTGAAGATCTCACAGTTGAAGCGGTCGAGATTCTGGCAAACACCACGCCAGCTCATCGTCTGCTCCGAATGACTCGGCGCCGAGCTCGCGCATCGCGAAGACGCGAAGCACCGAGGCGCCGACGAGAACACTGGCCGCGGCGCTGCCTGCCGGCCGAAACGGCTTACCGAGCCTTCCGGCGCTTACTTCGGTGCCGCGACGGTCACGAGTGCCGGCCGCAGCACGCGATCGGCGATCACGAAGCCCTTTTGCAGCACGGCCACCACGGTGTTCGGCTCCTGCTCGGCCGGCACCATGGAAATGGCCTGATGGCGGTGCGGGTCGAACTTCTCGCCAATCGGATTCAGGGCGACGACGCGGCCCTTCTCCAACGCGCCGGTGAGCTGGCGCAGCGTGAGTTCGACGCCTTCGCGCACCTTCTGCAGATCGTCGGATGAGTGGGCGACGGCTGCCTCGAGGCTGTCGATTACCGGCAGCAGATGCTCGGCGAAGCTCTCGATTGCAAACTTGTGTGCCTTGGCGACGTCTTCCTGAGCGCGGCGGCGGACGTTTTCGGTCTCAGCCTTAGCCCGCAGGAAGCTTTCCTGCAACTCGGCGATCTTCGCTTCAGCTTCGGCCAAGGCCGCTTGCTCGGCGTTGACCGGCGAGTCGGTCGCGGCGTTGGCAGCCGCTTCCTGCTGAGGTGCCGCGGCATCGGCGGCCTGGCGCGCGGTTTCGTCGGCGGGCGTGGGATTCTGGCTCGTCGGGTTCTCTTGCGTGTTTTCCATGTCGCTGAAAGTCGTTAAATGGGTGAAAGCGAGGTAAAAGCCAACGGTGGCAGGCAGCGCATCAAACCTGGCGCGGTTTGTGCGTTGCAAAATCGCGACAGACAACTTCGCGAGTCACCGCAAATCAAAACGGCAGATGAGGCCGGGAACAACCATTTCAAGCGGTTCTCCCGGATCTTTTCGCACCACGAACGCGCGGCCGAAATGCCCGGTTACAACGATTATTGCTGCGCAATCAGATTGGGATTGAGTGCTATCGACAAGTGGCCTATGCTCCACTTAAGCATCGGAAAAGACGCGTTAACCCTAATCTGACGTCAACCTTTCCGACATATTGCAATTTCCACCCGATTCGCCCGTCTTTATCCTGAACCTTCCCGAGGGGAGTACCGTGAAACTGACCTTTGCAATCTCGGTGGTCGCATTGGTTCTGATTGCGGGCACCACGACCATCTGCATGTCCGGGGCTGTCAACGACCACACTACCGAATACGGCGGTGTGCACGCGACCATGGAACAACTGTTCAACCCCCACCTGAAAGTTTGTCGATAGTGCGCCTGTCGCGTTTCGTCGGCCGGCCGTGCAATGCGGCCGCCGGCTCGCGATACGTCTTGCGCCGCTCCTGTTCGACCTGCCGCTTCACCTTGCTCGCTTCGGTTTCCGCATAAAGCGTTTGCGCGACGCTCGCCGGGCCGCGCACGTCGCACACGCCCAACACTTCCACCTGCCACACGATCCGTTCGATCTCGATCTCCACCAGGTCGCCGACCCGCACGTCTTTGGCCGGCTTGACGCTGGCGCCGCCAATCCGCACATGGCCTTTTTCGACGGCGTCGGCCGCGAGCGAACGCGTCTTGAAGAAGCGCGCCGCCCAAAGCCATTTGTCGATGCGCAGCTTCGCGCCCGCTTCAGTTGAAATCGTGTAATTCATGAGCCTGTTCAAGGTCCTGTCGTATGCGGCACCGGCAACGCCTGCACCGGCCAGCCCTGCAGGTTCTGCGCGACGATTTCGCCCAGCGCGGCAATCCATGCCTGCGAGGCGTTCAAGCAGGGAATCCGATGGAAATCCTTGCCGCCCGCGTGGAGGAATTCGTCGCGCACTTCCATGCCGATTTCCTCGATGGTTTCAAGGCAATCGGCTGTAAACCCCGGACAGAACACGTCGGCGCGCCGCACGCCCGCCGCACCCAGTTCCTTCAGCGTGGGCGCCGTGTAGGGCTGCAGCCATTCGGCCTTGCCAAAACGCGACTGGAACGTGATGCGGCATTCCACCTGCGTCAGTTCGAGCGCTTGCATCAGAAGTGCGCCGGTTTGCTGGCATTGCTCGTGGTATGGGTCGCCGAGATCCAGCGTGCGCTTGGGCACGCCGTGGAAACTCAGCACCAGCTTATCGCCCGCGGCAAAGTCCGGCCGGCCGTGCTGATGCCAATAGTGATGCACCTGCGCGGCAAGCGCTGCGATGTAGGCGGGATGGTCGGCGTACTGCCGCACCGTGCGGATCTCCGGCTGATTGCGCATACGCTTGAGCGCCGAAAAGGCGTCGTCGAAAGCGGTGGCGGTGGTCGACGACGAATACTGCGGATACATGGGCATCAGCAGCACGCGCTCGGCGCCCGCCAGCTTGAGCTGGTTCAGCATGGCCGGAATGCCCGGCGTGCCGTAGCGCATCGCGTAATCGACCAGCACAGTGTAGTCGTTCAATTGCAACAGATGGCGCAAGCCCTCCACCTGCTTCTCTGTGTGAACGCGCAGTGGCGAGCCTTCGGGCATCCACACCGCGGCGTACTTCTTGGCGGACGCGCGGCCCCGGACCGGCAAAATCAGCAGCCGCAGAATGATCTGCCAGAGCAGCGCCGGAATTTCGACCACGCGCGGATCGGACAGAAACTGCGCGAGATAGCGGCGGACCGCACGCGGCGTCGGCGCGTCGGGCGTGCCGAGATTGATCAGCAGCACGGCGACACGGTGTGACGTGGCGTTCTGTGAGGGCCGCTCGAGGTCGAAGCGCATAGGCAGCAGAAGTAACCGGTTTTGGCGGAGAGTCGGTTCAGGTGGGATTCATTATAGCGGCGCGGTTCATGCACCGGTCCGCCGGACACCCCTGGCCATTCGGCCAATTGGCAAGCCGCGCGCGGTCACGCATTATTTGCAGCAGGTGCCGCCGCGGCCAGGAGTCGAAGCTATTTATTGCTGGCTGAGAGTCAGGGAAAGCAGGCGCGCGGTGATGTCCACAATCGGAATCACGCGGTTGTAGGCCATGCGGGTCGGCCCGATCACGCCGAGCGTGCCGACGATCTTGCCGTTCACCTCGTACGGCGCGGTGACCACGCTCATTTCCTCGATCGGCACGAGATTCGACTCGCCGCCGATGAAAATCTGCACGCCCGCCGCGTGACTCGACACGTCGAGCAATTGAAGGAGACTAGTCTTTTGGTCGAACACATCGAACAACTTGCGCAAGCGCGCCATGTCCGACGAAAGGTCGGCGACTTCGAGCAGGTTGCGCTCGCCGGAAATCAGCACGGTCTCGCCCGTGTCGGATTCGTCCGTGCTGGCGGTGACGGCGGCATGCATCAGCGTAGTCATGTCGCCGCGCAACTCGTCGATTTCTTCGCGCAGGCGGCGGCGCACGTCGTCGAACGAAAGGCCCGCGAAGTGCGCGTTGATGTAGTTGGACGCCTCGACCAGTTGCGACGGCGAGAAATCGCGCTGGGTCGCCATGATGCGGTTCTGCACGTCCCCTTCCGGCGTGACGATGATCAGCAGAATGCGCTTGTCGGACAAACGCATGAACTCGATCTGCTTGAACACATGGCTGCGCCGCGGCGTGAGCACCACGCCGGCGAACTGCGACAAATTGGAGAGCACGCTGGCCGCCGCCGCAACGATTTTCTGCGGTTCGCCCGCCTGCAGCGTAGTCTTGACGGTACGTGTCACGGCCTCTTCGTCTGCGGCGGACTCCACCGTCAGCATGGTGTCCACGAACAGGCGGTAGCCGCGAGGCGTAGGAATGCGGCCCGCCGAAGTATGCGGACTGATCACGAGCCCCAGGTCCTCGAGGTCGGACATCACGTTGCGGATCGTTGCGGGACTCAGTTCGAGGCCCGAATAGCGCGACAACGTGCGCGAGCCGACCGGCTGACCTTCGGCGATGTAACGCTCGATCAGCGTTTTGAGGAGGGTTTGTGCGCGAGGATCTAGCATGACGGAAAATTTTAGCTCAATGGCACGACAACCGCGAGCGCTAGGGGCGCCCATCCCTGACGAACGCGCCGCCTGTTGCCAGCGCAGCGCATTGCCTTCGGTCCGGCCTGCTAGCCGGCGTTCCGCCCGACGCTTTGCGGACCACCTTGCGGGCCACCTTCTGGGCGGCCCCGCTGCCGGCACCCCGCCGCACTTTAACCGGCGCACATGTCATCAAGGCTTCACCATTCTAACGACAATCGCGAGATGCGCTGACGGCCCGCGCATGCCGGCCCGCTACCGGGTCTGTCTGCGGTTCTTTTCAGGCCCTACCTATGGTGTAATGCCGGCATGCAAGTGACCAGCCAGTTCAAGACCGTCGCGCTCGTCGGGCGCAACAATACGCCGGGCATCGCCGAGCCCTTGACCACGCTCGCCTCGTGCATCGCGAAGCGCGGCTTCGAGGTCGTGTTCGAAGCCGACACCGCCGCCGAGATCGGCGTCACCGACTATCCGGCGCTGCGTCCCGCCGAGATCGGCGCGCGCGCCGACGTTGCGGTGGTGCTGGGCGGCGACGGCACCATGCTCGGCATCGGCCGCCAGCTTGCGCCGTACCGCACGCCGCTGATCGGCATCAACCACGGGCGGCTCGGCTTCATTACCGACATTCCGATCTCCGACATGCGCGAGATCGTGCCGCAAATGCTGTCGGGCAATTTCGAGCGCGAAGAACGTGTGCTGCTCGAAGCGCGCATCATGCGCGGCGGCAATCCGATCTATCACGCGCTGGCCTTCAACGACGTGGTGGTCAACCGCAGCGGCTTCTCGGGCATGGCGGAACTGCATGTCTCGGTGGACGGCCGCTTCATGTACAACCAGCGCTCGGACGGCCTGATCGTGGCCACGCCCACCGGCTCGACCGCTTACGCGCTGTCGTCGCAAGGGCCGATTCTGCATCCGCAATTGCAAGGCATCGTGCTGGTGCCGATCGCGCCGCACGCGCTCTCGAACCGGCCGATCGTGCTGCCGGACGACTCCAAGGTGAGCATCCAGATCGTCTCGGGGCGCGAAGTGAACGTCAATTTCGACATGCAGTCGTTCACCTCGCTCGAACTGAGCGACACGATCGAAGTGCGCCGCTCGCGTCATACGGTGCCGATGCTGCATCCCGTCGGCTACAGCTACTTCGCCACGCTGCGCAAGAAGCTGCACTGGAACGAATACCCGTCGCACGAAGAAGATCCCAAGCCCTGAGCGGCAAGGACACCGGAACGCGAACGCCGCCGCTGCCGAAACCCGACTATCACGCTCACCAGACGACCTCCATGCTTCGCCACCTCTCGATACGCGACTTCGTCATCGTCGCCGCGCTCGATCTCGAATTCGACAGCGGCTTTACTGTTTTCTCCGGCGAAACCGGCGCCGGCAAATCGATCCTGATCGACGCGCTGGCGCTCGCGCTCGGCGCCCGCGCCGATGCGAACGTCGTGCGCGCCGGCGAAAGCCGCGCCGACATCACCGCGGAGTTCGAGACGCACGCGCAGGTCGAGCAATGGCTCGACGAGCAGGCGCTCGGCACGACCGGCGACGACGGCCATCACGACGGCACGGTGATGCTGCGGCGCGTGGTGGATGCGAACGGCCGCTCGCGGGCCTTCATCAACGGCACCGCGGCGACGCTCGCGCAGTTGCGCGAGGTCGGCGAAATGCTGGTGGATATTCATGGCCAGCATGCACACCAGTTGCTGATGCGCCCCGACGCGCAACGCGAACTGTTCGACACACACGCCGGCCTGTCCGACACTGCCGCGACCGTTACGCGAGCATGGCGCATGTGGCGCGAGAAGGTTCAGGCGGTCGAGCACGCGCAAACGCGTGACCGTGAACTGCAACTGGAACGCGAGCGCCTCGCCTGGCAGCTCACCGAACTGGACAAGCTCGCGCCGCAACCCGGTGAGTGGGAAGAAGTGAACGCCGAGCATCGGCGGCTGTCGCACTCCGCCAATCTCATCGACGGCGTGCAAGGCGCGCTCGGCGCGCTGTCCGAATCGGACGAGGCCATGATCACGCATCTTTCCTCGATCGTCTCGAAGGTGCGTGATCTGGCGGAGATCGATCCGGCCTTGAACGACGTGCTGGCCGCGCTCGAGCCGGCCGAAATCCAGCTGCAGGAAGCGGCTTATTCGCTGAGTCATTACGCGCAAAAGCTCGAACTCGATCCGGATCGGCTGGCGCAGGTCGAGAAGCGTCTCGACGCGTTGCATTCGGCCGCGCGCAAGTTCCGTCTGCAGCCGGAAACACTGCCTGAGGAACACGAGGCGCGTCGCGCGCAACTGGCCGCGCTCGACGCGGCCGCCGACCTCGACAGCCTGCACGCCGCCGAAGCCAAAGCCAGGGAAGACTTCCTGACCGAGGCGAAGAAACTCTCGAAGGCGCGCGCCAAGGCCGGCAAGGCGCTGGGCGCGGCGGTGACCACGGGCATGCAGGAACTGTCGATGAAAGGCGGCAGCTTCGAAGTCGCGCTGGTGCCGCTGCCCGAAGGCGGCGCGCATGGGCTCGAACAGGTCGAGTTCCGCGTCGCCGGGCATGCCGGCGTGCCGCTGCGGCCGCTTGCCAAGGTCGCCTCAGGCGGCGAACTGGCGCGGATCAGCCTCGCGCTCGCCGTGATCGCCAGCGCCGCCAGCCCGACACCCACGCTGATCTTCGACGAAGTGGACACGGGCATCGGCGGCGGCGTCGCCGAAGTGGTCGGGCGGCTTTTGCATCAGCTTGGCCAACAGCGCCAGGTGCTGTGCGTGACGCACTTGCCGCAAGTTGCCGCGCGCGGCGACCATCATTTCCAGGTGGCGAAAGCGGGCAACGGCAAAGGTGGCACGGTCAGCAGCGTGACCTCGCTCGACAAGGCGAGTCGCGTCGAGGAAGTCGCGCGCATGCTCGGCGGCCTGGAGATCACACCGACCACGCGCAAGCATGCGAAGGAAATGCTGGCGGCGTAGTTGTTCGTCGGCTGGGGATGCCCTCGCCATCCGCGACTCGCGATCGGAGCACTGGCGGCGACGAACGACGGCTAAGGGTGAATCGCTGGGCGCGTCGCCCGCTTGGCAAAGTGAAGGCCGCGACGTCGCTCACGCCGCCGCTCGAAGCGCCGCTAGGCAGGCCCCGCTTGAGAAACCCTCGCGCGCGTTCAACCAAACACACGCTTCCACAGCCCCAGCACCGCTTCACGCTCCCTAGCCACCAGCGCCGGCTCGACCCGCGCCTTCTCCATCCCATCCAGCCGCAACTGGTGCTGCAACTTGCGGTACGTTCGGTACGCCGCGCCGACCGTCTCCGCTTCCGCCTCGCTCATCAGGCCGAAGCGCGACACTTCCCGCAGCAACGCGATGTTGCCGGTATTGCGGATCAACTCGGGATCGCTCGCCGCGTGCAACAACACCCAGTACTGCACGGTGAACTCGATATCCACCATCCCGCCGCTATCGTGCTTCAGGTCGAACAGCGCCGTATGGTTCGGATGCCCCGCTTCGACGCGCGCACGCATCTCCACAATTTCCTTCATCAGCGGCGCCGCTTCGCGCGGCGTGGTCAGCACCTGTTCGCGGATGGCTTCGAACTTCGCGCCGATCTCAGCGTCGCCCGCGCAGTAACGCGCGCGGCTCAATGCCTGGTGCTCCCATACCCACGCCGTATTCGCTGCGTCGCCCTCGCGCAACTGGTAACGGCGGAACGCGTCCAGATCGGTGACGAGCAGGCCCGATTCGCCGTTCGGCCGCAGACGCAAGTCGACGTCGAACAGGGTGCCGGCGCCGGTTGCCGTCGTGAGCCAGGTGATCAGGCGGCGGGTGTAGGTGGAGTAGACGTCGGCTGCGGCGTCGTCGGGGTCGTCGTAGAGGAAGATCACGTCGAGATCGGACGCGTAGCCCAGTTCCTTGCCGCCTAGCTTGCCGTACGCGATCACCGCGAAACGCGGCACGTCGCGGTGGCGTTTCGGCAGCTGGTTCCAGACGGCCTCGAGCGTGACGTCGAGCACGGCATCGGCGAGTTCGGACAGCCGGTCGCTCACATGTTCGACGCTCAGCTTGCCGGCCAGATCGATTAGCAGAATGCGAAACACCTCGGCCTGGTGGGCATGGCGCAACAGATCCATCTGCTGCTCGACGCCGTCCGCCGCGGCAAGGCGCAGGCGCAGCGTGCGCTTGAACTCGGGCCAGTCGAACGGACTGTTGATCGCTTCGTCGTCCAGCAATTCGTCGAGCAATTGCGGATGGCGGATCAGGTAGCCGGCCGCCCAGCGCGACCCGCCGAGCACCGACAGCACGCGATGCAGCGCCTGCGGATATTCGGTCAGCAGCGCGAGATACGCGCCGCGCCGGCTCACCGCTTCGAGCAGGTCGAAGAACCGCGCCACCGTATCGCCGCGCCGCTCGGCGGGCTCCAGCGTGCGCGCGGCTTCGAGCGCCCGTTGCGCGACGATGTCGAAACGTTGCCGGCTGCGCTCGGCCAGCCCCGCATAACGCGACGACTGCCACACCGCGCGCAGCCGCGCGAGCAGTTCGCCCGGTTCGGCCACGCCGAGTTCGATCAGGCGCGCCTGCAGGGCTTCGTCGGCGCTGTCGTCGGCGAGCGCGCTGCTCCACACCCACACGCCGGCGCCGTCTTCGGGTGCGCCACAGCCGTCGCGGCCGCTCACCTTGTCGGCGAAAATCTGATCGAACTGCTGTTCGACGAATTCGCGATGCGCGTCGAGCTTGGCCATCAGCGCGGCGTAGTCGTCGCAACCCATCGCATGAGCGAGCGCCGCGCGTTCCTCGCGATCGACCGGCATCGCATGGGTCTGCGCATCGTTGCGGTATTGCAGCCGATGCTCGAGTTCGCGCAGGAAGCGATACGCCTGCGACAGCTTCACGCAAACCGACGTGTCGATCAGCCCATGCGTGGCCGCGTGACGCAGCACGGCAAGCGTCGGCCGCACACGGAAGCCCGCATCCTGGCCGCCACGGATCAACTGGAACACCTGCGCGCTGAATTCGATTTCGCGGATGCCGCCCCGCCCGAGCTTGATGTCGTCCGCCTTGTCGGGACGCATCGACGCACGCCGCTGCGCCTCCTGGCGAATCTGCAGATGGAGTGCGCGAATCGCGCTGATCACGCCGAAGTCGAGATAGCGGCGGTAGACGAACGGCATGACGATCGCATCGAGCTGCTTCTGCAGCCGTTGCGCGGCATCGCTCGCGGCTTCGGACACGAGACGCCCCTTGATCCACGCATAGCGCTCCCACTCGCGGCCTTGCACGTAGAAATACTCTTCGAGCATGCCGAGACTGCACACGAGCGGCCCCGAGTCGCCGTTCGGCCGCAGCCGCATATCGACACGGAACACGTAGCCGTCGCCGGTCACTTCGGCGAGGGCGCCGATCAGGCGCTTGCCGAGGCGCGTGAAAAAGTCCTGCGTGGCGATCGGCGAACGCTGGCCGCCAGCGGTCTCACCGTCCTCTTCATAAATGAAGATCAAGTCGATATCGGACGACACGTTCAGCTCGCGCCCGCCAAGCTTGCCCATCCCCACCACGCCAAGCGAGAGCCGTTCGCCTTGCGGGTTGCGCGGCTCGCCATACAGCGCTTCGAGTTCGGCGGACAGGACCGCAAGCGCGCGCTGGATCGTCGTCTCCGCCAGGTCCGTCATCGCGCCGGTGACTTCGGCAACATCAGCCTCACCCGCCAGATCACGCTCCATCACGGCGCAAAAAACCTCGGTGCGCAGTTGGCGCAAGGCCCGTTTAAGTGCATCTTCACTCAATGGCGCATCGGCCGCGCCGGCCGACTCGGCGCACAAGGCGTCGAAACGCGCGTCGATACGCTCGCGCGTGAGCGGCCCGGACGCCAGCGCCGCCACGTGCGCCACGAGTTGCGGACGGGCCGCCGCAGCGCGCGCCGCGTAGTGTGAATAGTTGGAACTCAGGAGAGTGGCGTCAGTCATCAAGGGTCTGGCTCGCTCGTTGCTTGATCAGCGTGGTTCAGTTCGCAGTAGCACAGGAGTGCGGCAGCCTCGCGCAAGTCGCGAGACGGCATGCAGACAGGGTTTGCAGGAGGTCCGCCTACGCTTTCCCGTGTGTTACATTTCGTCGTTAATTCGCAAAACTACCATACGCCCTCCCGCCGCAGCATGTCCGAGCGAAACGAATCCGCCGACCAGCACGAAACTGCGCAGGTCCGGCCTGTGAGCGGACGCGACCACATCGTGCTGCGTCGGACCTTGCACGTGGTCCTCGCGCTCGCGCTCGTCCTGTACTTCATTGCGACGGGTCTGTTTCTCGGCTTGCGCTACGTGGTCCTGCCGCGGATCGATTCGTTCCGGCCGCGCATCGAAGCCGCCATCTCCGAAAAGCTGCACACGCAGTTCACCATCGGCAAGCTCGCGCCGCATTGGAGCGGCTTCCAGCCGGGTCTCGACGTCACCGACCTCGTAATCCGCGACCACGACGGCAAAGCCGCGCTGACCATCCCGCACGCCACCGCCGCGCTCTCGTGGAAGTCGCTCTGGCAGTTTCATCCCGCGCTGTCCAGCCTGATCGTCGATCAGCCGGACGTGCTGGTGTCGCGCAGCAGCGACGGCGTGCTTTCGGTGGCGGGCGTGCCGGTGCCGACTCGCCACAGCGGCAACGACACCTTGTCCACCTGGCTACTGCGTCAGCAGGCGATCGTGGTGCGCGGCGGCGCGCTGCGCTGGCGCGATGCGCAGCATGACGCGCCGGAGTTGGCGCTGCGCGACATCCGCATCGCGATTCTGAACGACGGCTACGATCACCGCCTTGCGCTGCAGGCGCCCGCCGACGGCCAGGTCCTGCACGGCCCGATCGATTTCCGCACGCACTTCAAACACGCGCGGCTCTCCGCGATCGGCAAGCCGATCAACTGGACCGGCCAGGTGTACGTCTCGACCGGCCCGGTCGATCTGCCGACGCTCGCGCGCTACGTCAATTTCCCGATCGAGACGTTTGCCGGCCGAATCGACAACGCCATCTGGATCGACTTCGCCGACGGGCGCATGAAGTCGGCGGGCGGGCAACTCGCCGGCACCGACGTCGCCATGCGGGTGCGTCCGACCCAGCCGAAGCTGCTGGTGCCGATCGCCAATTTCTCGTGGCGCCTCGAAGCCGACCAGGGCGACTACAGACTGCAACTGACCAATCTGCACGCCGAACTCGGCCAGCCGCCGCTCGACGACGGCACGCCGCTCACCCGCACACTCGCGTTCACCACGCTCAATAGCCGCTACCGGACCGCCTCGCAGCAACACGGGCAGCTCGTCAGCGTGAGCGGCGATCGTGTCGATCTCGGCATCCTCGCCGAATTCAGCCGCGCGTTGCCGCTGCCGCTGCGCCTCCTGAACAGTCTGGTGCGCTTCAATCCGCGCGGTCTGGTCGCCAATTATGTGATCGAAGTCGAACGCGGCAAACCCGAGTCCGGCGAAGCAGGCAGCGATCGCCGCCCGAGCGGCGCCGAGCCGATCGAACGCTATCGCTTCAAGGGCGACCTGCAGGGTATCAGCATCGCCGCTCAGGAACCGCCGCCGGGGCTCACACCACTGAATCACCCGCGCGCGGGCATTCCCGGCATCGAGAATCTGTGGGGCAGCGTGGATGCCGACGAGACCCACGGCACCGCCCTGCTCAACACCTCCAACGTCGCCATTACGCTGCCGGGCGTGTTCGACGACCCGCGCCTGAAGCTCGACCATCTGCATGGCCGCGCCGATTGGACCATTGCGCCGAAAGCGCCGGGCGAGAACCGCCCGGCCTTCACCGTGAAGCTGGCCGATTTCGGCGTCTCGAACGCCGACGCCGCGGCCACCGCCTCCGCCGACTACAGCAACCCCGGCCACGGACGCGGCTCGCTCGATCTGAAAGCCGACTTCCAGCGCGCGCAGGTGTCGCGCATCGTCCGCTACTTGCCGACCAGCATCAGCGAAAAGCTGCGCATCTATCTCGGCCACGGCTTGCAGGCCGGCATGTCGCACGGCGCGACCATCGAGATTCACGGCGATCTCACCAAATTTCCCTACTCGCGCGATCCGAGCGCCGGGCAGTTCCATATCGTTGCGCCGTTCAAGGGCGGCAAGTTCGATCCGACGCCATTCCCGCCGCGCAAGATGAGGAACGGCACGCCGAACGTGTGGCCCGCGCTCGACGGCATCGACGGCATGTTCGAGCTCAAGCAGAACGTGCTGCGCTTCGACATCGACCGGGCGCATTACAAGCAGGTCGCGCTGATCGGCGTCAACGGCAGGATCGAGGACCTCGGCACCAAGGCGTCGAGCCTCGTCATCAAGGGCGATGGCCACGGGCCGCTCGCCGACATGCTCGACTACGTGAACGCCAGCTCGCTCGGCATCATGGCGAAGCATGAAACCGAGAAAGTGCGCGCCGAAGGGCCCGCGTCGCTCGCGCTCCAGTTGACGGTGCCGCGTACGCCGAAGCCGCACATCGCCGTGGAAGGCGCGGTCGGCTTCCAGAACAATCGCCTGAGCGTCGAGAACGCGCCGCCGCTGTCGCAACTGAAGGGCAAGGTGCATTTCACCGAGCACACGGCGCAGGTCGACCGGCTCTCCGGGCAATTCCTCGGCGGCGACGCGCATGCGAACGGCGGATTGCAGAAGGACGGCACCTATGCGCTCGACCTCGGCGGCCATATCGCCGTCGACGCGGCGCGCGGCCTCAACCTGCGTGGCCCGGCCGCGCAGGTGCTGACGCGCATGAGCGGCAGCGCGCCCTACGCGCTCAACGTGCGCGGCGCCAAAGGACAGCTGCCCGAAGTGAAGGCGCACTCCGATCTGACCGGCCTCGCGCTCGACTTCCCCGCGCCTTTCAACAAGCCGGTCGGCACGCCGATGCCGCTGCGTTTCGCCGTCAGCCCGTCCGCCGCACCGGGCGAAGCGGGAATCGAGCGCGCCGATCTCACCCTCGGCCCGGTCGCCGCCACCTATCTGCTGCGCTATCAGCCGAAAACGACGCCGACGGTCGTGCGCGGCGCAATCGGCGTGAACAAGGCCGCCGACCTGCCGTCCGAAGGGGTGATCGCCGCCGTCGACCTGGACGAATTCGACGCGGACGCGTGGCGCGCGCTGATCACGCAAATACGCAGTAAAGAAGCGGCCGCCGCCGTGACGCCGGCTGTGCAGAACCCGACCGTCGCGCAATTCCTGCCGAGCCGCTTCGCGTTGCACATCGACACGCTGACGCTGCTCAAACGGCACTGGGACAGCGTGATCGTCGGCGCATCGCATACGGACCGCACATGGCAGGCGAACATCGCCTCGAACCAGGTGTCGGGCCATGTGTCATGGCTGCCGGGCGCGACGAAAGAGTCGCCGGGCACGCTACAGGCGCGCTTTGCCCGCGTGGTGATTCCGTCGGCGACCGACAAGGACGTGCTCGGCCAGGCGATCTCGGCGCCGGCGCAGAACATGCCGTCCATCGATCTGGTGGTCAACGAGTTGATCGTGCGCGACCGCAACATTGGCCGCCTCGAAGTCGACGCGCACAACTTCGACGAAGACGGCGTGCCGGTCTGGCAACTCGACAAGCTCGACATCACCAACCCCGCGGCTACGCTGACCGCCACCGCGAACTGGCGCACCTCGACCGGCCTCGGCAACAGCGCCGACGAAGCCACGCCGCGCCGCACCGTGTTCGATTTCAAGCTCGATATCAAGGACGCCGGCGCGCTGCTGGAGCGCTTCGGCCAGCCGCGCACGCTCAAGGCGGGCAGCGGTTCGCTTTCGGGCAAGGTGGTGTGGCAAGGCGGCCCGACCAAGATCGACTATCCGACCTTTAACGGCAATCTGGCCGTCGATCTGCGTCACGGCGAGATTCTCAAGGTCGATCCGGGCGTCGCCAAGCTGCTGGGAGTGCTCAGCCTGCAAAGCCTCGCGCGCTTCGCCACCATGAATTTTCACGACGTGATCGGCGAAGGCCTGCCGTTCGATCATGTCACCGGCACCGCGCAGGTTCACAACGGCATTGGCCGCACCGAGAACTTCGAGATGGTGACCGCACCGGCGCGCGCCGAGATGAAAGGCTCGGTCGATCTCGCTCAAGAAACGCAGGACCTGCACGTGCGGATCGTGCCGACGGTCAGCGCCGGCGCCGGTGTGATTGCCGCGGCGGTCATCAATCCGCTGCTCGGGCTGGGCGCGCTGGTGGCCGATGTGGCCTTCAGCCAGACGGTCTCGCACGCGTTCGCGCGGGATTACGCGATCACCGGTTCGTGGTCGAAACCGCACGTTGAGCGGGTGAAGAGCGATCGCGGTAAGATGGACGCTCCGGCTTCGACCGTGGACGCGCACTGAGCCTGCATCCGGCCCTTTGTTTGGTCAGACAGGCGCCGTGCCGCACCGGCGGCCCGAGCCAGCCTTGAACGACGTATGCGGCGCAAGCCATTCGCGCCGCCGCCTTGCCGGGAGTTTTTCGAAACGCTCATGAGCGAAACACACGTCTCGTCAACCGTCTCCAGCGGTTCCCTGGAAAGCGCATTCCGTGTCGCCGCGCTGCAAATGGTGAGCACACCGGATCGCGAGCGCAATCTCGCCGAAGCCGGGCGCCTGATTGCCGAAGCCGCCGCCGACGGCGCGCAACTCGTCCTGCTGCCTGAATACTTCTGCTTCATGGGCTTCAAGGATACGGACAAACTCGCCGTGCGCGAACCCTATCAGGACGGTCCGATCCAGCGCTTTCTCGCCGACGCCGCGCGCCGCCACCAGATCTGGGTGATCGGCGGCACGCTGCCGTTGATGTCGCCCGAAGCCTCGCGCGTGCTGAACACCACGCTGGTGTTCGACCCGCAAGGCAACGAGGCCGCGCGCTACGACAAGATCCACCTGTTCAACTTCGAAAAGGGCGAGGAATCGTTCGACGAGGCACGCACCATCTGCCCCGGCGGCGAGGTCCGCACCTTCGAGGCACCGTTCGGCCGCGTCGGCCTGTCGGTCTGCTACGATCTGCGCTTTCCGGAGCTGTACCGGCGCATGGGCGACTGCGCGCTGATCGTGGTGCCGTCGGCGTTCACTTACACGACCGGCCGCGCGCATTGGGAGATGCTGCTGCGCGCCCGAGCGGTCGAAAACCAGTGTTACGTGCTGGCCGCGGCACAAGGCGGCAAACATGAAAACGGCCGCCGGACGTGGGGCCACAGCATGCTGATCGACCCGTGGGGCGAAATCGTCGCGGTGCGCGACGAAGGCGCAGGCGTGGTCGCCGGCAATCTCGAGCGTGCGCGTATCGACGAAGTGCGACAGAGTCTGCCCGCCTGGCGTCATCGTGTGCTCAGTTGACTCCTCTGACCCAGTTGATAAATCCATCCGCGTGACATTGAAACTGCGGCGTCTCCTACTCACATAGTGTGTGACAGAGGCGCTAACCGAATCCTTCGTATCGAGCAGAACATACTTCGCATGAACATCATCGAACCCGGTATCCGTAATCTCGCCACCGCCAAGGACATCCTCCTGACGCCCTACGGTCTCGACGAATCCCTGCTCACCCGCACGCTCGCCGAAATCTTCACGCACAAGATCGACTACGCGGACCTGTATTTCCAGTACACGCGCAGCGAAGCGTGGAGTCTCGAAGAAGGCATCGTGAAGTCCGGCAGCTTCAGCATCGACCAGGGTGTCGGCGTGCGCGCCGTGTCGGGCGACCGCACGGCTTTCGCCTATTCGGACGACCTGTCGCCCGAAGCGATCCGCCAGGCGGCGCTCGCCACCCGCTCGATCGCCAAGGCAGGCGGCGGCAAGCAGAAGATCAAGGTGGCGTCGTCGCTGACCGGCATCGCCGGGCGCGATCTGTACCTGCCGGCCGATCCGCTGCATTCGCTCGACGCGACGGCCAAGGTCAAGCTGCTCGAACGTATCGAACAGATGGCGCGCGGCCGCGATCCGCGCATCCAGCAGGTCATGGCCGGCCTCGCCGGCGAATACGACGTGGTGTTGGTCGCGCGCAGCGACGGCGGTTTCGCGGCGGATATTCGTCCGCTGGTGCGTGTCTCGGTCACGGTGATCGCCGAGCAGAACGGCCGCCGCGAAATCGGCAGCGGCGGCGGCGGTGGCCGCTTCGATTACGCCTATTTCACGGACGAAGTGCTGTCAGGCTATGTCGACGACGCCGTCCATGCGGCGCTGGTGAACCTCGACGCGCGCCCCGCTCCGGCCGGCGCGATGACCGTCGTGCTCGGACCGGGCTGGCCCGGCGTGCTGCTGCACGAAGCGATCGGCCACGGCCTGGAAGGCGACTTCAACCGCAAGGGTTCGTCGGCATTCGCCGGGCGAATCGGCGAGCAGGTCGCCGCGAAGGGTGTCACGGTGGTCGACGACGGCACGCTGCCGAACCGCCGCGGCTCGCTCAATATCGACGACGAAGGCAATCCGACCCAGTGCACCACGCTGATCGAAGACGGCATTCTGAAGGGCTACATCCAGGACACGCTGAACGCGCGTCTGATGAAGATGCCGGTCACGGGCAACGCGCGCCGTGAGTCGTATGCGGCGCTGCCCATGCCGCGCATGACCAACACATACATGCTCAACGGCGACAAGGATCCGCAGGAAATCATCGCTTCCGTGAAAAACGGGCTGTATGCGGTGAACTTCGGCGGCGGCCAGGTCGACATCACCAACGGCAAATTCGTGTTCTCCGCGTCCGAGGCGTACATGATCGAAAACGGCAAGGTCACGTACCCGGTGAAGGGCGCGACGCTGATCGGCAGCGGCCCGGAATCGCTCAAGTACGTCAGCATGATCGGCAACGACATGAAGCTCGATTCGGGCGTCGGCGTGTGCGGCAAGGAAGGCCAGAGCGTGCCGGTGGGCGTCGGCCAACCCACGCTGCGGATCGACAGAATGACGGTCGGCGGCACGGCCTGATTCGGCTGAAAATGCATACTTCGTGCACGTATTGCGCGAAGTATGCGGATTTTCCGCATTTTTGCACCCCGCGGCTTGCAAGCACCGCCTGCCCGGGTTATAAAGTCACTCACCCTTTTTGACCTGCGACCTCATTCGTCATGTCCGCCAAGCTTTATTTTTACTTTTTTTGGCATCTCAGACCGCTGGCGGATCGAGAGGGGTGTTAGTGCACGCAGGACACCGAGAATTCCCGAAAAACCGCCAGCTAGCCTGGCGGTTTTTTTTCGCCTCATGCCTTTGAAACTTTAATTTTGATGGTCGTCCGCTCTGGCATCGCTGCTTCATCGCAACCCTGATTGCCCGCGCGAACACGCTACGAACCGATTGGAGAACAACATGCCCCCGCACAACACCGACGATGTCCGCATCCGCGAATTGAAAGAACTCACACCGCCCGCTCACCTGATCCGCGAATTCGCTTGCGACGAAACGGTGTCCGACGTGATCTACAACTCGCGCACCGCGATGCATCGCATTCTGCACGGCATGGAAGACCGTTTGATCGTGATCATCGGACCGTGTTCGATTCACGATACCAAGGCAGCGATGGAATACGCGGGGCGTCTGATCGAGCAGCGCAAACGCTTCGCCGGCGAACTCGAAATCGTGATGCGCGTGTACTTCGAAAAGCCGCGCACGACGGTGGGCTGGAAGGGTCTCATCAACGACCCGCACATGGACAACAGCTTCAAGATCAACGACGGCCTGCGCACCGCGCGCGAGCTGCTGTTGCGCATCAACGAACTGGGCCTGCCGGCCGGCACCGAATACCTCGACATGATCAGCCCGCAGTACATCGCCGACCTGATCTCGTGGGGTGCGATCGGCGCGCGGACCACCGAATCCCAAGTGCACCGCGAACTGGCTTCGGGCCTGTCGTGCCCGGTCGGCTTCAAGAACGGCACGGACGGCAACGTCAAGATCGCCGTCGACGCGATCAAGGCCGCCTCGCAGCCGCATCATTTCCTGTCGGTCACCAAGGGCGGCCACTCGGCGATCGTCTCGACCGCGGGCAATGAGGACTGCCACATCATCCTGCGTGGCGGCAAGACGCCGAACTACGACGCGGACAGCGTCAACGCCGCGTGCGCGGACATCGGCAAGGCCGGCCTCGCCGCGCGTCTGATGATCGACGCGAGCCACGCGAACAGCTCGAAGAAACACGAGAACCAGATTCCGGTGTGCGCGGATATCGGCCGCCAGATTGCTTCGGGTGACGAACGGATTGTCGGCGTCATGGTGGAATCGCATCTGGTGGCGGGCCGCCAGGATCTGCAGGAAGGCTGCGCGCTGACGTACGGCCAGAGCATCACGGACGCGTGCATCGGTTGGGATGAAAGCGTCGCCGTACTCGAAGGCCTCGCCGACGCGGTCAAGCAACGCCGTGTGGCACGCGGCAGCGGCAACTGAACCCACGCTGATTGCAGCGGTGGATGCACAGAAGAGCCCGGCTCGATGAGCCGGGCTTTTTGTTGGCCGAACGGACGAATGGTGCTTCTTTAGTCGCCTCTGTACCGTAACAACTCATGGCCGGGTCGAATGCGACTTGACCGGGATGAATGTTGCGTATAAATTTTTATACATGAAAGGCGGCTATGGAGCAGGAAAAAGAAATTCGCTGGCTAGGCTCCAGCTATCACGATTTACTCGCCTTTCCCGGGGAAATGCGTCGTCAAGCGGGGGTTCAGCTCAGCGAGATTCAGGCGGGCCTAGACCCTGACGACTGAAAACCGTTCGACTCGATCGGTCCCGGAACACGCGAGATTCGAATCAGGGAAGCAGACGGCATTTTTCGCGTCATGTACGTGACCAAGTTTGTGGAAGCGCTGTATGTGCTGCATTGCTTCCAGAAGAAAACGCAAAAGCTCGGTCCGCACGACAGGAAGATTGCCGAAACGCGGTATCGCGCCATCGTTAACAATAGGAAAACTTAACAAATGACGATCGACACCAAAATTCGTCACGTAACTAAGCCGGGCGCCAATCTGTTCCTCGAACTCGGCTTTTCCGCTGAAGAGGCGAAACGCCTGCACGCCGCATCGCAAAAACAGATCAACGACACGCGGCTGCTCAAGGAGCAGCTCATGACGGAACTGTCCACCTGGATCGAACAGCATCATTTGAAGCAGGCCGAGGCGGCCGAGATTCTGATGGTGTCTCGCCCGCGCGTGTCCGACGTGGTCAACAAGAAGACCACCAAGTTCACCATCGACACGCTGGTGGAAATGATGAGCCGGATCGGCAAGCCGGTCACGCTGGCGGTTGGCTAACGCACGGGGTCGTCAATGCGGCTGACGCTGCATGCGTCGTGGCGCGGTCTTGCGCCTATTGCAGCGGCTACCAGGCTTTAGCCTGCGCTGCGTTCGTGTTGCCACAGCACATCGGTGCCGCCGTCCACGCGATTGAGCACGCGCGCGAGCACGAACAGCAGATCGGAAAGCCGGTTCACATACTGGCGCGGCGCGGCGTTGATAGTCTCGTGCTCACCCAACGCAACAATCGCCCGTTCGGCACGGCGGCACACGGTGCGGCACACATGCGCAAGCGAGGCCGCACGCGAGCCACCGGGCAGAATGAACTCCTTCAGCGGCGGCAAAGCCGCGTTGTAGTCGGCAAGCCAGTCGTCGAGTTGCGCGAGTTGCCGGTCGGTAATCATCGTGTGGCCGGGAATGCACAACTCGCCGCCGAGGTCGAACAGATCATGCTGGATCGTCACGAGCGCTGTCCGCACCTTGTCCGGCAAGGTTTCACACAGCAGCACGCCGAGGTTCGAGTTGAGTTCGTCCACGTCGCCGATCGCGGCGATGCGCGTGCTGTCTTTGCGCACACGGCTGCCGTCACCGAGACCGGTGGTGCCGTCGTCGCCCGTGCGGGTGGCGATCTTGCTCAAACGGTTGCCCATAAAGTCTCCCATGCATTCAGTGACGATGCGCCGCGCCATGGCCCGACACAGATCCGCAGCGGCACATCGGGCACCGCGTTTATCCATATTGCGCGCATCGTGAAGTCGCCGCCATTATAGAAGCGCTGGCCGGCTGCAACGCCGGCCCACGGGTGATCGGCGTAAAATGAAACACATGCTGCAAACCAGCACCGCCCCAAATACCAGGAGACATGCGTGAATCATCCCGTGCCGCCGGCCCCGCTGCGCCGGCCGTTTCCCGCCGAGTTGCTGAGCGCGCTCAAAGCCCTCTTCGCCGATCGCGTGTCCGTGTCCGAAGCCGTGCGCACCCATCATGGCCGCGACGAATCGCCGTTCGACCCGCAACTGCCCGATGCCGTCGTCTTCGCGCGCACGACTGAAGACGTGCAAACCGTCGTCAAACTGTGCGGCCAGTACAACGTACCGATCATCCCCTACGGCAACGGCTCGTCGCTCGAAGGGCATCTGCTCGCCGTGCAAGGCGGCGTGTCGATCGATCTGTCGGAAATGAACCGGGTGTTGTCGATCAACGCCGAAGACCTGACGGTCACGGTCGAACCCGGCATCTCGCGCAAGCAGTTGAACGAGGCATTGCGCGACACCGGTCTGTTCTTCCCGATCGACCCGGGCGCGGACGCGAGCATTGGCGGCATGTCGGCCACGCGCGCGTCGGGCACCAACGCCGTGCGCTACGGCACGATGCGCGAGAACGTGCTCGGGCTGTCCGTGGTTCTGGCCGACGGACGCGTGATCAAAACCGGCACGCGGGCTCGCAAGTCGTCCGCGGGTTACGACCTCACGCGCATGTTCGTCGGCTCGGAAGGCACGCTCGGCGTGATCACGGAAATCACCGTGCGCCTGTATCCGCAACCAGAAGCGGTGTCGGCAGCCGTGTGCGCGTTCCCGTCCATGGGCAATGCGGTGCGCGCGGTCATCGAAACGATTCAGATGGGCGTGCCGATTGCGCGCGTCGAGTTCGTCGATTCGCTCGCCATCCGCTCGATCAATCGCCACTCGAATCTGACGCTGCGTGAAGCGCCCACGCTATTCTTCGAATTCCACGGCACCGAGGCGAGCGTGAAAGAGCAGGCCGAACTGGTCCAGGAGATCGCCGCGCAGAATGCCGGCGAAGGCTTCGAATGGGCGACGCGTCCGGAGGACCGCAGCCGTCTGTGGAACGCGCGCCACAACGCCTATTTCGCCATGCTGCAGCTGAAACCCGGCTGCCGCGCGGTCACAACCGACGTCTGCGTGCCGATCTCGCGTCTCGCGGAATGCGTGGAGGAAACGGAACAGGATCTGAAAGCGTCGCCGCTGCCCTGCCCGATCGTCGGCCATGTCGGCGACGGCAACTTTCACGTCGCGATCCTGATCGATCCCAACAAGCCGGAAGAGCTCGTCGAAGCCGAACGTCTGAACCATCGCATCGTGCAACGCGCGCTGCGCATGGACGGCACCTGCACGGGCGAGCATGGCGTCGGCCTGCACAAAATGGGTTTCCTGCTCGAAGAGCACGGTGAAGTCGCGGTGGATACCATGCGCTCGATCAAGCACGCGCTCGATCCGCACAATCTGATGAACCCGGGCAAGATCTTCACCTGGGCAGCATGACGCGTATTCAGGCGCGGCTGCATGAGAGAACCAGCCGCGTTGGACTTGAAAGGCACGAGGAGACAAGTCACATGAACGCACCCGCTGAACTGACGGCCGAAGTACTCGCCCAGCGCCAGCGCGAAGTCGTGCAGGCGCTGATGGCCGTATTGCCGACCCATTGTTTGCTGTATCGCGAAGAAGACACCGTCGCCTACGAATGCGACGGTCTCGCGGCCTACCGGCGTCTACCGCTCGCGGTCGCGTTGCCGGAGACGGAATCGCAGGTGCAGCGCATCGTGCAGATCTGCCATCGCCTCGACGTGCCGATCGTGCCGCGCGGCGCGGGCACCGGTCTGTCCGGCGGCGCCATGCCGATCCGGCACGGCGTGGTGGTATCGCTTGCGCGCTTCCGCAAGATCGTCGAGGTCGACTCGTACGCGCGGACCGCCACGGTGCAGCCGGGTGTGCGCAACCTGTCCATCTCGGAAGCCGCCGCACCTTACGGTTTGTATTACGCGCCGGACCCGTCATCGCAGATCGCCTGCACGATCGGCGGCAATGTCTCGGAGAATTCCGGCGGCGTCCACTGCCTCAAATACGGCCTCACGGTGCATAACGTGATGCGCGTGCGCGCCGTGACCATGGAAGGCGAAATCGTCGAGTTCGGCTCTCTCGCCCCTGACGCGCCCGGTCTCGATCTGCTGGCCGTGCTGATCGGCAGCGAGGGCATGTTTGCGATCGTTACCGAAGTCACCGTCAAGCTGATCCCGAAACCGCAAACGGCGCAGGTCATCATGGCCAGTTTCGACGACGTCGTGAAAGGCGGCGACGCGGTCGCCGGCATCATTGCGGCGGGCATCATTCCGGCGGGGCTGGAGATGATGGACAAGCCGGCCACGCGCGCCGTCGAGGAATTCGTCAACGCGGGCTACGATCTCGAAGCGGCGGCCATCCTGCTGTGCGAATCGGACGGCACGCCCGAAGAAGTCGCCGATGAAATCGTGCGCATGACCGCGGTGCTGCGCGAACAGGGCGCCACCCGCATCCAGATTTCCCGCTCGGAGAACGAGCGCTTGCGCTTCTGGTCCGGCCGCAAGAATGCATTCCCGGCCGCCGGGCGCATTTCACCCGACTATTACTGCATGGACGGCACGGTGCCGCGCCGCAGTATCGGGCCGCTGCTGGCGCGCATCGAGGCGATGGAGAAGACCTACAACTTGCGCTGCATCAACGTATTCCATGCGGGAGACGGCAACATGCATCCGCTGATCCTGTTCAACGGCAACGACCAGGACGAGTGGCACCGGGCCGAAGCGTTCGGTTCCGACATCCTCGAAACGTGCGTCGAACTGGGCGGCACGGTGACCGGCGAGCACGGCGTCGGCATCGAGAAGATCAATTCGATGTGCGTGCAGTTTTCGCCCGAAGAGCGCGACGCGTTCCACGCGGTCAAGCGGGCTTTCGACGCACCCGGCCTGCTCAACCCCGATAAAGGCATTCCCACGCGGGCACGCTGCGCCGAATACGGCAAGATGCACGTGCGCGGTGGCTTGCTACCGCATCCAGAGCTGCCGCGGTTTTAACGCTGTGCCGTGCCCGCCGACGCATCACGCATAGCTCGCGTGGGCGCCGGTTTTCCTGCTCTCACCCTGATTACCCGATGCGGGTCCGCTCCTGGTTGCCAGCGGGCCCCCGCCCGGTACAATCAAACGAAACACAACGAAGCAGGACACCATGGAAGAGGACGACATCGTCGCCGTGTGGTCGGAACGTGTGCGTTCGGCCAGCGCCGAGGGGCGCGCGTTGCGCATCCGTGGCGGCGGCACCAAAGACTGGTACGGTCAGACGCTGGAAGGTGACATCCTCGACACGCGCGCTTATCGCGGCATCATCGCGTACGATCCGGCAGAGCTGGTCATTACCGCGCGCGCGGGCACGCCCCTGCTGGAGATCGAGGCCGCGCTCACCGACCATCATCAGATGCTCGCCTTCGAGCCGCCGCACTTCGGGCCGCAGGCCACCTTCGGCGGCTGCATCGCGGCGGGTATCGCCGGTCCGCGCCGCCCATCGGCCGGCGCGGCGCGCGACTTCGTGCTCGGCGCCGTCATCATGAACGGCCAGGGGCAGAAGCTGCATTTCGGCGGCCAGGTGGTGAAGAACGTCGCGGGCTATGACGTCTCGCGCCTGATGGCCGGCTCGCTCGGCACCCTGGGACTGATCCTCGAACTGTCGATCAAGGTACTGCCGTTGCCGCAGGCCGAAGCCACGCTCAAATTCGACATGAACGGCACCGACGCGGTCCGTAAGCTCAACGAATGGGGCGGCCGCCCGCTGCCGATTACCGCGAGTGCCTGGCGCCATGGCACGCTGGCCGTGCGCCTCGCCGGCGCCGAGGCCGCAGTCAAGTCGGCGAAGATGGCGCTCGGCGGCGAAGTCGTCGATGCGGTTGAAGCCGAACGCTTCTGGGCGGGCCTGCGCGAACAGACCGACTCGTTCTTCGCCGCCATTCCGCCGCGGGCCGCACTGTGGCGCCTTGCGCTGCCTTCGATCACGGAGCCGCTGCAACTGCCCGGCGCGCAACTCATGGAATGGGGCGGCGGCCAGCGCTGGTGGATCACCGACACCGACGCGCAGACCGTGCGCATCAGCGCCAAGCAGGCCGGCGGCCACGCCACGATCTTCCGCACCGGCCACGGCTACGACCGCGGCGCCGGCGTATTCACCCCGCTGCCCGCGCCGCTAATGAAAATCCATCGCGGCCTGAAAACCGCTTTCGACCCGGCCCGCATCTTCAATCGCGGCCGTCTCTACCCCGACTTCTGAGCGACGCGATGCAAACCAACCTCGCGGACTTCATTCGCAACACGCCCGACGGCGACGAAGCCGACGGCATCCTGCGCAATTGCGTGCACTGCGGTTTCTGCACCGCCACCTGTCCGACGTATCAGATACTCGGCGACGAACTCGACGGCCCACGCGGACGGATCTATCTGATCAAGCAGATGGTCGAAGGCGCGCCGGTCACGCGCAGCACCCAGATCCATCTCGACCGGTGCCTGACCTGCCGAAACTGCGAAACGACCTGCCCGTCCGGCGTGCAATATGGCCGGCTGGTGGAAATCGGCCGCAAGATCACCGAAGAAAAAGTCACGCGCCCGTTCAGTCAACGGCTGGTGCGCCGCATGCTCGCGAGCTTCGTGCCGAACAGCGCACTGTTCACGCCGACCATGCGGATCGGCCAGCATTTTCGCCCGTTGCTGCCCAAGAAGCTGCGCGACAAAGTGCCGGCGCGGCAGCGTCCGCTCGAATGGCCGACCGCCAAACATCCGCGCAAGATGCTGATGCTGGCGGGTTGCGTGCAACCGTCGATGATGCCGAACGTCAACATCGCCACCGCGCGCGTGTTCGACGCGCTCGGTGTCGAAATGCTGATCGCGCCGGATGCGGGCTGCTGCGGCGCGATCCGTCTGCATCTGGGCTACAACGACGAAGCGCTCGACGACCTGCGCGCCAACATCGACGCATGGTGGCCCTACGTCGAACAGGGCGTGGAGGCGATCGTCATGAACGCGTCCGGCTGCGGCGCGACGGTCAAGGAATACGCGCACTTGTTGCGGCATGATCCGGCGTATGCGGAAAAGGCGCGCCGCGTGGTGGAATTGACGCGCGACGTCGCGGAAATCCTGCCGGAGTTCGAAGAAGCGCTGATCTCGGTCACGCGCCGCCGCTCGGTGCACACCGTGGCGTTTCATCCGCCTTGCACGCTGCAGCATGGTCAGCAGATACGCGGCAAGGTCGAGCATTTGCTGACCGCGCTGGGTGTCGAAGTGCGCCTGCCCGCCGACAATCATCTGTGCTGCGGCTCGGCCGGCACCTACTCGCTGACGCAGCCCAAGCTCTCGTATGCGCTGCGCGATCAGAAGCTCGAGCGGCTGCAGGCGCAGGAGCCGCAGGTGATCGTGTCGGCGAACGTCGGCTGCATTGCGCATCTGCAAAGCGGCACGTCGACGCCGGTCGCGCACTGGATCGAACTGGTCGAGCACATGCTGTCCGTATAATCGGGTAATCGACTCTCGCTGGACTTCCGGTTCCGACATGCCCGATCTGATTCACAACCTCGAGGCGGTGCAGCAGCGCATCGCCATGGCCGCGCATGTGGCCGGACGCGATACGCGTTCGGTCCATCTGCTCGCGGTCTCCAAGACCTTCCCCGCCGAAGACGTACGCGCCGCCTACAACGCCGGCCAGCGCGCATTCGGTGAAAACTACGTGCAGGAAGCCCTCACCAAGATCGAGACGCTCGCCGATCTGCGCGCTACGCTCGAATGGCACTTCATCGGTCCGTTGCAATCGAACAAGACGCGGCCGGTCGCCGAGCAGTTCGATTGGGTGCATTCGGTCGATCGGTTGAAGATCGCGCAGCGGCTCTCGGAGCAGCGTCCCGATAATTTGCCGCCGCTCAACGTGTGCCTGCAGGTCAACATCAGCGGCGAGACGTCGAAGAGCGGCGTGAGCGTTCCCGAGGCGGTGGAAGTCGCGCAGGCGATCGCCGCCCTGCCGAAGCTGAATTTGCGCGGCCTGATGGCGATTCCCGAGCCCGCCGGCGGCATCGACGAACAACGTGTGCCGCATCGGCACTTGCGCGAACTGTTCGAGCGTCTGTGCAACGACGGACTCGAACTCGACACGCTGTCCATGGGCATGTCGAGCGACCTCGAGGCCGCCGTGCTGGAAGGCGCGACGATCGTGCGCGTCGGCACTGCGATCTTCGGCGCGCGAGATTACTCTAACTGACCCTTGCGGGCCTTTTCAGGCTCTTTGGGCTCCTCACGGCACTTCCTTCGGAACATCATGAAAATTGCTTTTATCGGCGGTGGCAACATGGCTGCCGCGTTGATCGGCGGCCTCATCAAGCGTGGCGTCGCACCCGCTGACCTCTACGCAATCGATCCCAACGAAGACGCGCGCAAGCGCAACGAGCAGCAATTCGGCATCAAGACCGGCGCCGCCGCGGATGCCGCGCTCGCCGCGTACGACGCCGTCGTGCTGGCGGTGAAGCCGCAGATTCTGAAAAGCGTCGCCGAGGCGGTGGCGCCGCATCTGAATGCATCGCAACTGGCGGTGAGTATCGTCGCGGGTATTCGCATGAGCGACATGTCGCGCTGGCTGAATGGCCACAACCGTATCGTGCGCGTCATGCCGAATACGCCGGCGCTGATCGGCATGGGCGTGACGGGACTGGTGGCGACCGGCAGCGTCGACGAAGCGGGGCGCGCGCTCGCATCGCAAGTGCTGGGGGCGGTAGGCGAAACGGTCTGGTTCGACGACGAAGCGAAAATCGACGCCGTCACCGCGATCTCGGGCAGCGGACCGGCCTACGTGTTCTATTTCATCGAGGCGTTGCAGGAAGCCGCCCGCCAGCTCGGCATGGATGAAGCGCAGGGTCGCGCGCTGGCCGTGGCGACCTTCACCGGCGCGGCGCAACTGGCGGCGAATTCCGACGAGCCGCCGAGCGTGCTGCGCGAACGTGTGACATCCAAAGGCGGCACGACGGCGGCGGCGCTTGCGTCGTTCGACGCGAGCGGCATCAAGGATGCGATCGTGCACGGCGTGCTCGCCGCCGATGCGCGCGCCAAGGAAATGGGGGACGAGTTCGGCAAGCAGTGAGCGCGCTCGCGCGGCGCGAGGAAGTCGGGAAATTTCAGGAAGGGGAGCACGTTGTGGCACGCCGCGCTGCGATTCGAACCGGCGCGGCGTCTACGGCGCCGGACGCGAAGTAAGTAGCGCGGCAGAACTGACCGCGGTAGCACTTCCATTCAGGCCACGGCGACACCCGCCGATAGAAACGCAAAGCCAGCGTAAATGCCGCGCAAAAGACCGAGCGCGGTGCCTACTGCGCCGCAAGCGCGAAGAATGTAGCGCAGTAAAACTTGAAGGCCGTAGCGCTTCGATTCAAGCCGCAGCGCCGCCTGCTCAATAGAAACGCAAAACCAGCGTAAAACCGCGCAACAAAACTAAAACGACCCCACCGCGTAATGCGCGGCGATGCCGACGAACAGCGCGCCGCCCAGCCAGTTGTTATGCCGGAACGCGGCGAAGCACGCCATCCGTTCACGGTCGCGGATCAGCGTGTAGTGATAGATCGCGCAGCCCGCGGCCGCCGCCCATCCCAGCCAGTACAGCACGCCGAAGCCGAGCAGCACGCCGATACCGACGTAAATCCCCAGCGTCACCGCGTAGCAGATCATGATCGCCGCCACATCGAAGCGGCCGAACGTCAGCGCCGACGTGCGGATACCGATCTTGACGTCGTCGTCACGGTCGACCATCGCGTATTCAGTGTCGTACGCCACCGACCAGAACACATTGGCCAGCAGCATCACCCACGCGAGCAACGGCACGTGGTCCTGTATCGCGGCGAACGCCATCGGAATGCCGAAGCCGAACGCGATCCCCAGATACGCCTGCGGAATCGCGAAGAACCGCTTGGTGAAAGGATACGAACCGGCGACGAAAAGCGCCGCCACCGAGAGTTCCTTGGTCAGCGTATTCAGCGGCAGGATCAGCAGAAACGCCAGCAACGACAACGCGGCCGCCAGCGCCACTGCTTCCCACGCCTTGATCTTGCCCGACGTGATCGGACGATTCTCCGTGCGCTTCACGTAGCGATCGAAGTCGCGATCTGCGTAATCGTTGATCGCGCAGCCCGCCGAGCGCATCAGCACCGTGCCCACGATGAAAATCACCAGCAGCGGCCACGTCGGATGACCGTCGGAGGCGATCCACAGCGCGTTGAGCGTCGGCCACAGCAGCAGCAGGCTGCCGATCGGCTTGTCCATGCGCACGAGGCGCAAATACAGGGGAAGTCGGGCGAACATGGGCGGAGTCGGTGAAAGTGCGAAGACGGTGCGGCTATTTTACGGGAAGCGGACGACGGGTCGCTTCCGAGCGGGCAGGACTGACCGAGCCGGCGCTGCAAAAAACAAAGCCTCCCGTGCAGGGAGGCTTTGTTGGTGTCGCACTTTACCGAAGACGCAGACGGGTACGTCGAAACGTGACGCCTTGCGCGCTAATGCTTAAGCGAGCATCGAGCGCAGCATCCACGCGGTCTTTTCGTGCGTTTGCATGCGTTGTGTCAGCAGGTCGGCGGTCGGCTCGTCGTTGGCGGCTTCCGTCGACGGGAAAATCGCGCGTGCGGTACGCACGACGGCTTCCTGACCTTCCACCAACTGGCGGATCATTTCTTCCGCGGCCGGCACGCCGTCCGCTTCCGGAATCGACGACAGCTTGGCGAAATCCTTGTAGCTGCCCGGTGCATGCACGCCCAGCGCGCGAATCCGTTCAGCGATCGAATCGACCGCCAGCGCGAGCTCGTTGTACTGCGTTTCGAACATGAGGTGCAGCGTATTGAACATCGGACCCGTCACGTTCCAGTGGAAGTTGTGGGTCTTCAGGTACAGCGTATAGGTGTCGGCGAGCAGGCGCGACAGACCTTCTGCAATCTTCTTGCGATCCTTGTCGCTGATCCCGATATTGACGTGCTGTACGGCTGCTGCGGCTTCTTTTTTGGCCATGATGACTCCTTTGAAGAGTGATACGAACCGGTCGGCAAAGTGACGGTCTGCGGATAGCAAACTCGACAGCTCGAACGCTCGACAGTTTAGCCTGGAAAACTGCTGCGTTCGTATGACGCGTGGCCACTTGCCGCATCACGGCGGCGGCTTGGATCAGCCGCCGAGCGCGTGTTGCAGCGCCTGCGCGACGATCACTGCGACTCCGCTCGCGAAGATCGCAAAGCCCACCGCCGTGCGCGCCAACAATGCGCGCGGTCGCGCGCTGTTTGCGGCTGACGTGCCGCCCAGCGCGGCTATCATCATCTGCGTCATGATCGTGCTCCTTCAGTTCGTATCGGTACCAGCGGGACGCAGATGCGCCCCGCTTTGCTGCATGACTTCTACTGCGCAATTGCTGTTTACTTCTTATTGCGTTCCGCGAGGTTGGCCATCGCCGCGATCACGCCTTCCGCGTAAGCCGGGTCGGCGCGACGGAAATGCTCGATCTGACGCGCAACGATCTCCTGCGGCACACCGTTGATATGGCGTGCGATGTTGCCGAACAGACGCTCGCGCTGAGTTGCATCGAAGAGCGCAAACAACATACCTGGCTGCGTGTAGTAGTCGTCGTCCAGGCGATGATCGTAGCGATCCACAGCGCCCGCCGCGAGCGGCGGCTCGGACGCGTTGGCGTCCTGCGCGAAATCGCCGAAGCGGTTCGGCTCGTAATTCACGTTGCCGCCGAGGTTGCCGTCCGTGCGCATCGCGCCGTCGCGATGGAACGAATGCGGGCTCGGCACGCGCGCTGCATTCACCGGAATCTGGTGATGATTGATGCCGAGGCGATAGCGCTGCGTGTCGCCGTACGAGAACAGACGGCCCTGCAACAGACGATCCGGCGAGAAACCGATACCCGGCACCACGTTGGCCGGCGTGAACGCCGCCTGCTCCACGTCCGCGAAATAGTTCTGTGCGTTGCGATTCAGCTCGATCGTGCCGACGTCGATCAACGGATAGTCCTTCTGCGACCACACTTTCGTGATGTCGAACGGATTGAAGCGATACGTCGCGGCTTGCGCTTCCGGCATCACCTGAATCGCGAAACGCCACTTCGGGAAGTTGCCCGCGTCGATGTTGCCGACCAGATCGCGTTGCGCGCTTTCGCGGTCTTGCGCCACCACTTGTGCCGCTTCGGCGTCGGTGAAGTTCTCCATGCCTTGCATCGACTTGAAATGGAACTTCACCCAGAAACGCTCGTTGTCGGCGTTGATGAACGAATACGTGTGCGAGCCGAAGCCGTGCATCTGCCGGTAATTCTGCGGAATGCCGCGGTCGCTCATCAGAATCGTCACCTGATGCAGCGACTCCGGATGACGCGACCAGAAATCCCACGCCGCGACATTGCTGCGCATGTTGGTGTACGGGTCGCGCTTTTGCGTGTGGATGAAGTCCGGAAACTTCAGCGGATCGCGGATAAAGAACACCGGCGTATTGTTGCCGACCACGTCCCAGTTGCCTTCTTCCGTGTAGAACTTGATCGAGAAGCCACGCACGTCGCGTTCGGCGTCGGCTGCGCCGCGCTCGCCGGCCACCGTCGAAAAGCGCATGAAGAGCGACGTTTCCTTGCCGACTTGCGCGAAGACTTTCGCCTTCGTGTAGCGCGAGATATCGTGCGTGACCTTCAGCGTGCCGAATGCGCCCGAACCTTTGGCGTGGACACGGCGTTCCGGAATCACTTCGCGATCGAAGTGAGCGAGTTTTTCGAGCAGCCAGACGTCTTGCAGAACAACGGGACCGCGTACGCCGGCGGTCATCGAATTCTGGTTGTCGGCGACGGGTGCGCCGGCGGCACTGGTGAGCTTACGTTCGGTCATGCGTGACTCCTGGTTGGCTTTTATCGAAACAGATTGTGGGGAGCGGCGCGGCGCACAGATGCCAGAGGCTCATGCGTTATGCGGACAGGGCCCGATCGACCAGCAGGGACAACGCGACGGTACGCACGCTGAGCATCGACGCGACAAAACCGCGCGGCACGACGGCCGATTGAGCGATGAAGGCGTGGATTTGTTGCGGCTTGGATTGCGTCATGGCTTCCTCCGGGTCTTATGGGATCAGGCGATCCATGGAGGAAACTATAACAACACTATCAAAATACTGCTTTTGATTAATTTTATCTATTCGATAGGACTTGCGGCTATCGGCGCCTCGGGCGGGCGCCAGGCCGGTCGCTGGTGTGCGCAGCGAGCCGGCTTCTCGGTGCGCTGGTTAGTTGACGGCGACCGGCAAATCGAGCTTCTTGACACCCGCCAGATCGCAGGAGCTGATGGCGTCGCAAATGGCCTCGATGGCGGGCATGCGCGTGAAGCTCTTGCGCCAGGCCAGCACGACGCGACGATCCGGCACGGGTTCGTCGAAAGCGACGTAGCTGAGCAGCCCCGAATCGATGCCGCCGGCGTGCGGCTTGACTTCATGCACCGACATGCGCGGCAGCACGGTAATGCCGACACCGCTCGCCACCATGTGACGGATGGTTTCCAGCGACGACCCTTCGAAGGTCTTCTGGATACCGTCCGCGTTTTGCGAAAAGCGCATCAACTCCGGGCAAACGCCCAGCACGTGGTCGCGGAAGCAGTGACCGCTGCCGAGCAACAGCATGGTTTCCTGCTTCAGATCGTCGGCGTCGATTTTCAGGCGGTTTTCCCAGGCGTGACCGGACGGCAAGGCGACCACAAAAGGCTCGTCGTACAGCGGGCGCAGCATCAGGCCCGTTTCCGGAAACGGCAGCGCCATGATGGCGACGTCGATTTCGCCTTGCTTGAGCAGTTCGATCAGCTTGAGCGTGTAATTTTCCTGCAGCATCAAGGGCATTTGCGGGACGCGCTTGATCATCTGTTTGACGAGCGTGGGCAGCAGGTACGGCCCGATCGTATAGATGACGCCCAGGCGCAGCGGCCCGACCAGCGGGTCTTTGCCTTGTTTGGCGATTTCCTTGATGGCGAGCGTCTGCTCGAGAACGCGTTGAGCTTGCGTGACGATCTGTTCGCCGATCGGCGTGACACTCACTTCGCTGGTGCCGCGCTCGAAGATCTGGACGTTGAGCTCGTCTTCGAGCTTTTTGATCGCCACCGACAGTGTCGGCTGGCTGACGAAACACGCTTCGGCGGCCCGGCCGAAGTGCCGCTCGCGGGCGACCGCGACGATGTATTTCAATTCGGTGAGCGTCATTAGGGGACCAATCAGTGCGATGAATTCGATAGGTTCTAGTTATACACCTATAGGGTCGGTTCGCCAACCATTTGGTTTTTTGCGCGGGGCGCTGGTGGGGTGGAGTGCTTGCTGAGTTGGCCTTTCCTTGAATTCACGGTGGTCTATTAGCGTTGCCCCTGTGCGGGGCGGCACCTACTTTCTTTGCTTGCCGCAAAGAAAGTAGGCAAAGAAAGCGGCTTCACACCGCCAGCCTATAAGCGGGTCCCTCGCGCAGTCGCGGTAGTGGTGCATCTGGAATCTGTGTTCTCGCGCATTCCGCGTGAGTGACAAGGCAGTCATTCTTCCGGCAGCGCTGCGCGCGCCGTCGCGGTACTTCATCAACCTGCGGTGCGATCGCCCGGCGTTCGCTCTCCGTGCGGCGTCACGGCATGCGGCGCAATCCCGTCATGTTTTTCGGCGTTTCCCCGAGGCCGACGGCCCGCTCGCGCACAAGCGAATCCACCGGATTCCGCCGGACTCTTCCGGCGAGTGCGTAGCGCGAGGCGGGAGGTATGACTGCCTTGTCACTCACGCGGAATGCGCAAGAACACAGATTCCAGATGTACCACTACCGCGACTGCGCGAGACACCCGCTTATGAGCTGGCGGTTGGAAGCGGCTTTCTTTGCCTACTTTCTTTGCCGCGGCAAAGAAAGTAGGTGCCGCCCCGCACAGGGGCAACGCCAATAAACCACCGTGAACTCAAGGAAAGGCCAACACCACAAAAACCACCACCAAAGCGCCGCGCAGGCAAAACACCCACCTTCACGCCTTCAAATACTGCTCCCGCGCCCCCAACCACCGCGCCAAATGCTGCATCACAACCTCAGGAAACTTCTCCAGCAAAACCGCCGCAGCCTCCCGCGCAGGCTCAATCAACCACTGATCATTCTGAAGATCAGCAAACCTCAACATCGCCGCCCCCGACTGCCGCGCCCCCAAAAACTCCCCCGGTCCACGAATCTCAAGATCCCGCCTCGCGATCTCAAAACCATCAGTCGTCTCCCGCATAGTCTGCAGCCGCGCCCGCGCGGTCATCGACAAAGGCCCGGTGTAAAGCAGCACGCAAACCGAAGCCGCGCTCCCACGCCCCACCCGTCCCCGCAACTGATGCAACTGCGCAAGCCCAAACCGCTCAGCATGCTCGATCACCGTCAACGATGCATTCGGCACATCGACACCCACTTCGATCACCGTCGTCGCCACCAGCAACTGCACCTCATTGCGAGTAAACGCATCCATCACGGCCGCCTTTTCAGCCGGCGCAAGCCGACCATGCACAAGACCGACATTCAGCTCGGGCAACGCGGCCACCAGCGTCTCATACGTCTCGACCGCGGTCTGCAACTGCAAGGTCTCGCTTTCCTCGATCAGCGGACACACCCAGTACACCTGCCGCCCCGTCAGCGCGGCCTCGCGCACGCGCCCGATCACCTCCTCTCGCCGCGCGTCGGACACGAGCTTCGTCAGGATCGGCGTGCGTCCAGGCGGCAATTCGTCAATGGTCGAGACGTCGAGGTCGGCGTAATACGTCATTGCGAGCGTGCGCGGAATCGGCGTCGCGGACATCATCAATTGATGCGGCTGGAAGTCGCTTGCGCCATCGGCCGCGTTCTGCGCCTTGGCCCGCAGCGCGAGCCGTTGCGCCACGCCGAAGCGATGCTGTTCGTCGACGATCACGAGCCCGAGGCGCGCAAACTCGACCGCGTCCTGGATGATCGCGTGCGTGCCGATCACGAGTTGCGCCGTGCCGAGCGCGGCGGCTTCGATCGCGGCGCGCTTTTCTCTGGTCTTCAGACTGCCGGCCAGCCACGCGACGCTCACGCCGAGCGGCTCCAGCCAGCCGCGCAATTTGCGCGCGTGCTGTTCGGCGAGGATTTCGGTCGGCGCCATCAGCGCGGCCTGGTAGCCGGCGTCGATGGCCTGTGCCGCGGCCAGCGCGGCGACGATCGTCTTGCCGCTGCCGACGTCGCCCTGCAGGAGCCGCTGCATCGGATGGGGCTGGGTCAGATCGAGCGCGATCTCGCCGCCGACGCGCTCCTGCGCCGCCGTCAGCGAAAACGGCAGCGCCTTCAGCAAGCGCGCCACCAGCGCGCATTCGTCGCCCAGCTTGCGGCGCGGCATCGCCGGCGCGGCGCGCGTGCGGCGCTCGTCGTGCGCGCGCTTGAGCGACATCTGCTGCGCAAGCAATTCCTCGAACTTGATGCGCACCCAGGCCGGATGCGTGCCGTCGATCAATGCGGTCTCATCGGACTGCGCGCCCGGATGATGCAGCGTGCGCACGGCGTCCATCAGCGACGGCACGCCGAGCGGCTCCATAAACGTCCGCGCGACCGCCTCGGGCAACAACTCCGGCAGCGACGTGCGCGATAGCGCGTTGTCGATCGATTTGCGCAAATATGCCTGCGTCACGCCCGCGGTGCTCGGATAGACCGGCGTCAGCGCCTGCGGCAGCGGCGTGTCTTCGTCGACCACGCGCACGGCCGGATGCACCATCTCCATGCCGAAGAAACCGCCGCGCACATCACCACGCACCCGCAGCCGCGCGCCGATCGCCATCTGCTTGACCTGCGAGCCGTAGAAATTCAGAAAGCGCAACACGAGTTCGTCACCGGCGTTGTCGCGCAGTTTCACCAGCAACTGACGGCGCGGACGATAGGCAATCTCGTTGTCGAACACCACGCCTTCGGTTTGCGAAATGCCGCCCGGCAGCAGATGCCCGATCGGCGTCAGCGAGGTTTCGTCCTCGTAGCGCATGGGCAGATGCAGCACGAGGTCGATGTCGCGTGTGAGGCCGAGTTTGGCGAGCTTGTCGGCGGTTTTTTCGGCGGGCTTGGCCGCGGGCTTCGCGGACGATTTCGCGGAGGCCTTGGGCGCGGCCTTGCCGGCGGGTTTGTCGCCGAATATGTCGGCGGGCTTGCCGGCGCGCTGGTCGCCAGATGTATCAGCGGGCTCGTCACCCGCTGCGCCGCTGTCAGGAACGACTGTTTCGCGGTCCAGCGCCACGCCCGCGCCTGCTTCGCTTGACGCCGCCACCGCCTTGCCCCGCGAGACGCGGCGCTTGGGCTCGGCGCTCACTTCATCGGTAGCGGAGGGCAATCGGCGGTCGGACAAAGGCATGGGCTGCTTCGCAAGTACAATATCGGCTGTCAAAGGGTTCGGCGCCATACAGCGCGCGGGCTCGCGGGCCGCTCTGGCGTCCCGCAATCATAGCCGCCCGGCTCCGTCTTCGGCTCAATTCAGTTTCATTTCGCTTCCAGTCGTTCGCATGTTGACGCTTTCCGATTTCGATTTCGATCTGCCTCCCGAACTGATCGCGCAAGTCGCGCTGCCCGAGCGCAGCGCCAGCCGTCTGCTCGAGGTAGATCATCCAGCCGACGCCACCGGCCCGGCACGCCTGATCGACCGCCGCTTTGCCGAGTTGCCCGACTGCATCGCAGCCGGCGACCTGCTGGTCTTCAACGATACCAAAGTCCTGAAGGCGCGCTTCCTCGGCCAGAAGGCCAGTGGCGGCAAGATCGAAGTGCTGGTAGAGCGCCTCACCGGCGAGCGCACCGCGCTCGCGCAGATTCGTGCAAGCAAGAGCCCGCAGCCGGGCACCACGATCCGCCTGGCCGATGCTTTCGACGTCACGGTCGGCGAGCGCGTCGAGCCGTTCTACACGCTGCATTTTCCCGGCGACTGCCTGACGCTGATCGAGCAGTTCGGCCGCCTGCCGCTGCCGCCGTACATCGAGCACGATCCCGACGCGACCGACGAAACCCGCTATCAAACGGTGTTCGCGCAGAATCCGGGCGCGGTCGCCGCGCCCACGGCCGGCCTGCACTTCGACGACGCGCTGCTGGCCCGCCTCGACGCCAAAGGCGTGGAACGCGCGACGCTGACCCTGCACGTCGGCGCGGGCACGTTCCAGCCCGTGCGGGTCGAGAATCTCGCCGAACACAAGATGCACAGCGAGTGGTATCACCTGCCGCAATCGCTCGCCGACAAGATCGCGGCGACCCGCGCGCGCGGCAACCGCGTGATCGCGGTGGGCACGACCTCGATGCGCGCGCTCGAAGCCGCCGCGCGCGACGCCGAAGCCGCGGGCCGGCCGCTTGCCGCCGCCAGTACGGAAACCGACATTTTCATCACACCGGGCTATAAATTCCGCGTGGTCGACCGGCTCGTCACCAATTTCCATCTGCCGAAGTCGACGCTGCTGATGCTCGTGTCGGCGTTCGCGGGCGTTGAAACGATTCGCGAGACGTATCGCCATGCAATCGAGCAGCGTTACCGCTTCTTCAGTTACGGCGACGCGATGCTGCTCACGCGGCGCGACGCTTGAAGTCAGAGACGCCTTCAGTTTTTGCAGTTCCTCAAGCCGCCGCGAGCCCTTCCGGCGGCGTTTCAACATTGCGCCGGACTGTTCTCCGGTAGCGCAGGAGTTATTTCATGACCGACGGTCATCAGTCGCACGACACGACTTTCGAGCGCCCTGACAAGGGCCTCAATTTCGAACTACTCGGCGTCGACGGGCTGGCCCGCCGCGGCCGAGTCACGCTGAATCACGGCGTGGTGGAAACGCCGATTTTCATGCCGGTCGGCACCTACGGCACCGTGAAGGCCGTGCAGCCGCGCGAGCTGGAGGAAATGCACGCGCAGATCATCCTCGGCAACACTTTCCACCTGTGGCTGCGCCCGGGTCTGGAAACGATCGAGGCGCACGGCGGCCTGCACGGCTTCATGGGCTGGAAGAAACCGATTCTCACCGATTCGGGCGGCTTTCAAGTCTTTTCGCTCGGCGATCTGCGCAAGATCACCGAAGATGGCGTCACGTTCGCGTCGCCGATCAACGGCGACAAGCTCTTCCTGTCGCCTGAAGTGTCGATGCAGATCCAGAAGGTGCTGAACTCCGACATCGTCATGCAGTTCGACGAATGCACGCCGTACGCGACCAATAACGTGCCGACCTCGCACAAGGAAGCGGCCGATTCGATGCGCATGTCGATGCGCTGGGCACAGCGCTCCATCGACGAATTCCGCAAGCTGGGCAATCCGAACGCGCTGTTCGGCATCGTTCAGGGGGGCATGTTCGACGACTTGCGCGACGAGTCGCTGGCGGGGCTCGCGGAGAAGGATTTCCACGGTCTGGCGATTGGCGGCCTGTCGGTCGGCGAACCGAAGGAAGACATGATGCGCGTGCTGAACCACATCGGCCCGAAGCTGCCGGCCAACAAGCCGCACTACCTGATGGGCGTCGGCACGCCGGAAGATCTGGTGGCAGGCGTCGCCGCCGGCGTCGACATGTTCGATTGCGTGATGCCGACCCGCAATGCGCGCAACGGCTGGCTCTTCACGCGTTTCGGCGATGTCAAGATCCGCAATGCCGCGCACAAGAATTCGCTGCGCCCGCTCGACGAGCAATGCGGCTGCTACACCTGCCGAAATTTCACTCGCGGCTACCTGCATCATCTGCATCGTGTAGGAGAAATCCTCGGCGCGCAGTTGAACACGATTCACAACCTGCATTACTACCTCGAACTGATGCAGGAAATCCGCGACGCAATCGACGCGAAAATGTTCGAGCCCTTCCGCAAACGCTTTCACGAGAACCGCGCGCGCGGCACCGTCGAGGCGCCATGACGGCGCGGGGCAACGGATTCAGCCGAAGAATCCGTCCGCCTCGCGAGGAAAACCTTACAATCAACTTTCGCTGGCAGCGAAAAAGGCTTTAAACGGTTGATCGCAAAGCTGATTCGCCGCGCCGAGGCGCGTCAGGCCGGTGGTAGAATAACCGGCTGATTTTTTTGATCGTTTTGACTTATAACGGAGAGACCAACGTGTCGTTCATTTCCAATGCCTTCGCCCAAGGCACAGCAACAGGTGGCATTGAATCGAACCTGATGAGCTTCCTGCCGCTGATCCTGATGTTCGGCGTGCTGTACTTCATCATGATTCGCCCGCAAATGAAGCGCCAGAAGGAACATCGCAACATGCTCGCCGCCATGGCCAAGGGCGATGAAGTGGTGACGAATGGCGGCATCGTCGGCAAGGTGACCAAGGTAGGCGAAGCTTACGTCGGCGTCGAAATCTCGGAAGGCACGGAAATCACCGTGCAAAAAGCGTCGGTCACGACGATTCTCCCGAAGGGCACGATCAAGTCGCTGTAAGGCCTGCTCTCTCGCGTCCGGCGCGGCCTCGCCGGCGGTTTATGCAATCCAACGCTGAATCGCCCGCGCTCATCGCCGGACGCATCGCTTCCAAGCCAACCTTCCCGTTGGACCACTCATGAATCGCTACCCCCTCTGGAAATACGCCGTGATGCTGGTGGCTCTGGTCATCGGCCTCGTGTACACGCTGCCCAATCTGTTCGGCGAAGCGCCGGCGGTGCAGGTGTCGAGCGGCAAGGCCACGGTCAAGCTCGACTCGACCACGCTGTCGGCGGTCGAAGCTGCGCTCGCCGCGAATCAGATCAAGCCGGACGACGTCACCTTCGACAACTCGGCGACCAACGCGAACATCCGCGTGCGTCTGCCGGACACCGACACGCAATTACGCGTGAAGGACCTGCTGCAGAAGTCGCTGAACAGCGACCCGACCGACCCGCAGTTCGTCGTGGCGCTGAACCTGCAAAGCGCGTCGCCGCGCTGGCTGACCGCCTTGCACGCGCTGCCGATGTACCTCGGTCTCGATCTGCGCGGCGGCGTCCACTTCCTGCTGCAGGTCGACATGGCCGGCGCGCTGAACAAGAAGCTCGATTCGGACGCTTCGGACGCGCGCACGCTGCTGCGTGACAAGAACATCCGCGACGGCGGCGTGAACCGCGTCAACCAGTCGGTGGTGATCAATTTCGCCGACCAGGCGACGGCGGACAACGCAACCAAACAACTGGGCCGCGGCATCAGCGAACTCCAGTGGGCCTCGCAGCCCGGCCCGGACGGCGGCGTGCAACTGGTCGGCACGTTCACGCCGGCGGTGCAGAAAGCCGTGCAGGACGCCGCGCTCAAGCAGAACATCACCACGCTGCATAACCGCGTGAACGAACTCGGCGTGGCCGAGCCGGTGATCCAGCAGCAAGGCTCGGACCGCATCGTGGTCGAACTGCCGGGCGTGCAGGACACGGCGAAGGCGAAGGACATCATCGGCCGCACGGCCACGCTCGAAGCGCGCCTCGCCGATCCGGTCAACACGCATCCGAATCCGAACGATCCGGTGCCGCCAGGCGACGAGCTGTTCACGCAAGGCAATCAGACGCCGGTGCTGCTGCGCAAGCAGATCATCTTCACGGGCGACCGGATTATCGACGCGTCGGCGGGCTTCGACGAACATCAACGTCCTTCCGTCAACATCCGTCTGGATTCGGCCGGCGGCCGCGCGGTGGCCAGCATCTCGCGCGACAACATCGGCAAGCCGATGGCCATGGTGCTGTTCGAAAAGGGCAAGGGCGAAGTGCTGACGGTGGCGACCATCCAGTCGGAACTGGGCGACCGCTTCCAGATCACCGGCCAGGCCACGCCGCAAGGCGCCGCCGACCTCGCGCTGCTGCTGCGCGCCGGTTCGCTGGCCGCGCCGATGGACATCATCGAAGAACGCACGATCGGCCCGAGCCTCGGCGCGGACAACATCAAGAAGGGCTTCCACTCGGTGGTGTGGGGCTTCGCGGCGATCGCCGTCTTCATGATCGCGTACTACATGCTGTTCGGCGTGATCTCGATGATCGGCCTGTCGGTCAACCTGCTGCTGCTGATCGCCGTGCTGTCCATGCTGCAGGCCACGCTCACCTTGCCGGGTATCGCGGCTATCGCGCTCGCGCTCGGTATGGCGATCGACGCGAACGTGCTGATCAACGAACGCGTACGTGAAGAACTGCGCCACGGCGCGCCGCCGCAACTAGCCATCCAGAACGGCTACGCGCACGCCTGGGCGACGATTCTCGACTCGAACGTCACCACGCTGATCGCCGGTATCGCGCTGCTCGCGTTCGGCTCAGGGCCGGTGCGCGGCTTTGCGATCGTGCACTGTATCGGCATTCTGACGTCGATGTTCTCGGCCGTGTTCTTCTCGCGCGGCATCGTCAACCTTTGGTACGGCGGCAAGAAGAAGCTGAAGTCGCTGGCCATCGGCCAGGTGTGGCGTCCGGATACGGTGCCCGCGGGCTCGGCCGCTTACCTCGGCAGCGAAGACGCCGCGACCGACACCGCGCAAGCCGTCGCCGCGGTCGCCGCCAAGCCGTCGAAGGCCAAGGCAGCGGTCGCGCAAGCACGTGCCGGCAAGCCGACCGTGCGCCGCCGCAACGCGCCGGGTTCGTCGACAGGTTCCTCGAGCACGCCGCAGAAACCGGGTTCATCCCGCTGAGTCCCGGAGAACAAGACCATGGAATTTTTCCGTTTTCGCAAAGACATTCCGTTCATGCAGCGTGCGTTGATTTTCAACGCGATCTCGCTGCTGACGTTCCTTGCTGCTGTGTTCTTCCTAGTGCATCGCGGGCTGCATCTGTCGGTGGAGTTCACCGGCGGTACCGTCATCGAAGTGCAGTATCCGGGCGCCGCGCCGCTGGAGCCGGTGCGCGGCACGCTGGGCAAACTCGGTTATGCCGACGCCCAGGTGCAGAACTTCGGCACCTCGCGCGACGTGCTGATCCGTCTGCCGCTCAAGCAGGGCTATACGTCCGCGCAACAGAGCGATCAGGTAATGACCGCGCTGAAGGCCGAGACTCCGCAGGTACAACTGCAGCGTGTCGAGTTCGTCGGCCCGCAGGTCGGCAAGGAGCTCGCCACCGACGGCCTGCTCGCACTGGCCTGTGTGGTGGTCGGCATCGTGATTTACCTGTCGTTCCGCTTCGAATGGAAGTACGCGGTGGCCGGCGTGATCGCGAACTTGCACGACGTGATCATCATTCTCGGCTTCTTCGCGTTCTTCCAGTGGGAGTTCTCGCTGTCGGTGCTGGCCGCGGTGCTGGCAGTGCTGGGCTACTCGGTGAACGAATCGGTGGTTATCTTCGACCGGATTCGTGAGACCTTCCGCCGCGAGCGCAAGCTGACCGTGATCGAGGTGATCAACCACGCGATCACCAGCACGATGTCGCGAACCATCATCACCCACGGCTGTACGCAGATGATGGTGCTGTCGATGTTCCTGTTCGGCGGCCCGACGCTGCACTACTTCGCCTTGGCGCTGACGGTCGGTATTCTGTTCGGTATCTACTCGTCGGTGTTCGTCGCCGCGGCGCTCGCCATGTGGTTCGGCGTGAAGCGCGAAGACCTGATCAAGGACAAGAAGGATCGCACCGATTCCGACGATCCGAACGCAGGCGCGCAAGTCTGATTCTGGCGTAGTTTCAGACCTCGCAATGCAAAAGGCCGGTTCATCACGAACCGGCCTTTTGCGTTTACCGCCGCCCTTGCTCCGCCATCACACTGCTCTATCCCGCAGCAGCGTCAGAAGGCGTCCGCTTCAGCGAAAGCCTAGCTTACGCCGCGCCGCCATCAGCGCGACGAGGCTCACGATCGCGGCGAAAATCAGGTAGTAACTCGGCGCGGCCTTCGAGCCCGTGAAGCTGATCAGCCACGCGATGATGAACGGCCCGAAACCGCCGAAGATCGTCACGGCAATGTTATAAGCCAGCGACATGCCGGTCGTGCGCGTTTGCACCGGGAACATCTCCGAGAGCAGCCCTGGCAGCGCCGCGAAATAGCCGGTCATCAGAAAGCCGAACACGATCTGCATGGCGATCAAGGTGCCGAAGGTCGGATGCGCGACCAGATACACGAAGGCCGGGTAGATGAGGATGAGCAGCAGCAGCGCCGACGTCAGCATGATCGTGGTGCGTCCGTGCCGGTCCGACAGATGGCCGATCAGCGGCGAGAACACCATCTGTATCAAACCGGTCAGCGCGATCGCCGCGAACGCGACCGACGGCGCCAATCCCAATTGCTTCACGCCGAATGTCGGCATGAACAGCACCAGATAGGTCGACACCGTGCCGAGCACCACCACGCCGATCGCAATCAGCAGACGCAACTTCTGGCTGGTGAAGGTGTCGCGCAGCGGCGTCTCGGTCGTTTCGGCCGCGAGAAACTCGGGCGTCTCGTCGAGCTTCGTGCGGATGTACCACGCGACCGGCCCGATCAGCAGACCAAAAATGAACGGCACCCGCCACCCCCAGGAACCCATCTGTTCGGGCGACAGCTTGCCGGTAAGCAGCACGCCGAAGCCGGCGGCGAGCAGCGTAGTGAGCCCCTGGCTCGCCACCTGCCAGCTCGCGAAGAAGCCGCGCCGCCCCGGCACATGCTCCGCAAGAAACGCGGTGGCGCTGCCGAACTCGCCGCCCGCCGAAAAGCCTTGCATCAAACGCGCCAACACGAGAATCACCGGCGCGGCGAGGCCGATACTTTGATAGGTCGGCAGGATCGCGATAATCAGCGTGCCGGCCATCATCAGCAGGATCGAGAGCGTGAGCGCCGCCTTGCGGCCGGCGCGGTCGGCGTATGCGCCGATCACGATCGCGCCGAGCGGCCGCATGAAGAACGACACGCCGAATGTGCCGAGCGTGAGGAGCAGCGAGACCGTGTCGTTACCGGCCGGGAAAAACAGCTTCGCGATGATCACCGCGAAAAAACCGTACACCACCAGATCGAACCATTCCAGCGCGTTACCGATCGAGGCCGCGATCACCGCGCGCCACGAATTCTGCCGGCTCCCCGCCAGGCTTGCTGCCGTCGTTGCGTTCATGCAGATCTCCAAGTCGCGCGAAATATTATTCATGTTGGCTGACGCCTGAAACGCCCGACTGGATGCGCGCACAACCAATACGGTGCCTGCGCTCTATGTACCCGAAAAATTAATACGACGCGAGTGCGAAATTGCGCTATGCCGCCGAATAAGGCTTCCAGCGTGTCAGACGGCCAAGAAAAAACCGCTTCATCGCAAAAGCGAACGAAGCGGTTTTTTTGTTGCGGCGCAATGCGCCGCGCAACTCAATAGCCCAACTCAAAAGACGCGTTAGGCCCTTATTGCTTGATGCCTTCGGATTGAATGTGCAGCTTGGTATCCATGCTGAAGCCGTATTTGGTGCCGAAATCCATGCCGTAGTCGGCGCGGCTGAAATGCGCGCTCGCTTCTACGCCGCACACTTCGCGCTTGAGCATCGGATGCGGCATGCACTTGAACGAATCGATCTTCAGATTCAGCGGCTTGGTGACGCCGTGCATCGTCAGGTTGCCGATCACTTCGACCGGCTTGTCGCCGTCGAACTTGATGTCGGTGCCCTTATAAGTCGCCGACGGATACTTGGCGACGTCGAAGAACTCGTTCGACTTCAGATGCTCGTCGAGCTTGCCGTTGCCCGTTTCGATCGACGCCGGATCGACCGTCACGTCGACCGTGCCGGTTTTCGCCGCGCGGTCGAGCGTGACCGTGCCGGAACTCTTGGTGAACTTGCCGCGCCACACCGAGAGGCCGCCGAAGTGATCCGCCTCGAAGCTCGGATACGTGTGGGTCGGGTCGAGCTGATAGGTATCCGCGGCCGCGAACGCGCCGAACGAGAAAGAAGAAGCCAGCGCGCCGACGGCGATCAACATGGATGTTTTCAATTCAAGCTCCTGGGTTCTGGAAAAAAGGCTGCCGCGCCCGAACGGCGCGGCACATGTCACTTATGTGCTGCAACGATATGAAACTTGATGACGACCTCGTCGGCGACCACGGAGGTGTCCTTCCATTCGCCGGTGCCGATGTCGAATTGCGAGCGCTTGATCGGCAGCGACCCGTCGAAGGTTTGCACGGCGCCCTGCTGGGACACCGTGACCGGCACCACCACCGTCTGCGATTTACCCTTGATGGTCAGCTTGCCGGTCACCTTGAACTGGTTGCCGCCGGCCGGCGCGATCGCGCTCGAGACGAAGGTGGCGCTCGGATACGTCTTCGCGTCGAACCAGTCCTTGCCGCGCACCTGGTCGTTGTAGCTTTCGTCGCCGAGATCGTAGCTGGCCACGTCGATGCTGAGCTGCGCAGTGCCGTCGGCCGGTTTGGCCGGATCGAACTTGAGCTGCGCGTTGAACTTGCCGAACTTGCCTTCCACCGGCACGTTCATCTGCTTCGACGTGGCCGTCACCGAACTCTTTGCGACGTCGACTTGCGCGAGAGCGCTGCCGGCCACCGTCAGCGAGGTCGCGGCGAAAGCGGCGAGCATGTAGCGATAAAACGAGACCTTCATGGTTGTCCTTATTTGAGGAAAGGGAGCATGCGCGAGAGCAGGCCGTCGCGATCCAGCCATTGATGCTTGAGCGCGGCCGCGACGTGCAACGCGACCAGCACGAGCAAGGTGTAATTCAGCGTGATGTGCACGTTCTTCAGGAGTTCCTTGAGATGCGGGTCCGGCGCAATCAGGCGCGGCAGCGGAATCAGCCCGAGGTACACCACCGGTATGTTGGCCGCCGAGCTATACAGATAGCCCGAGGCGGGAATCGCGATCATCAGCACGTACAGCAGCAGGTGCACGAGATGCGCGGCGCCGCGCTGCCAGACCGGCATGCGGCGCGGCATCACGGGGGCCGCGTGCGTGGCGCGCCACAGAATGCGCAGGACGGCGAGCGCGAACACCGTCACACCGATCCATTTGTGCCACGAGAAGTACTTCAGCTTGGTGGGCGTGAAGCCCGGGATATCGGTCATCACCCAGCCGAGCGCGAAGCCGCACACGATCAGCAACGCGATCAGCCAATGCAAGGCGATGGCAGTCCGCGTGTACGACTCCCGGCTGCTGAATGAAGGATTGAGTGCCATGACAGGTCAACGCAAGCTAAGTGAGGTTAACGGCGCAGCCCGTACTGCTATTCCAGGTACCGATGCGCAGCGCATCGGCGCGTACGATCGGACCATGCCTGCTGCGGCACGCGCCAAGGCGGCCATGCTACCCCAATCGGAAAAAACTGGCTGCGGCCCGCTGATATGCCGCCGACCGGCCGCTCCAGCGACATGGCCCCATATTGAACAATTGGGGACGGAGGCTGTCAGAGTTATACCGAATCCATGTAGGATCAACCGTCCGCCGAAAAGGCCGTCCCGGCCCACGGTCCGCAGCCCGTGCGACTGTCTGTGCGACGGCCGGGCGCGTTTTGGTACTATTACCCCACCCTTTTATCAGACCTGCCATAGAACGGGCATTGCACGCTTCCCCTCACACCGTCGGCCCTTTGCCCTATGGACCATGACAATCTGATCGCGTGCCATGAATGCGATACGCTGTTCCGCAAGCCGCGGCTTGTCGGGCGCACGGTCGCGCGCTGTCCGCGTTGCGGAGCGACGCTCTATCGCGGCGTGTCCCGCAAGCTCGACGCCATCAGCGCGATGACGCTCGGCGCGCTGATCACTTTCCTGATCGCGCAGGGCTTCCCGATCGTCGAACTCGAAGCCAACGGCATTACCTCGCAGACCACGCTGTTCGGCGCGCTCGTCGCGCTGTGGGGCGAGGAGATGCAGATTGTCGCGATCATGGTGTTCTGCTCGACCATTCTGTTTCCGCTGACCGAGCTCGTCGCGCTGCTCTATGTGCTGATCCCGCTGCGCGCAGGCTATGTGCCGCCCGCCTTCAACCAGGTGCTGCGCGCCATTCAGTTCGTGCGCCCGTGGGGCATGATCGAAGTGTTCATGCTCGGCGTGCTGATCACGATCGTGAAGATGGTCAGCCTCGCGCGCGTGATTCCGGAAGCGGCGCTGTTCGCGTTCGGCGTGCTCACGCTGATGTTCGCGGTGGTGGTCACGTTCGATCCGCGCATTCTGTGGGACCTCGCCGACGAACTCGGCGCCCTCAACCAGCGGCCGCTGCCGCGCACCTCCGCCGATAGCGCGGCGGCCGCCGTCAGTTCGGTCGCCGGACCGCCCGCGCCGCCCGAGGTGCACGCCGCGGCAGCGCCCGACGTGCAGACTGCACCGTCCGCCTTGCCGTCGGCCGCGCCGCCGGCGCCACCGGTGCCACGCCGAGGATGAGCACGCCATGAAATACGTCACCGCGAAACGCGCGGGCCTGCTCAGTTGTCATGCGTGCGGACGCGTCGAACCGCGCATCCGCTCCGTCACGCCGCAGCACTGCGGACGCTGCGGCTCGCGCCTGCACTCGCGCAACCCCGACAGCCTCATGCGCACCTGGGCGCTGCTGATCGCCGCCGCGCTCCTGTATATTCCCGCGAATCTGCTGCCGGTGATGCACACCTCGTCGCTGCTCGGTTCCGAAGACGACACCATCATGAGCGGCGTCGTCTATTTCTGGACCTCGGGCGACTGGCCGCTGGCGGTGATCGTGTTCATCGCCAGCATCATGGTGCCGATGCTCAAGCTGAGCGTGCTCGTGCTGCTCACCGTCACGGCGCAGCGCCATTCGCGCTGGCGGCCCGACCAGCGCACCACGCTTTACCGGATGGTCGAGCGGATCGGGCGCTGGTCGATGCTCGACGTATTCGTCGTCACGCTGACCGTCGCGCTGGTGCGCTTCAAATCGCTTGCCGTCATTACGGCCGGCCCCGGGGCGATCGCCTTCGGTTCGGTGGTGATTCTGACCATGATGGCCTCCATGCAATTCGATCCCCGACTCATCTGGGATGACGTGGAAGGCGGCGTGAACGGCAGTACCCAAAAACCTCAGGATCTCAAACATGACTAGCCCGCAAGAACCGACGCCCGCCTCCGATGCGCCGCGCAACGATTCGAACGGACCGAAGCTTCCGCCCCAACTCCCAGACCCTGAAATTGAGCCGCGCAGCCGCTGGCTGCCTTCCCTCGTCTGGGTGATTCCGCTGATCGCCGCGCTGATCGGCATCGCGCTCGTGATCAAATCGGTGACCCAAAGAGGCCCGACCATCACGATCAGCTTCATCAGCGCCGAAGGCCTCGAACCCGGCAAGACCAAGGTGAAGTACAAGGACGTCGACGTCGGCTCGGTGAAGACCATCACGCTGTCGAAAGATCTGTCCCACGTGCTGGTGCAGGTGCAATTGACCAAGGAAGGCGAAGATTTCGCGGTCAAGGATTCGCGTTTCTGGGTGGTGCGGCCGCGCGTCGGCGCGAGCGGCGTGTCGGGTCTCACTACGCTGCTCTCGGGCGCGTACATCGGTGCGGACGCCGGGCACTCGCCGGATAGCGAGAAGAATTTCGTCGGCCTCGAAACGCCGCCGCCGATCACCGGCGACCAGAAGGGCCACCAGTTCGTCCTGCACGGCGACTCGCTCGGCTCGATCGACATCGGCTCGCCGATCTTCTACCGGCGCGTGCAGGTCGGCCAGGTGGTCGGCTTCTCGCTCGACAAGGACGGCACCGGCGTGACCATGCAGGTCTTCGTGTCCGCGCCGTTCGACCAGTACGTCGGCACCAATTCGCGCTGGTGGCATGCAAGCGGCGTCGATCTGCGGCTCGATTCCAGCGGCTTCAAGCTGAACACGCAGTCGCTGGCCACGGTGATCGTGGGCGGCTTGTCGTTCCAGTCGCCGCCGGGTCAAGGCGTGGGCGCGCAGGCGCCGAACAACATGACGTTCCGGCTCGGCTCCGACGAAGCGGATGCGATGCGCGAACCGGATGGCGTGCCGTTGCGCGTAGTGATGAATTTCAACCAGTCGCTGCGTGGGCTGTCGGTCGGCGCGCCGGTCGATTTCCGCGGCATCGTGCTGGGCCAGGTGACCAACATCAGCATCGACTACGATCCGAAAACGCGCAGCTTCACGATGCCGGTGACCATGAACCTGTACCCCGACCGTCTCGGCAAGCGCTTCCGCGAGACCGCGCCGGTGCCGGGCACGCTCGCCGGTCAAACGCTCTTGCAACAGCTCGTCAAGCACGGTTTGCGCGGCCAGTTGCGCACCGGCAATCTGATCACGAGCCAGTTGTATGTGGCGCTGGATATCTTCCCGAAGGCGCCGCCGGCGACCGTCGACGTGGCGAGCGATCCGCTCGAACTGCCGACGATTCCGAACACGCTCGACGAGTTGCAGCTTCAGGTCGCCGACATTGCGAAGAAGCTCGACAAGGTGCCGTTCGACCAGATCGGCAACAACCTCAACAGCGCGCTGAAGAACGCCGATCAGCTCTTCACACGACTCGACAAGGAAGTCGTGCCGCAGGCTCGCGACACGCTCGCGGCGGCGAAGCAGACCTTCGGTTCGGCCGAGGCGACGTTGCAGCAGGATTCGCCGTTGCAGTCGGATGTTCATCAGGCGTTGCAGGAATTGACGCGCACATTGCAGTCGCTGAATGCGCTGTCGGATTATCTGGAGCGTCACCCCGAATCGCTGTTGCGCGGTAAATCAGGAGATAAACCATGATGTTTGCCCGGCTCCCCCGCCCGCCGCGCGGGCTCGTGCGCGGCGCTTTTGTTGCCGGCGCTCTGGCCGGACTCGTGGCGCTGGCGGCGTGCTCGTCGCCTTCGAGCCGCTTTTATACGCTGGGGGCCGACAGTACTTCCGGCTCCGTCGCGCCGGTCAGTGCCCGGACCTCGGCCGCGCCGGCGTGGCTGATCGAAGTTGCGCCGATCGACGTGCCGCCGCAGGTGTCGAAGAATCAGCTGGTCGTGCAGACGGGACCGACGCAGGTCAAAGTGCTCGAAGAAGAGCGCTGGGCCTCGCTGCCGGGCGACGAGATCCGCCGGGCTTTGTCGACGAGTCTGACGCAGCAGCTCAACACGATCGATGTGTATGGGACCGCTTATCCGGATGGGACGCCGGTGTATCGGGTCAGCATGAATGTGCAGCGGTTCGAGTCATGGCCCGGTTCGCATGCGTTGATCGATGCGGTGTGGAGTGTGCGGGCCGTGCGCAGTACTGCGGTGATGACTTGCCGGAGTGTGGTGAGTGAGCCGGTTAGCGGTGGGTATGACGCGCTGGTTGAGGGGCATCGGCGGGCGTTGCAGGAAATCTCCGCGCAAGTTGCTTCGGCTGTGCAGGCTATGGCGGCTTCGGCTCCGCAGGGTAAGGGTGCGTCCGCTGGCAAAGTTGCGGCTGTAGCTACGCCGCCTTGTCCTTCTGCGGGTGGAGCGGCTGTCGCCGGCAGTTGAAGGTTTTTCGTTCGCCGCAGCGATTTGATTTGGCTGTGGTCTTCGCGGTGTTGGCCTTTCCTTGAATTCAT